>JARLJC010000267.1 GCA_031291435.1 Alphaproteobacteria bacterium | reverse complement strand
GCCGCATTCTGGTGCAATATCCGAAACGCCAGGTCGGCAACAAGATGTTCGGCGGCGAGGCTTCGCATCTGCCTTTGAAGATCAACACCTCGGGCGTCATTCCGCCGATTTTCGCCTCGTCGCTGCTGCTGCTGCCGACGACGGTCGCCAATTTTGCTCAAGGCGCCGCCTCCAACGGCATCCTGTCGACCCTCACCACGCTGCTCGGCCGCGGCGGGCCGCTCTACCTCCTGCTGTATGTCGCGCTGATCGTCTTCTTCGCGTTCTTCTATACCGCCGTCGTTTTCAACCCGGTTGAAACCGCCGACAATCTGAAAAAATACGGCGGCTTCGTGCCCGGCATCCGCCCCGGCAAGAACACCGCCGATTATTTCGATTATGTGCTGACGCGCCTCACCGTTCTGGGCGCGGCCTATCTGGTGGCCATCTGCCTGCTGCCGGAATTTTTGATGAGCAGGGGCGCTATTCCGTTCTATCTCGGCGGCACCTCGATCCTGATCGTGGTCAGCGTGACCATCGACACCATCTCGCGCATCCAATCGCATCTTATCGCCCATCAATATGAAGGCCTGATCAAGAAGTCCAAGCTACGCAGTTAATCAACGCTTACCGCGGCCCCTAACCCCAACACGGCTATACCGCATGAATATCATATTGATCGGCCCTCCCGGCGCAGGCAAAGGCACGCAGGCGCATATCCTCGAAGAAAAATACGGCATGATCCAGCTTTCGACCGGCGACATGCTGCGCGCTTCGATCAAGGCGCAGCAGCCGTTAGGATTGCAGGCCAAAAGCCTGATGGATGCGGGCAAGCTGGTATCGGACGATATCATGATCGGTCTCATCAAGGAGCGGATCGCCCAGCCGGATTGCGGCAAAGGCTTCATCCTCGACGGATTTCCGCGCACGGTGCCGCAGGCCGAAGCGTTGGACAACATGCTGGCCGAGCAGGGCAAGAAACTCAACGCCGTAATCGAACTCAAAGTCGATGAAGCCGCGCTGATCGAGCGCGTGTCGGGCCGTTACACCTGCGCCAAATGCGGCGCCGGCTATCACGACAAATTCAAGCCCACGAAAGTGGCGGGCACCTGCGATGTCTGCGGCAATCACGAATTCACGCGCCGCCCCGACGACAATGCCGAAACGATGAAAACCCGCCTTAAGGCGTTCAACGATCAGACCGCGCCGATTTTGCCGCATTACAAGGCCAAGGGCTTGTTGAAATCCGTCGACGGCATGACCGGTATGGAGACGGTAACGCGTGCTATCGAGGCTGCGCTGAAACCTTGATCCCGGCAAGCGGAACCAGCTGCGACGGCACGCTGGGCGTAACGTAAAAGCGGCCGATTTTTCCCGACGCATCGACAGGAACCGGCGCGGGCGCTGGCGGTATATCGAACGAAACGCCGATCCCGCTCGCGACGTCCCTAAAAGTCTTTTTGAACAGATCGTCATAGGCAACCTGCGCTGCGGCGAGATCGCCGGAGAAATTCATGGCCACTTCGCGCCCGGCAGTACAGAAATCGACCAGCTTGCGGTCGAGCAGCCCAACCCCGACATCGATAGAATAAAGCGCCCATGGATTGCCGCATATTTCGCCATAAGCCGAGGCGCCGCTTAGCAGGGGCCGGCCTTTATCGGCCGTAAACGTCTCACCGACGCCTGAGGGAAACGTCATGGCAAAATCGGTGTAGAGGCTATTTTCGTATATTTTCTCGGGGCCAAGCCGCGCGGCGGCATAGTCTGCGGCGCTGGCCTGTAATGCGGCCTCTTTGGCCAAAGCCGCCTGGGGCGAACGGGCATCGCCATAGCGCGCGACGATTTTGGCGATCTGATCTTCGTGATATGTCTTCATCAACGCGAAATCGCCATCACGGAGCTGCAGGTTGGCAAGATCGCGGCTGCAGAAAGCGGCGATAACGGTATCGGCGGGAACCGTGCTGGCGCGCAAAGCTTCGAGACGCACGGAATTTTGGCAGACATAATCGCGCAGGGCATCGGCGGGGCTTGCCCAAAGGCGCGACAATTCTTCGGCATACGGAATGCGCACGGCATCATTGGCGGCCAGTTTCTCGCCAGCCAGTTCAAAGGCGTTGGTATCGACGGTATGGAGGATGAAATCGCCCTGTAGCGGATCGCCGAAAATATCGGCGGCCGTCGGATCGGGTTTGTCCGACAGCGCGCCATAGGCAAAGGCAACAGAGGCGATAGCAGCGGTGGCAGCCGCAACGCCGATCGTCAGCGCTTTAAAGGCCGCCACGATAATCTCCGACAATTATAAATTCTCAAAATAATCTGCGCGGCTTCCACCGTTGGCAATACTCGATCTTACGCAGCGCCCGCCAGCGATACCGGCCTCTGATACAAAGCGAGGTCGAGGTAATCTTCGACATATTCCGTCAGCACCGGCAGATGGTCGGCGAAGAAATGGCTGGCGCCGGGAATGACGCGGTAATCGATCTTCACGCCGCGCTGGCTCGACAATTTGTTCACGAGCTTGGCGACGAAAGGTTCCGGCACGATTTCGTCGGCTTCGCCATGGATGATCTGGCCGGAAGCCGGGCAGGGGGCGAGGAAATTGAAATCGAGCATATTTGCGGGCGGCGCGATCGAGATGAAAGACTCGATTTCCGGACGGCGCATCAGCAATTGCATACCGATCCATGCGCCGAAAGAAAATCCGCCGACCCAGACGCTGCGGGCGTTGGGGTTGATGGTCTGGAGCCAGTCGAGCGCGGCGGCGGCGTCCGAAAGTTCGCCTTCGCCACGGTCATAAGCACCCTGGCTGCGGCCTACGCCGCGGAAATTAAAGCGCAAAGTGGCGAAATCGCGTTCAGCAAACGCGTTGTAAAGTGCATAAACAACCTTGTTGTTCATGGTGCCGCCATGCTGCGGATGCGGGTGAAGAACCAGCGCGATCGGCGCGATAGGCGATTTTCCGGGGCTATAGCGGCCTTCCAAACGTCCGGCGGGGCCGGCAAAAAGAACTTCGGGCATATCCCATTCACCTAGTTGCTGCAAAAGGTCCAAAAATCTGCTATATTCCCACCTCTTTTGCAGTCCGGAGGCGGAAGAGAACGCATTCTAGCACAACCCGGAAGGTTAATTTCAAGCAAGTAATGCAAGGGGTTGGAGAAAGGAGAAGCAGGGGGAAGAAGCAGAGTTAAGAAAGGGAGGGGCTAGAGGGATGACCGGCAAAAGAATAGTTTCACGGTTAGCCCTCTAGTCCCTAACCCCTTCTTTCCCCTCAAATTATGATCTATCTCGATGCCAACGCCACCGCGGTGATGAAACCGGCGGTTCGCGCCGCGATGCTGGAAGCCATGGAACGCCATGGCAACCCGTCGTCGGTGCATCGCTATGGGCGGATTGCGCGGCGCTCGGTCGATGAAGCGAGGGCGCATGTCGCGGCTCTGGCGGGCGCGAAGCCCGCGCAGGTGATTTTCACCAGCGGTGGGACGGAAGCCAACAATCTTATTCTCGGTTCGTTCGATAATCGCGTTGTGTCGGTCATCGAGCATGACTCGGTGCTGGCTTTCACCGGCGAGACGCGGTTGCCGGTAACGCGCAACGGCATTGTCGATGTGAATGCGGCGGAAGAAATCCTGCGCGACGTTCCGAAGGGCGCGCTGATTTCGGTCATGCTGGTCAATAACGAAACCGGAGTCATTCAGCCGGTCGCGGAAATCGCCGCGCTCGCCAAAAAATTCGGCCACATCATGCATAGCGACGCCATTCAGGCCGCCGGGCGTCTGCCGATTGATTTTGCCGGTCTCGGCGTCGATGCGCTCACGCTCTCCGCGCATAAAATCGGCGGGCCGCAGGGCATGGGCGCGCTCATCGTGCGCGACGGACTCGTTCTCAAAAACCTCATCAAGGGCGGCGGCCAGGAACGCAACCGCCGCGCCGGCACGGAAAATGTTGCGGGCATTGTCGGCTTTGGCTGCGCCGCCTTACTGGCCGCCGACGATCTTCTGGATATGCCGCGCCTCGCGGCCCTGCGCGACCAGTTGCAAATCCGGTTGCAACATATCGCGGGCGAAGACGCGGTTGTGGCCGGGCAGGATGCACCGCGCGTTGCCAACACTCTGTCGATTGCGCTGATCGGCATGAAAAGCGAAACGCAGGTTGCCTCCATGGATTTGTCGGGCGTGGCGGTCAGCGCCGGATCGGCCTGTTCCAGCGGCAAAGTGAAAGCATCGCATGTGCTGAAGGCGATGGGCTATGACGCCGATGTGGCGGGAGGTGCGTTGCGCATCTCGCTCGGCTGGCACAGCGAAGCGACAGATATCGAACGTTGCGCCGACGCGTGGCGCGAAATCTACGAACGTGCGCGCCGTTCCGCGCGCCCATCACAAGCCGCGTAAGGAAAGAAAAAGAAAATGTCCAACGTCATCGGAATGAATGAATTCGTGGGAATGGCCAACGGCGATTCCCATTGCTGGCTGTGCCAGAAGCCGGTTTCGACCCGCGCCCTATTCTGCCACCATTGCGGCACCATTCAGCCGGTGCGCGACATTGACCATTTCGCGCGCCTCGGTCTGGAACGCCGCATCGATATCGATATCGAATTGCTGGAACGGCAATATGCCGCGTTGAGCCGCACGCTCGACCCGCAGCGTTTCCTCATTCGCGGCGTCGGCGAACGCGGCCATGCCGTCAAGCAGCTTGAGATTTTGAACGAGGCTTATGAGACGCTGCGCGATCCTTTGCGGCGCGGGCGTTACTGGCTTCTGGTCAACGAAAAGACATTCAAGGATGAAGTGGCGGCCAATCCTCTGGCCAACGAATTGCGCGAAGAACTCAACAACGCTTCCGCTGCCAGCCAATGCGACCGCGTGGCGCAACGCGCCGGCTATGCCCTCGAACAGGGCATCATGAATCTGATGCAGGCCCTGCGCGGTGAAGACTGGCAGGCGGCCAACAAAACCCTCGCCGAACTCGACGGCGTCGAAGGCATCCTCGATGAAGTGCGCGGACGGCGCTCGTCGCTGACGCCCGATGAAGAAGGCCGCGCGCCCGAGGGGATTTAAAGATATTCCATACAACCAGAGCCGTCATTCCGGAAAACTTTCTCTTCGTTCGCCGAGCGCAGCGAGTGCGGACGAAAGAAAGTTTGTCCGGAATCCAGTTGGCTTACCCGCAAGAACGGTGGTCGCGGATAGGTGAACTGGATTCCGCACAAATTTTCTTTCGCCTTCCCCGCTATCGCGGGTAAGGGCGAAGAGAAAATTTTGCGGAATGACAGCTCGCCTTGATAGGCTTTACGACAGCCACTCGCCGAAATCTTTTTTGGCGCGTTGCGTGTAAAGCATCTTGCGGTCGCGCCCGTGCCCTTGCTCGATGGGCGGCAGCAAACCAAAATTGATATTCATCGGCTGGAATGTTTCGGCGTTGGCCTCGCCTGTGATGTGGGTGAGCAAGCCACCCAATGCCGTGGTACGCGGCGGCTGGGCGCGTGTGACGCCTTTACGTTGCGCCGCCGCGAATAATCCTGCCATCAGGCCCATCGCGGCGGATTCGATATAACCTTCGACGCCGGTGACTTGTCCCGCGAAGCGGATATGCGGGCGTGATTTCAGGCGCAATTCGTTATCGAGCAATTTGGGGCTGTTCAAGAATGTATTGCGATGCAGCCCGCCGAGCCGCGCAAATTCGGCATTTTCCAGCCCCGGTATCATTCGCAGAACCCGCATCTGATCGGCATATTTCATCTTGGTCTGGAAACCGACCAGATTATACAAAGTGCCGAGTGCATTATCCTGCCGCAACTGAACAATGGCATAAGAGCGGGCAAAAACTTTCTTTCCGTCGGCATCCGGCCCCGGTGCGGTATGCGGATTGGTCAAGCCGACCGGCTTCATCGGGCCGTAACGCAACGTATCGATACCACGCTCGGCCATCACTTCAATCGGTAAACACCCGTCGAAATAAGGCGTGTTCTTTTCCCATTCCTTGAAATCCGTTTTCGGCGCGGCAATCAACTCGCGCACGAAATTTTCATATTGGTCTTTGTCCATCGCACAATTGATGTAATCGGAACCCGTCCCGCCCGGCCCGGTTTTGTCGTAACGCGATTGCATCCACGCCTTCGACATATCGATGCTGTCTTTATGCACAATCGGCGCAATCGCATCAAAGAAAGCCAGAGACTCCATACCCGTCGCCGCACGAATGGACTCCGCCAATGAGCCCGACGTCAAAGGCCCGGTCGCGATAATCACCGAATCCATTTCCTCAACCGAGGGCAGGGCAGGGACTTCCTCGCGCGCAAGCGTCACCAAAGGATGTGCTTCCAATGCCGTCGTCACCGCCGCCGAAAACCCGTGCCGGTCAACCGCCAAAGCGCCGCCAGCCGGAACCTGATGCGCATCCGCCGCACGCATGATTAGCGACCCGCATCGCCGCATTTCATCATGCAGCAACCCGACGGCATTATATTCGCTGTCATCGGAACGGAACGAATTCGAGCATACCAGTTCGGCCAAAGAATCTGTCTGGTGCGCATCCGTGCCCTTGACCGGGCGCATTTCATGCAAAACAACCGGCACGCCAGCCGTCGCGATTTGCCACGCCGCTTCGCTGCCCGCAAGGCCGCCGCCGATGATGTGAATGGGTTTCACTTACTCTTTCTCCCTTGATTTTCCTCTCTATAGCCCGCTTTATAGATAGAGGCCAATAGTTTGGAAAATCGTGCCCGTTCTCGTCGACAGCCATTGCCACCTCGATTTCCCGCAGCTCGCCGACCGCGACGCGGTCGTGGCGCGCGCCCGTGCGGCCGGCGTTGTGCGGATGATTAATATCGGCACGACCAAACGCGAATTCGCCTCGGTACAGACGACGGCGGCATCCCTTCCCGATGTGTTCTGCAGTTTCGGCATCCATCCCAGCCATGCGCATGAAGAGGGCGAACAGGTTTCCACCGAAGAAATTATCGCCTTCACCAAGCAGCCCAAAGTCGTGGGCATCGGCGAAACCGGCCTCGATTTCTATTACGACAAGGCGCCCCGCGAAATTCAGATAGAGAGTTTCCGCCGCCATATCCGCGCGGCGCAGCAGACCGGCCTGCCACTTATCATCCATAGCCGCGAGGCCGAAGAGGACACCATCCGCATCCTGAAAGAAGAGGGGCCGGTGCCAGGCGTCCTGCATTGTTTCAGCTCCAAGCGCGTACTGGCGGAGCAGGGGCTGGAAATCGGTTTGTATGTTTCGCTGTCCGGCATCCTGACATTCAAAAAATCGCAGGAACTGCGCGATATCACCCGCGATGTGCCGATGGACAGGCTGCTAGTGGAAACGGACTCGCCCTATCTCGCGCCCGAACCCTATCGCGGCAAGCCGTGCGAACCGGCCTATGTCGCGCGCACCGCCGAAATTCTTGCCGACGTTAAGGGCGTGAGTTTCGACGAAATCGCGGCGCGGACCACGGCAAATTTCTTCCGCCTCTTCACTCATGTGACGGCGCTGCCATGAAAGTGACCATTCTCGGCTGCGGCTCGGCGAGCGGCGTGCCCCTGATCGGCGGCGACTGGGGCGCTTGCGATCCCGGCAATCCGCGCAACCGGCGCAGCCGCGTTTCGGTGCTGGTCGAGGAGGGCGATACCAAGCTTATCGTCGATACCTCGCCCGATATGCGCCAGCAGCTTCTCGACTGCGGGCTGAAGAAACTCGACGCGGTTCTCTACACACACGATCACGCCGATCATTGCCACGGCATTGACGAATTGCGCAGCGTCAACTGGCTGACGCAGAAACCGACGCCGGTTTACGCCACGCCCGAAGTCCTGCTGGGGCTGGAAACGCGCTTTGCCTATATTTTCCACGGAGCAGGCGGCGGTTATTACAAACCGGTCGTCACGACGCATGAAATCACCGGACCTTTCACCGTCGGCGATATCGCGGTCACGCCCTTTGCACAGGCGCATGGCAAAATCACTTCGATGGGATTCCGTTTCGGCGATTTCGCCTATTCCACCGATGTCAGCGCGCTTGATGAGCAAGCTTTCGCCACGCTGGCTGGCGTTAAGGTCTGGGTGGTCGATGCCCTGCGCGAAGAACCGCACCCAACCCACTCGCATCTGGCGCAAACGCTGGAATGGATCGCGCGGCTCAGGCCGGAGCGCGCCATATTGACGCATATGAATCAAACGCTGGATTATGCGAGCCTTGCCGCCAAACTTCCGCCGGGCGTCGAGCCCGCTTACGATGGAATGATCCTCTCATGCTGATGGCCAACCAGAAAACCTATCGTTACGCCGCGTGGGGCGTGATGGGGATTTTGCTGGCTCTGGTTCTTTGCACCTTCCTCGATTACGGCATCACATGGGACGAGGAGTTGCAAAGCCAGTATGGGCAGGCGGTTGTCGATTACTACGCTTCGGGATTCAAGGATCAGCGTTACGCGGAAATATTCAATCTCTATCTCTATGGCGGGATGTTCGACGGCCTCGCCTCGGTCATCGATCATTATACGCCGTTCCGGGTTTACGACACGCGGCATCTCGTCAACGCGCTGTTCGGCCTCTTGGGATTATGGGGCGTCTGGAGGCTGGGGCGTTTGCTGGGCGGGGGCGCGGTCGGCCTCACGGCCTTGGTGCTGTGCGCGGCGACGCCCAGTTACTACGGCCATATGTTCAATAATCCGAAAGACATTCCCTTCGCAGCGGGCATCATCTGGACGCTTTATTTTATGGCACGCAGCTATGCCAAGCCCGACAGGCGCGTGCTTGCGAAACTCGGCGTGGTTCTCGGTCTGACCTTGGGCGTGCGGGTAGGGGGCGCGATGATTTTCGCGTTCTGGCTGGCGCCCATGGGTATCGAAGCCCTGCTGCCCCTGCTCAAAAACCGCGATGCGGCGACATGGCGGAATGTGGGCGCGGATATCCTTCGCCGCGCATGGAAAATTGTCCTGCCGGTGGGTGCTATCGCCTATGCGGTGATGCTGATCTGTTGGCCGTGGGCGCAGCAGCATCCGGTGACAAACCCTCTGCGCGCGCTTGGCGAATTCAGCAATTTCCCGCAGGTGGTCGAGGTCATGCTCGACGGCACCACTTATATGTCCACGCAATTGCCGTGGTATTATGTGCCGCTTTATTTCGGGATTCAGTTGCCCGAACTGCTTTTGTTCCTGCTCGCGGCCAGCGTCGTGTTCACGCCATGGATCTGGCGGCATATGACGCGGCCGCAGAAACAGGGCTTCGTGGCGATGCTGCTGATGGCCGGATTTCCCATTCTCTATGCCATGCTGCGGCACCCGGCGCTGTACGACACCGTGCGGCACTTCCTGTTCGCGGTGCCGATCGCCTGTATCGTGGCGGCGCTGGCGGCGCGGACTCTCTTTATCTGGTGCGCCGGGCAATTCCATACCCATGCAGCGCGGCGCGTCATCTATATCGGGCTGACGGTGGCGTTCGCGCTGTTCATCGCCGGGCAGATCATCATCATGGCGCGGCTGCATCCGTATGAATATATCTTCGTCAATCAATTTGCGGGCGGCGTGCGCGGCGCCTATGGGCGCTATGAGTCCGATTACTGGGGCTCGTCCTTCAAGGAAGCCGCCGAAGCTATTCAGGCTTTCGTCGCGCGCGACGGCGGCGTGCCGCCCGGCAAGATTTACAAGATCGCCATCTGCGGCCCATGGGATTCGGCGATGATCTATATGCCGCCGGATTACGAACCGGTGGTCGCCAACGAACCGGCGGAATTTTTTCTCTCGACCACACGATGGATGTGTCAGGACATGCGGCCCGGCAAAACCATCATCACGGTGAAAAGGCTGGGCGTGCCGCTGGCGGTCGTGAAAGATTTGCGCGGCGGGTATGAGCATTACTATGGCAACGCGAACGAGAAGAAATAAGCATGCCGTCCTTAGGCCCCCTTTCGTCCGCCCGTCATTTAACATAATATATCTTATGCGACTCATAGGGCTGGGGCAGGCTTTTGCATAAGTCTTTGTAAAAACAAAAATCCGCCCCACCATTAACCAAGAGCGTTAACCCTTCCCCGACTAAATAGCCTGAAAGTAAAAAAGAAGTTGAATGCGCGAGATCATCGTCGCTATGGTGCGCCAGCATTACCAGAGGCCGAATTAGCGGCTGCGGGTTTTAAATTTGAACCAAAGGATTTTGTCATGTCGTATTTCAATCCCGGCAAATTAGCCAAACAAGTGGGCGCGGCCGCTTTGTTCGTTGTGGCTGGTAGTGGCGTCTCGCATGCCGCCGATCTTTTCATCCCGCAAGCCTCGGTCACGCCGATGGCCCCTATCCAGTCCTTTCAGGCGACCGACTGGAACGGCAAGAAAAACTTTGAATATTGCACCCTGAAAAAAGATCACGCCGATGTTCATGGCTTGAAGCCTGCTTATCGCGTGCGCGTCTCTGCTGTGAACGACGCCCGATGGGATAACTGCTCTGAACACGCCAAGAGCTTCAACACTCTTGAACTGGGCAACGGCCTCACCACTACTTTCGGCGGCACGCCGCCGACCGTGATCAAGGTCAAGGTTCAGATAAGCTGCGGCTGCTGGATCGTTGAAACCAAGATCATCCCGGGCACCCCCGGTACGATCCACTCTGGTGAGGGCGCCACGCAGACCCGTCAATTCAACTACGCACCGGTTCCCGATAAGCGCGCCCTTCAGAAGGATGCTTTCGATCAATGTGAAATCGGAAAAAATCCCAGCCTGTTGAACAAGGTTGTGGTCAAGGTGAATGGCCACCTCTACACGATGCATGACAAGCTGCTCAGCCTTCTGACCAAGGCGCAGATCGCCCTCTGTGCCAGAGCGCCGATTGAGTATACGAAGATCAATACGGATACGCCCATTGTCACGACTACGCCCGGCGGTGACAATCAGCCCCCCGCCACGAAGCCCCCTCATTGCGGCTGCGTGCCCGGAAACGACAACAACCAGCATTCGGGCTGGGACAACAAAGGTCATAACGGCATGGACGGCGACCACAACAAGGGAAATAGCAAAATGGGCGGCTGGAAGTCGGCCGATGCAGGCCCCGTGGACACCAGCTTCGTTCACAAGCGCCCGGTCAACGCTTTCAAGTTCGCGTAATCGACGAAACGGGCGAACAGCCCAAACTCAGCGGCCGGCAGCATCATCTGCCGGCCGTTTTTTTGTGCCTTGAATTCCCTGTCGTTTTCTAATTGCATGGTTAAGAAAGGCGTTGAAACTAAAAAGCATGTTGAATTGGTTGCGCCCAAACATATAGGGTACGTCAGCTTATTTGAACCAAAGCGCCACGGTGGCGCATTATTCTTTAACCTTATTTGGAGAAGAAATATGAACGCCATCAAGAAAACCGCTTTCGGTGCCGCTACCGCGGCCATGATGATCCCTACCGGCCGTCATGGCCGCCGATCTTCCGATGCCCTATCACCTGCCGACGCAGCCTGCCTCGCCCGATTATTCGATCGATCTCAGCGACGCTTTTGTCGGCTTCGCGGCGGGCGCCGCCGGCGGCCTGACCTATGAACTGACCAACGCCAACTCGATCACCAATCAGGTCGGCACCTCGGTCAGTTACGGCTGCGGTTGCAGCACCGATGGTTTCAGCTTCCAGAACACTTCGTACGATTATTTCAACATCCGCACCCTCAAGGGCGGCGTGTTCGGCGGTCTTGCCGGCGCGGGCTTCGAAGTCGTCGGCGATACGCTTCTGCTCAACAGCGGCGCCTATGACAGAATGACCCCGGTGGAAAAGGTCGTCACCAAGATCGGCCTCGGCATGGGTGCCGGCGCTATCGGCGGCGCGGTTGCCTGTTTCGCCGACGGCGGCCAGACCAGCACGACCATTTCGAACGATGTCGCGTTCAATCCGGGTGGTCACACCATCACCGGCGACGGCACGCCTTACAGCGTCGCGGTTCGTCCGGATTGCGGCAAAGCGGCCGGCCTCGGCGCGCTTGCCGGAGCAACTGTTGGTCTGACTTTCAGCTTTAACTAAGCCTTATTGGTTAGGACAAGAGAGGGCGGAAACTTCGGTTTCCGCCCTTTCCTTTTATATGGCTTTGACAAGGGCATGCCGCTTCTTGCCCGCGCTGAGGCGGGCGAGGTTGTCGCCGCCGATATCCCCTGCTCCAATAGTCGCGGTCAATGAAGTCACCGCCGCATCATTGAGGCGCAGACCGCCCTGCTCGATCAAACGTTTGGCTTCGCCGCGCGACGCCGCGAGGCCGAGCGTAACCACCACATCGATGATAAGGGGCGTGGTGCCGCGCGGGAATTCGTAAGTCGGCAGGCCCTCGCCTGCCCCGCCGCCTTCGAAGGTGGCTTTGGCGGTATCGGCGGCGGTTCTGGCTGCTTCCTCGCCATGCGCCAGTTTGACCGCCTCGAACGCGAGAATTTTTTTGGCCTCGTTGATTTCGGCGTCTTTCAGTTTTTCAAGGCGTGCGATTTCGTCCAAAGGCATGTCGGTGAATAATTTCAGGAAACGCCCGACATCGGCATCCTCGGTATTGCGCCAGAATTGCCAGTAATCGTAAGGCGACAAACGTTCTTTCTTGAGCCACACCGCGCCAGAAGCCGTCTTGCCCATTTTCGCACCCGAAGCGGTGGTGATGAGCGGCGTAGTAAGGCCGAACAATTCGTAATTATGCATGCGCCGCCCCAGTTCGACGCCGTTGACGATATTGCCCCATTGATCGGAGCCGCCCATTTGCAGGATGCAGCTGTTGCGTTTATGCAGCTCGACGAAATCGTAGCCCTGCATGATCATGTAATTGAATTCGAGGAAGGTCAGAGGCTGCTCGCGCTCCAGCCGCAATTTGACCGAGTCGAAGGACAGCATGCGGTTGATGGTGAAATGCGTGCCGACTTCGCGCAGGAACGGGATATAGCCGAGCCCGTCAAGCCAGTCGGCATTGTTGGTCATCACCCCATCGGTTTTTCCAGCGCCGAATTTCAGGAAATTGCCGAAGATGCTTTTGATGCTGGCGATATTGGCGGCGATTTTCTCGTCGGTCATCAGTTGGCGGGTTTCGTCCTTGCCCGAAGGATCGCCGACCTTGGTGGTGCCGCCGCCCATCAGGACGATGGGGCGATGCCCCGTCTGCTGTAGCCGGTGCAGCATCATGATGGTGGCGAGGTTGCCGACATGCAAACTGTCGGCCGTCGCGTCATAGCCGATATAGGCGGTGATCGGCCCGGCCGCGGCCCTGGCGTCGAGCGCCCCCATATCCGTGCATTGATGGACATGGCCGCGTTCGTGCAAAACGCGCAAAAAGTCTGATTTATAGGGGGACATAGCTGGAAGCCTTTACCGGGTTCTGATAGAATGTCCGGATAATCTAACCAAGCCAAAGCGTTATATGAAGCCCAAACTTTACCGCGCGCTGGGATTGATGAGCGGCACCTCGATCGACGGCATCGACGCCGCCATGATCGAAACCGACGGGTACAGCCATGTGCGGCCTCTGGGCTTTGCCGGGCGGCCCTATGACACGGCTTTTCGCGACAATTTGCGGGCGCATCTCGGCAACGCCAACGGGCGGCAGGACGCCGGCGTGGCAGCGTTCGAGCGGGAATTAACCGTGATGCATGCCGAAATCGCCCTGGCCTTAATGCGCGAGATTGCCGTCACGCCGGATTTCATCGGCTTTCACGGCCAGACTTTGTTCCACAATCCCGCCGAACGGATGACGGTGCAGATCGGCGACGGCGCGTTGCTGGCCACGCTTACCGGCGTGCCGACCGTCAATGATTTCCGCAGCGCCGATGTGCGCGCGGGCGGCAACGGCGCGCCTCTGGTGCCGTTATATCACCGCGCCCTTGTCACCGGCATGGCCAAGCCCGCGCTCATTCTCAATATCGGCGGCGTTTCCAACGTGACATGGATTGGGGGCGACGGAGACGATGAGATTCTGGCTTTCGATGTCGGCCCCGGCAACGCCCTGCTCGATGACTGGGTCTTGCGCCATACCGGCCAGCCTTTCGACGAAAATGGTTTACTGGCTGCTGCGGGTACAATCGACAGCGCGGCGGTCGAATTCGCGATGATGCGCGAATTTTTTACGAGGCAGCCGCCGAAATCGCTCGACCGAGATCAGTTCCGCAAATATGTCCCCGAACATCTGAACGCCGCCGACGGCGCCGCGACTTTGACGATGATTACCGCGCGCGGCGTGGCGGCGGCTCTGCCATTCCTGCCGCAAATGCCCGAAGTGATTTATGTCGCGGGCGGCGGGCGGCACAACACGACATTGATGCGCTGGATCGCCGATGTGACCGCCCTTTCGGTGCGTTCGGTCGATGAACTGGGCTGGAGCGGCGACGGCCTCGAAGCCGAAGCCTTCGCCTATCTCGCGGTGCGTTCGGTGCTGGGTGAGCCGCTCAGTTTGCCGCTGACGACAGGCGTCCCGCGCCCGATGCCCGGCGGGAAACTGCACCGCGTTTAGCATCAAACTAACGGCGCTCGCGTCATTTCCGCGTAGGCGGAAATCCCATTTGTTTATTTCGTCGGCTTAAGAAAAAATGGGATGCTCGCCTTCGCGAGCATGACGATTCCTCCTGCTTGAAAAGTGCTCTGGTCACTGTGCCGTCCAGCCGCCATCGATGCTGAGCGCCGCGCCGTTGATCTGCGCCGCGTTGTCCGAGCACAGATACAGCACCAACGAAGCGACCTGTTCAACGGTGACGAACTGCTTGGTCGGCTGCGCCGCCAGAATGACGTCGTTGATGACTTGATCGCGGGTCATGTTGCGGGCCTTCATCGTGTCGGGAATTTGCTTATCGACCAGAGGCGTATGCACATAGCCGGGGCAAATGGCATTGGCGGTCACGCCGAAGGTGGCCCCTTCGAGCGCCAGCGTTTTCATCATGCCGAGCATACCGTGCTTGGCCGAAACATAGGCCGACTTGAAGGGCGAGGCGACGAGGCCGTGCGCCGAAACGATGCTGACGATGCGACCCCATTTGGCGTCTTTCATGCCCTTGAACACGGCTTTGGAGGCGTACCAGCCGCTCATCAGATCGATGCGGATGATGGATTCGAATTTTTCTTCGGGGAAATCCTCAATCGGCGAAACAAACTGCACGCCCGCATTCGGCACCAGAATATCGACGCGGCCAAAGGCTTTGGCGGCATCGGCGGCCATGGCGCGGATTTCATCGGGCTTTTCCATATTGGCGGCGGAGTACACCGCGCCCACGCCCATGGCGGTGATTTCCTTGCGGATGTTTTCAATCTCGCCGGCATCGCCGAAACCGTTGAGCATGATATTGACGCCCTGCCCCGCCAGAGCCTTGGCGATGCCGAGGCCGATACCGCTGGTCGAGCCGGTGACGATAGCCGATTTGCCTTTGAGGGTGGACATTTGTTTCTCCTTTGGAAAAGGGTCAGAGAGAGGAAGAGCGAGGAGGAAGAAGGGGCTGGAGATTAAGAGGAGAACAGTTTTTGCCGGTTACCCCCCAGCCCCTTCTTCTCTCTCATTCTTCCTTACGCCGCTTCGATCATCGTCGCAAACGCCTCTTCCCATGTGCCCTGCGTCGCGGCGCGGCTATATTCGGTCGCGCGCGCTTCGAAGAAGTTGGCATGTTCAGCGGCATTCATCATTTCATCCATCCAGGGCAGCGGGTTCTTCGCGACCTTGTAAATCGGCTGCATCCCAAGCTGCGTCAAACGGCGGTCGGCGATGTAGCGGATATAGGATTTCACTTCGTCGGCGGTCAAACCCTCAATACCACCCAACTCGAACGCCAGATCGATGAAGGCGTCTTCGTGATCGACGATGGTGTCGCAGGCGAGATACAATTCGCGCTGGAAACTATCCGTCCAGATAAATTTGTTCTCGTCGATAAAGGTACGGAACAGACGAATGATCGACAAAGTATGCAAAGTCTCGTCGCGCACCGACCAGGTGACGATCTGCCCCATGCCCTTCATCTTGTTGAAGCGCGGGAAATTCATCAGCATGGCGAAAGACGCAAACAGTTGCAGCCCTTCGGTGAAAGCGCCGAACACGGCAAGCGTGCGCGCGGTTTCGACCGGACTGCTACAATTAAAGGCCTGTAGATAATCATACTTGGCCTTCATTTCCTTGTAACGCAAAAAGGCCGAATATTCGACTTCGGGCATGCCGAGTGTATCGAGCAGATGCGAATAAGCCGCGATATGGATGGTTTCCATATTCGAGAAAGCCGCCAGCATCATCTGAATCTCGGTCGGCTGGAACACGCCGGCATATTTCTTCATGTAGCAGTTGTTCACTTCGACGTCGGCCTGCGTGAAAAACCGGAAGATGTGCGTGAGCAGATTTTGCTCGGACGCCGTGAGTTTATGCCGCCAGTCCTTGATGTCGTCGGCCATCGGCACTTCTTCGGGTAGCCAATGCAGTTGCTGCTGCTTCTGCCAGCATTCATACGCCCATGGATAGCGGAACGGCTTGTAAACGGGATTGGGGGTAAGAAGTCCGGACATTTATATTCTCCTGATTTTACGGCGTGACGATACTGGAAGCATTTTGTTTTTCGTGCAACAAAATGCGATATACGGTGCAAAAATAGACCATAAACGCGTAAGAAACGAAGCTAGTGGCAATTCCCATATAAAAAGCCCGGAATAAGGTCGTTACCGGACTCGAAGCGCCAAACTGCATTTTTAAAACAACAGAAATAACCGCCGGCAATAAAAAAATTCCCGCGAGAATAAGCATGATCATCAGCAACCCGCCCAAAATACGGTAGCACTTGCCTTCCGTAATCGCCCAGCAATTCTTCCATGCAGGCGCGTGATGCAACACTGCCGCCGGCGCAAGCAGACTAAAGCGAAGAACAAGCCAATACAAAGCCACCACTCCCGCGGCCACCGCCAGCCCCTTCAGGGTCATGCCCATCCCATCTTTCGGCAAGATGGTCCACGCAAGCATAATAAGCGCCGCAAGAGCCGCGATAAAAATAACGCCAAGGAAAAAGACGATGCAACTTTGCCCCAGCCAATAAAAGAAACCTTCAAATCCCAAAACGGGCGGGTTGCTTTTTTTGACGCTGCGCAGGTAAAGAACGGCAAAGAAATAACCGGATAAGATCGATAAGAGCATCCTGACGGTTTGACCGATCAAAATCTGGCTTAGGGCCTGAGGGTGCTGCTGGAAGAAACCTTTATCTGCCACAGCGGCATTAAGATCGACGCCCCATGTGCCGATCAAAATCGCCCCGATCATCAATACCGCATAACCAACAAGCCATACCATCTGTGCTTTGACGGAAGATTTTATTTCCCCCCACGCCTCGCGCCAGAATGAAGCGCGTTTAATTTCTATGGCGTCGCTCATATCATTTTCCTGCTCATAGCCTCACGCATAATTGACCTCGCTCATATCAGGATAATGCCCGATCATATCGATAATTTCTTTGCCCCATGAAGATTCCATGCGCAGCTTGGCTTGTCTATCTTCCTCGGTGACCGGTTCCTGAGCGCCGCCCTTGCCATAGGCGATACGAAAATACATCAGGGATTCGAGCGCATTGCGGAGGTTTTCAGGAAACGTCGAATCCTCGCGCACCATATCGAGGATACCGGCGATTTCCTTGATATTGCCGAACAGAACCGCATCCTCGATAGCATGGATGATGGGGGCGGCAATTTTCGGTTCGCGCGTGAAATTCATGCCACCCTCCGCCCTACCCTGCTTACTGGCAGGACAGGCATTCCTCATATTTGTTGGCTTCGTCCTCGACAATGGGGGCGGCGGTCGTAACCACTTTATCCTCGTTGGCGTTGGCGGGCATCGCCTGCGACGGAGCCGCAGCGGCGCCGTGAGCCGACTCCGCGCGCTGCATCGATTTCGAGCGGCAGTAATAGAGGCTCTTGACCCCACGCTTCCACGCCGTGAAATGGATCATGTGCAAATCCTTCTTATGCACATTGGCGGGCAGGAAGATGTTCAAACTCTGCGCCTGACAGATAAAGGGCGCGCGGTCGGCGGCGAGTTCGATCAGCCAGCGTTGGTCGAGTTCGAACGCGGTCTTGAACACCATTTTTTCATGTTCGTCGAGGAAATCGAGATGCTGCACCGAGCCTTCATGCTGGGTGATATCGCTCCACGTGTCCTCGTCATTCTTGCCGTATTTCTCGAGAACCTTGGCGAGATATTCGTTGCGCACGGCAAAGCTGCCCGACAAAGTCTTGTGCAGATACGAATTCGCCGTGGTCGGTTCGATACCGGGCGAAGCGCCGCCGCAGATGATCGAGATCGACGCCGTCGGCGCAATCGCAATCTTGTTCGAGAAGCGTTCCATGATGCCGTAATCGGCGGCATCGGGGCACGCGCCGCGTTCGTGGGCGAGCTTGACCGAGGCTTCGTCGGCCTGCGCCTTGATGTGGCGGAACATGCGCTTGTTCCAGACCTTGGCCATCACGCTTTCGATCGGCACATTCTGGCTCTGGAAGAAAGAATGCATGCCCATGACGCCGAGACCGACCGAGCGTTCGCGCGCGGCGGAATATTTGGCGCGGCTCATATGGTCGGGAGCGCGTTCGATGAAATCCTGCAAAATATTGTCGAGGAAGCGCAGGCAATCTTCGATGAAGGTCGGATGATTTTCCCATTCCAGGAATTTCTCAAGATTGAGCGAGGACAGGCAGCACACCGCCGTGCGTTGCTTGCCGTCTTTATCCTTGCCGGTCGGCAGCGTGATTTCGCTGCACAAATTCGACATCTTGACTTCGAGCCCGGCCATTTTGTGATGTTCCGGGATATGGCGGTTCACATTGTCGATGAACAACAGGTAGGGTTCGCCGGTTTCGATGCGGGCGGTCAGAAGGCGGATCCACAAAGAACGGGCATTGACGCGGGTGATGACAGTCTCATCCTTCGGCGATTTCAGCGCCCATTCTTCGTCATTTTCGACCGCACGCATGAACGCATCGGTGATAACCACGCCGTGATGCAGATTGAGCGCCTTGCGGTTGGCATCGCCGCCGGTAGGACGCCGCATTTCGATGAATTCTTCGATTTCCGGATGCCAGACCGGCAGATAGCAGGCCGCCGACCCGCGCCGCAGCGACCCTTGCGAGATCGCCAGCGTCAAACTGTCCTGCACGCGGATGAAAGGCACGATACCCGAGGTTTTGCCGTTGCGGCCGACCGGCTCGCCGATCGAACGCAGATTGCCCCAGTAAGAGCCGATGCCGCCGCCGAGTGCGGCCAGCCAGACATTTTCGTTCCAGAGGTTCACGATGCCGTCAAGGCTGTCGCTGCATTCATTGAGGAAGCAGGAAATCGGCAGGCCCCTGTTTGCCCCGCCATTGCTGAGAATGGGGGTGGCAGGCATAAACCACAGATTGCTGATATACTCATAGAGGCGCTGGGCGTGATCGGCGTCGTCGGCATAGGTCGAAGCCACGCGCGCGAACATGTCCTGCGCCGTTTCGCCGGGGAGCAGATAGCGGTCTTCCAAGGTGGCATTGCCAAAGCGCGTCAATTTGGCGTCGCGGCTGTAATCCACAGCCACTTTTTGACCATGCTCGACTTGGATCAGATTAAACATAGCGGGCTCCAAAAGCGGATAATGGGGAGATCGGACAGACAGTTAGGGACGACTTATCAACAGTTGTGGGTAACCCTTTTATTCATTGGTTGTGAAAACCGGGGATACCCACTAGATGTGGGGAAGAACGAGAGGCATAATACCACATATCGCGTTTTTGTCACCATCGACAACAAACCGAAACAGATGGCACTTAAGCATGTAGCGACTTTGATTCTCCTTCCAAAATCTCGGGGTATGCAACGCGTAATATTATTGCTTTTTATTTAGTTTCTTACTTTCGCCACAATTTTTGAGCCTACTCTTCGCCCCTGCCCGCAGCCAAATGAGGGCGGCGAACATACCGTTTCCGTGACGAGGATTGGAAACGCTCATTTTGCTCTTTCCGCTTCGCCAAAGCAAGCCGCGAATCAGAATCGGGCCTGCGACTATCTCCTTGGTTTGAAAAAAGAATCCCAAAACGGCGTGGGTTTTTAAGTTGGGCGTTTTTGCCTTTACAGGCTGCGCTGCAATCTTTTACATTCGCGGCGCAACCAAACGAAAGCAGTCTTCTATGCAAGTCATTCTCGCCCAGCCCCGCGGTTTCTGCGCCGGTGTCGAACGCGCCATCGAAATCGTGGAAATGGCTCTGGAAAAATTCGGCGCGCCGATTTACGTGCGCCACGAAATTGTCCATAACCCGCATGTGGTGCAGCGTCTGGTCGCCAAGGGCGTGAAATTCGTCGAAGAAACCGACGAAGTTCCCGAAGGCGCCGTGGCGATTTTCAGCGCGCATGGCGTCGCCGAAAAAGTCGAAAAACACGCGATCGATCGCGGGTTGCAGGTCATCGACGCCACCTGCCCGCTTGTCTCAAAAGTCCATACCGAAGGCCAGCGTTACGCCAAGCAGGGCCGCGAGATCATCCTGATCGGGCATGAAGGCCATCCCGAAATCGAAGGCACCCTTGGCCGCATCCCCGGCATCGTGCATCTGGTTTCCGAAGTGCCGGATGTCGCCAAGCTTAAAGTCAATAATCCCGACATGCTGGCTTACATCACACAAACCACATTGAGCGTTGACGATACCAAGATGGTGATCGACGCACTCAAGGCCCGCTTCCCCAACATCGTCGGCCCCGCCACCAAGGATATCTGCTATGCGACGCAGAACCGTCAGGTCGCGGTGCGCGAACTTGCCAAGCATGTCGATGTTGTTCTTGTTATCGGCGCACATAACAGCTCGAATTCGAACCGCCTGCGCGAACGTTCGGAAGAAGTCGGTGTTCCTTCGTACCTCATCGAAGACGCGTCGCATCTGAAACCCGAATGGCTGGTCGGCAAAAAGCGCGTCGGCATTACTGCCGGTGCGTCGGCCCCCGAAGATCTCGTGCAGGAACTGATCGAACGGTTGCGCCAGATCGAGCCGGTCGAAGTTTCGGTTCTGCCCGGCGTCGAGGAAAGCGTGCATTTCCGCCTGCCGCTGGCGCTGACCAAGGCCGAACCGCGCGTCAAAACCACAGCCGCCTGATATCATGTCCTTCGCGCTCTTACGCAGCCTCGATCGTTGGCTGGGGGCGTTCTTCCTCTATCTGCTGGCTCTGCCGATGCGGCTCGTTGCGCTGCTGCCGCGCCGGCATGAGGCGCGGCCGCGTTACGTCTTTCTCAAGCTCAAGGGCGGCGGCAGCCTCATCATCGCCCTGCCGATGCTGCTGGGCCTGCGCCGCAAACATCCGGAAGCCGAATTCATTCTGGTTTGCGCGCGCGAGGCGCGGATATACGCCGAACTCACCGGCATCTTCGACCGGCTGCTGCTGATCGACGATTCCTCGCTGGCCTGCCTGATCGCCAGCGGATGGCGGGCGTTACACAGAGCGTTCCGCGCCTCGCTCTGCATCGATCTCGAACCCAACAGTCTGCTGGCGGGCGTTTTCACCATGCTGTCCGCCGCGCGCCAACGCATCGGGCTGGTGCGGCCCGAAATGCCGATGCGGGCGGCGGCTTATACCTCGGCGCTGCCGATCAATCCCGCCGCGCCGATTTACATTTATTACGATCAGATAGCCGCGACGCTGAACGCGCCGCTGGCCGCAGCCGGGGATTGCCGCGCCCCGCTTCTTTCCCATCTGCCGCCGCCGCCCGCCGGTAAACTGCCCGGGCGAACGCTGGGCATCGTCGCCTTTACCTCCGACTTCGCGCCCGAACGCATGATGCCGGCCGCGACATGGGCCGCCCTGCTGAAAAAGGAAAAAGAAATTCCGGCCCGGCTTTATATCTTCGGGTCGAAGGACAACCGCGCGGCGGCGCAAATACTGGCGGACGCCCTGCGCCCTGCTTTGCCTGCCTGCGAGATTATCGATATCAGCGGCAGTTACAGCCTCGCCCAGTCGGCGGCGATGCTAGCGGCATGCGACGAAATATGGGCGGTGGATTCCGGCCTGCTGCATATGACGCGGGCGCTTGGCGTGCCTAACCGTTCTTTCTGGGGGCCGACGATGCCAAGCCAGCGTTTGCGCCCCATCGATGGCCTGCGCGAAGAAGCCCGCTATCGCCCCTTTATCTGTTCGCCCTGCGTGCAGGCTTCCGGGCAACCGCCTTGTGGCGGCCATAATCTTTGCATGATAAGCATGGCGGAAGAGAATCCCAATCTGCATCCCGCCTGGGTACAAAAACAATGAACAATTTCTGGTCATCGGCATTGACGCCGCCTTATCGCGGATTGCCGTGGCTGGTTCTGTTCTATGTGCTGCTGAGCGTTTTTCTCCTGCCCGGCGGCGGGGTCGTCACCGGCCATCTGCTCGGCTACGACGATCAGGTGCGCATGGTGCAGGTGCTGGACTGGATCAATAATCCGCATGGCATGCTGGGCGGCTGGTACGACAGAACCATCACCCGCACCAACGCACCCGAAGGATTCACCACCATCTGGTCGCGCCTCGTCGATATCCCCATCGCCGCCGTCATTATCCTCGCCCAGCAATTCGTCAGCCAGAAAACCGCTGCGCTGATTGCCGCGACGATCGTGCCGGTCATCGAAATCATCATTCTGTTTCAGGCCGCGCCTTATTTCGCGCGGCCTCTGGTCGGCAAGAATAAAGCGCGGCTGATTATCCTGTTCCTGATTTTCACCTCGCTGCTCAATTTCAAATATTTTTCGGTCAGCGGTTTTTATATCGGCGAAGCCAGCCATCATAGCTGGTACATCATCCTCAATCTCCTGATGATGGGCGCCGTGGCGCGGCTTGTGATGGGAAGCAGCCAACGCGCCCCGCAAATGATGCTGGCGGCCACCACCGCCTTGTTCACCGCCGTCGGTATCGAAGGATTCCCGCTTATTGCGGGGGTGGAGGCTCTCATCATTCTGCTGGCATGGGGGTATAATCGCCCGCGTCTCGCCCAGCGCGGCGCGCAGGGGATGATGACCGGCGCCGTCGGCAGCTTCCTGCTGCTGCCGCTGCATCAACCGCCCGAAACTTTGTTCACGCCTTCTTTCGCCGAACCTTCCATTCTCGGGCCGATTTTGCTCGGCGCGGCGGGGCTGTTCCTGTTCATTGAGCAAGCCGTGCTCACACGCGGGGGCACACGCAAAGCGGTAACCGCCTTTATCCTTGCCGCCGTCGCCCTCGTCAGCGCGGGCGCGCTGGTCACCCTGTTCCCGCAAACCCTCGATGGCGGGGCGGCGGGATTGTCGCCTGCCGAACGTAAAATGGCGCTGTCCCAACATTTCGAAGCTCAGGCGACATACAAGCTGGCTCAGGATACGGTTGAACTTATCGGCCTGCTCGCGCCCAGCCTCATCGCCCTAGCTGCAGCGATCTATGCCGTAGCGCGCTCGCGCGGCCGGAAACGCGCGATGCATTTATGTTATCTCGGTTTTGCCGCCGTCGGCACCGGCATGAGCGAGATCTTCTCACGCTATTATCATCACGCCATGACAACAGCCTGTCCGTGGCTGTTATGGGCATGGGAACGGATCAAAGGATTTGTGCGCCAAAGCAAACAGCGCCTGCTCTATGGGGGGCTGGCTTTTGTCGCGCTGGGGCCGCTCTGGATGCTGATCCTGCCCGTTATCGACCACCAATTGCCGATCGTTCCTTATGTCCTGTTGTTCCCCGCCGCCATGCAGGTCACCGCCGACCCCTGCGACTCTCTGTCGATAGCGAATTATATCGACGATCATTATCCGCCTACCACCAACCTCGATGTCCCGTCATGGAACTCGGCGCATTTCTTGTATCAGGCGGATGTGCATATCGATTTCCTTTCCAACTTTCCCTCGCAGGACAAGTTCATCGACAATTTCGCTTTCTTCGATACCGCTAATGCCGAGCGGGCGCACGCCATCGCGCTTCGACATAAAGTCGATCTGGTGGCCGTGTGTGCGATCCCCTCTTTTTACGATCCCCATAAACCGGAAGACGCGCAATCGATGCTGGCGCGGCTGCAGGCCGGGCATCCGCCCGTGTGGCTGCAGCAACTCGATACCGCAGCCATCGAAACCAATTTCCTGCTATATGCGGTCGTAAAATGAAGGCCGCCTGCCGCCGTCTTGCACGTGAACTTTTCTGCCCGCCTTATCCGTGGCTACCCTGGGCGATCTGGCTCTATGTCGCCGCCTGCTGCGCCGTGGCGCAGAAAGGCAGCCTTTTCACCGGCCATCTGTTCGATTTCGATAGCCATGTGCGGATGATGCAGGTGCTGAACTGGATCAATAACCCACAGGGGATGCTGGGCGGCTGGTACGACAGAACCATCACCCGTACCAACGCGCCTGAAGGCTTCACCACCATCTGGTCGCGCATCGTCGATATCCCCATCGCCGCCGTTATTATCGTCGCGCAGCAATTCGTCAGCCAGAGAAGCGCCGCGCTGGTAGCAGCCGTAGTGGTGCCGATGGCTGAACTCGCGGTTCTGTTCAGGGCGATGGCCTACTTCGCGCGGCCCCTGGTCGGCAAAGACAAAGCCAATCTCGCGGTGCCTTTCGTTATCTTTACCTCCATCCTCAACCTGACGCCTTTTTCATCGAGCGGATTTTTCATCGGTCAGGCCAGCCACCACGCCTGGTACGTCATCCTCGATGTGCTGCTGTTCGGCGCGACGGCGCGGATCGTGGCGGGTGGGGCCAGCAACGCGCCCGTCCTGATGATGGGGGTAGCCATAGCCCTGTTGAACATGGTCGGCATCGAAGGTTTTCCGATGATCGCGATTGCCTTCGCGCTGCTGGCGTTAACGGCGTGGCTTTTCGCGCGCCCGCAAATCGCCCTGCGCGGGGCGGCGGGAGCTTTATGCGGCGCGGTTGGCAATTTCGTCCTGCTTCCGCTGCATCAGCCGCCCACGCATTTTTTCCTTATATCCTTCGCCGAGCCTTCCGTTCTGGGCCCCACCCTTGTCGGCTGCGGCGCTTTCTATCTGCGCGTCACCTATGAAATCTTGCAGCGGTCGCCGCAGCGGCGATGGCTGAACGCGGCGCTGATGCTGGCTTTCGCGGCGGCAGGCGCACTCGATCTGATCGGAGCCTTCCCCGACATCCTGAATGGCGGCGCGGCGGGATTGTCGCCCGCCGAACGGGCGATGGCGTTCCACGAACATCTCGAAGCCCGGCCGATTTATAAAATGGCGAATGATGTTCCCGATTTCCTGCGCCTGTTCATGCCTCTGGCGCTGGCGCTGAGCGCGGGGATTTACGCCATCGTAACGGCGCGCGGCAAAAGGCGGCGCGCTTTGTTGATCTGCTATTTCGGATTTGCCACGCTGGCCGCCGGGATGAGCGCGCTTTATTCGCGTTACTATCACCACGCCATGACGACCGCCTGCCTGTGGCTGTTATGGGCGTGGGAACGCATCAAGAAAGCCCTGCCGCGCAACGATTATCGCGGGTTGTGGGCGGTGGTGAGCTTTATCGCGCTGGCGCCCTTCCCGATGCTGCTGCTCCCGGCAATCGCGCATAATGAGCCGGTCACGACCAAAATTCTTTTGTTTCCTGTGCAGTTGCAATTCGCGCTCGACCCCTGCGACCCGATACCTGTGGCCGATTTCATCGATGCGCATTATCCGCCCGAAACATCCTTGCTGGTGACCTACTGGAAATCGGCGGAGTTCCTTTATAACACGGATGTGCATATCGATTTTCTGGCGCTGTACCCGTCGCAAGACAAATTCGTCGATAATTACGCTTTCTTCGGCACCCACGACCCCGAAAAAGCGCGCGGCGTCGCCGCCGGGCACGGCGTCGATCTGGTCGCCATATGCAAATCGCCTTATGTGTTCGAGGCCGATAAACCTGCTTATGACCAGATGTTCCTGGCCCAGCTTCAGGCCGGCATCGCGCCGCGCTGGCTGAAGCAGGTTGCCGGAACCGAGAATTTTGCCTACCGGCTTTACGCCGTCGATCATGCCCTTGTTGGAAAGGTTTCTCCATGAACAATACCGCTAACATCGCCCGCCTGATGGATGTGATGGCGCGACTGCGCAATCCCGAGGGTGGATGTCCGTGGGATCTCGAACAGAATTTCGCCAGCGTGGCGCCTTATACGCTCGAAGAAACTTACGAACTGGTCGAAGCCATCGAGTCCAATGACACGCAGGCTATCAAGGAAGAATTGGGCGACGTTTTGTTTCAGGTCGTGTTCCATGCCCAGATGGGCCGCGAAGCCGGGCTGTTCGATCTCGACGGCGTGGCGGGTTCGGTCGCCGACAAAATGATCGAACGGCACCCGCATGTGTTCGGCGACCGCGACGCCCAAACCGCGGGCGCGGTTCTCGCCAACTGGGAAACCGACAAGGAAGCCAAACGCAAGGCCAAAGCCGCCGCCGAAGGCTGCGCGCTCAGCGTCCTCGACGGCGTCAGCACCGCCCTGCCCGCCTCGGTGCGCGCGGTGAAATTGCAAAAACGCGCCGCGCGCGTCGGCTTCGACTGGAGCGAGGCGCGCGACATCGTCGGCAAAATCCGCGAGGAGATCGGCGAGCTGGAAGCCGAGATGGTATCCTGCGACAAAGATGCGCTGGAAGACGAACTCGGCGACGTCTTTTTCGCCATCGCCAACCTTGCCCGCAAACTCGATATCGATCCCGAAACCGCCTTGCGCCGCACCAACCGCAAATTCGAACGGCGCTTTCGTGGCATCGAAGGACGGTTGGCCGCGCAGGGCAAAAGCATCGAAAACGCTTCGCTGGCCGAGATGGAAGATTTATGGAACGCCCTCAAGCGCGAAGAGAAAGCCTCTTCCGTTAAGGATAAGAAGCAGGCGAAAGCATAGCTACTCTTGGCATAACTGCCTGCAACGCTTATAAACGTAAGAATGGATGGGTGGCCGAGCGGTTGATGGCTCCAGTCTTGAAAACTGGCGTGGGGGCAACTCCACCGTGGGTTCGAATCCCACCCCATCCGCCAGTTCCCATTTTCCACTTTTTCGGACCCCGAATCACAAGCAGACCGGACCCGATGGATCGTCATAAACAGCATCTCATCAAGTAGTACGGACGAAATAACTCGACGGTTGACTGCAAAGACAAGTTTCATCATCATTCGCAAGTCAGTAGATGTTCTGCTGACGGGGCTTGATAACCTCAATAGACAGCGGCCAAGGCATCTTTGGTCGTAAGGAGTCAGAAGCATGCTCGATTCGACAACGGACAACTCCAACTAGCCTTCGCCACGTGCAAACGTGGCTTTTGGCGCGGCGAGCTGTTCAATGGGGTCGGTCACGCTGCTGATTTCAACAGATGCCGCCTTTCGGTTCTAGGACCGGGGGGCGGCGCTGCATGTACAAGCGTTCGCGCTAAAGAGCGCCGCGCCGCTGCTGTCTACGCGGTTATCAACCTCCGGTCACCAGGGCTAACCCCTTGGTGGCTTCTCTCTGTTGCGGAGGTTGAGCATGCAGTTGCGAAGCTTTTTTCTTCTGTCGGCGGGCTTGCTTGTCCTGTCCTATCCGGCTCCGGCAGTATCGGGCGAAGCTTCATCCGCTGCCGCCAAGACCCCCGCAGACCTTTCATCGAATGCGGATTGCGGCGGCGCCGACGCTTTGACCGGAGCCCAGCGGCTCCTCGCTCGCAACACGCCTTCCGCCGACCATGCGGCGCTCCTCTGCCTGTTCGACGAACTGCGCAAAATGCAGGCCGACGCCCCCATCAAGCAGCGCAGGGATTTGAAGGCGCTCAACGTTCCGTCGACGACGCAGGCTCCGCAATGACCGGCGGCAAATTAAGCATCCTCATCGCTTACATTCTGCTGGCGGCCTCGTCGGCAGCGCACGCCACCTGCAGCACCCCGCCGGGCGCGGCGGGCGACATCATCTACAGCTCGACCAATTCGCAGATGTACTATTGCAACAGCGCCAGCTGGGTCAGCATGGGCGCGCCGACGGTCGCCTTCGGCACCCTGACGACCGGCGATTTCTGCACCGCGACCAGCGGCACCCAGATCGCCTGCACCACGGCGCAGCTCAACCTCACTTCGCAAGTCACCGGCACGCTTCCCGTCGCCAACGGCGGCACCGGCACGGCCACAACTTTCACCCAAGGCAGCGTGGTGTTCGCGGGAGCCTCTGGCGTTTACTCACAGGACAACGCCAGCCTCTTCTGGGACGACACCAATAACCGCCTCGGCATCGGCACGGCGGCTCCAGCAAATACTCTAAGCGTCAACGGCAGCATTACCCTTCCATTCGGCGGGGTCTTGTTTCTTGGGGGAAACACCAGCAACGGCCCTGCCGTCACAACGGGGTATACCAATACCCGGTTGGTCATAAACGGCGGCACCGCCGGTTTCCAGATCAACGATCAGGCGAACAGCGCCGTCCTGATGTACATGGACAACGCCGGCGTCTCGACTTTCAGCGGCAGCGTCGCCGTCGGCACCACCACGACCCCGGCCACCGCGCTGGTGGTCAACGGCACCGCGACCGCCACGTTATTCAGCGGTTCCGGCGCATCGCTCACCTCTTTGAACGCCAGCAACCTGTCGAGCGGCACCGTTCCCACCGCCCGCCTCGGCAGCGGTACTGCCAACAGCACGACCTATCTGCGGGGCGACAGCACATGGGCGTCAGTAAGCGGCAGCACCAACGTCCAAACTTTCTCAACCGCAGGTAGTGGGACCTGGACCAAACCGTCTTCCGGGCAATACGCCTTGATCGAATTGTGGGGCGGCGGCGCCAGCGGTACGAAGGGATTGGCTAGCAACTATGCCGGCGGCGGCGGCGGCGGTGGCGCCTACAGGCAGGCGATTCTGCCCTTGTCGCTCCTTGGGGCTACTGAAACCGTTACCATCGCCAGCGGCGGGGCCGCCGCGACCGTAGCTAACACGAACGGAAATCCCGGCGGGGCATCATCCTTTGGAACCTGGGCGACGGCCTATGGTGGTGGCGCGCCTGCGCTCTCCGGGGGCAATGGCGGTGCTGCCGGCAATGGTACTTCGTCTTCTGACCAAACACCGGGCGGTGGGACCGGAGCTGCTGGCGGTGCTGGCTATTATTCCGGTGGCGGTGGCGGTGGGTCGTCGGGCGGAGCGACGGGCGCTGGCTTCAGTGGCGGTACGTCTTTTTTTGGTGGCGGCGGCGGCGGCGCGGGCTCTCCAAACACTACCGCTGGATCGGGTGGATCATCGACCCACGGCGGTGCCGGGGGAGCGGGCGGTTCGGCGGCAGGCAGTGGTACTGGGGGCACGGCGCCCGGTGGTGGTGGCGGTGGTTGCTATTCCTCTGCAACGCAATCCGGCGCGGGTGCAGCAGGACAAGTGAGGGTTACAGTCTACTGATTCCAGTTCCGTGATTTCCAGATTGCGCGTCCGGGGACACAATAACCATTGGAGCGTCCGGGACGAGCGTCCGGGACGAGCGTCCGGGACACAATAACCATTGTGTCCCCAACAGATGGTGTCCCCAACAGATGTGTCCCCAACAGATGGGTGGCGAGCCGATTTTCGGCGACGAATTACTCAATAGATGCGACGGTCGGGGAATTTCATCGGGCTCAGGATGAGCCTCGGCGTCTGGGGACACCAGCGTCTGGGGACACAGCGTCTGGGGACACAATAACCATTGTGTCCCCAACAGAATGTCCCCAACAGAAATACACAGGCAGTCGGGCGGAGCAGGCATTGCGGGGATCAGCGGCCCCCGCTCCCGCGGAGGAAGCGCGCAGCTTCCGATGCCCGCGCAGCGGCGATGAATATCACCCGGCTATCGTCCTTCAGCAGCTTCAGCCAAGAGGACAGGCTTCAAGCCCCGCTTGCGCGGCAAGTAATCCTATCCCATCCGCCATCATTGCCTGATTAAATCCAGCACGCCCGGCTGGGCGTAACCATAATGCGGCGCGACAATCATCAGCGCCAATCCTGCCGCGACAAAAACAAAATACAGAACGAACACATGCCGGTCATGGAACGACTTATGCGTAGCGACTATATAGGCGGCCATCGCGGCGGGTGCCGCGATGGCATAGGCCAGCATCCATTGGAACACCAAAGGCGCCACAAGGAAACTGGCGGCGAACAGCAATCCCGTGACCCGCGTGCCGTTTTTGCCGAACAGCACCGGCAACGTCATAATCCCCTGCGCCCTGTCGCCTTCGATATCCTTGATGTCGCGGACATTGACGCCGAGCGTGAACATGGCGACGAAACTGAGCGCGACCGCCAGCGGAAACGAACTTTGCGCTTTATCGGTGCACATCAGGAAAAATCCGGCAAAGACGCTGCCCAGCGCCACCAGCGCGATGAGCAACGACGCGAAAACCGGCACGCGCTTGAGGCGCAACGGATAGGCCGAATAAGCATAGGAACAGGCGATACAGAAGGCATCGAGAAACAATGTATATTGCCCCAGCGCCATCGCGCCCGCGAATGAAATCGCCAGCCAGATGACCGCCGACTGGCGCATCTCCTCGACGCTCAGCGCGCCGGTGACGAGAGGCCGGGAGCGATTGCTGATTTTATCGATCTCGATATCGGCGATATCGTTGATGTGAACCGCGAACATCCAGCTCGCGAACCACGATAATACCAGCGTGGCGATGGAGAGATCGTCGATCCAGTTGTAGGTCCACGCGCCGCGCTGCACATTCGCTAGCGCCAGCCCGACGAAAAGAAAAGCGGCATAAAACAAAGCCCGTTCGGGACGGCAGTTCCGCAGAATGGCGCGCACGGTTTTCGGCCTGTCGAGCAGGAACCAGAGCAGCCCGAGCGCGGCTGAGACGAACAGCAATATCTGCGCGAACACCATATCGGTGCCGGTGAAAGCCGGGTCGCCCGCGCCCATGACATTGCGGGCCATGCCGGATTCCCAATAGACCGAACGGAAATAGTCGAAGAATCCGTTGCCGGTCAGCGTTTCCGGCGTGGGGCTTTGCAGGAGGATGGCAACGAGGCTCGGCAAACAGCCGATGAAGAAGATGAAGAAATGCGCCGCGAGAACGGCAATAACCGGCGCCCACAAATTGCGCCGGTAAAGGAACGCGAAAAGCCCGATGCCGAAAAGAATAACGGCGACCTCGACCTGAATACCCGCGGTGATGGCGTTGAGGGCCGGCTGCGCCCCGAAGGCGGTGAGATAGCGGTGCCAGATTTCATCGCTGCCCGCGAAGATATACATCATCACCTGCCCCGCGCGGCCATAGACGGCAAGATCGACCGAGGGGGCTATCCAGATCAGGCAGGTGCCATAAAGAATGATTTTGATGATCGAAGGCGCGTCGCGCGTCGCCAGTTTCAGGATGCAGGCCACGCCCAGCACCAACGCCAGATAAAACAGCGCGAATTGCAGAAGGATCAGCGGCGGCGTCTTGTCGAGGATGTCGGCCAGCGGCGCGCTGGACAGGCATTCGATAAAAAACCGGATCATATAGATGGATAAAAAGGCCGCCAGCCAGCTGCCGACCGACATTTCCTGCCGGCCCATCCATGCGAGAATTTTATGCAGCATCCACGAATCCTGTTCCGGCGATAAACGACTCGGCCAATCTAACTGGGCGGGGCGGAGTTTCAAAACTGAGATTGGAAAGTGGATCGCTCAAGAGGAGAAGGTCGGGGGCGGAGGCAACGGGCGCGCACCACCCTGTATAAATCCTTGTATATCAATAAGGTACTGAATAAGTCCTGTTTTCGTGACCTGCTGTATTTCCGCAACAATTGACCCGTAAAAGCTTAAAGGTCTATAAGCCGTGGTTCGTTTTCGATTCACCGGATTAAGGATTACAGCGTGTCCGTACCTCTGCGCCAACAGTTCGACGTCGCTCTCTATATCATCAAGCAAAAGCTCAAGGGCAACAAACGCTATCCGCTGGTTTTGATGCTGGAGCCGCTGTTCCGCTGCAATCTCGCCTGCGCCGGTTGCGGCAAGATCGACTATCCGGACGAAATCCTTAATCAGCGCCTGACGGTTCAGGAAGCCATCGACGCGGTCGATGAATGCGGCGCGCCCATCGTTTCCATTCCGGGCGGCGAGCCCCTTTTGCATCGCGAAATGCCGGAAATCGTCAAGCGCCTGATCGCCAAGAAAAAATATGTCACGCTCTGCACCAACGCATTGCTGATGGAAAAGAAGCTCGACCAGTTCACGCCCTCGCCTTATTTCAATTTCTCGGTGCATCTCGACGGCGACAAAGGCGACCACGATCATTCCGTCTGTCAGGACGGCGTTTATGTGAAGGCCGAAAGCGCCATCAAGGCGGCGCTGGCGCGCGGGTTCCGCGTCAACATCAACTGCACTTTGTTCAATAACGCCGTGCCGCAGCGCATGGCCGACTTCTTCGATCATATGATGGAAATCGGGTTGAGCGACATCACGGTTTCGCCCGGCTATGCCTATGAACGCGCGCCGGATCAGGATCACTTCCTCAACCGCGAAGCGACCAAGAAAATGTTCCGCGAAATTTTCCGCATGGGCAAAGATCGCGTCGCGGCGGGCAAGCAGAAATGGCGTTTCAGCCAATCGCCTTTGTTCATGGATTTTCTGGCGGGCAATCAGACTTACGAATGCACGCCGTGGGGCCTGCCGACGCGCAACGTGTTCGGCTGGCAGCGTCCCTGCTATCTGCTCGGCGAAGGTTATGCCACGTCGTACCGCGAGCTGATGGACACGACCGACTGGGATAAATACGGCACCGGCAAATACGAAAAATGCGCCAATTGCATGGTGCATTGCGGCTACGAGCCGACCGCCGCCGAAGACGCGTTCTCGCGCCCATGGAAAATGGCGTGGCTCGCCATTCGCGGCATCAAGACCGAAGGGGCTATGGCCAAGGAAATCAACCTCGACAAGCAGCGTCCCGCTGAATATGTGTTCAGCAAGCATGTGCAGGATGTGATGGAAAAAATCCACGCATCCAAGACGGCGGATGCCAATGCGCGCGCGGTTGCGGAAGCTGCGGCAGAATAACTGCCAGCTATTTAAGGACTGGTAGTGCCGCGTCATTCCCGCTTTAGCGGGAATCCAGCGCCGCGCGTCCGCGCGATACATGACTCACACGGCATACTCCGCCGATAAATCCCGCCATTCCGGGTTGTCCCGCTCGATAGCTTCGAGTTTCCATGCGCGATACCATTTCTTCATGGCCTTTTCGCGGGCAATAGCCTCTTCGATTGTATCGTAGGTTTCGCAATAGACGAGTTTGTCTACGCCATACCTGCCAGCAAACCCTTTGACGTCTTTCTTTTTATGTTGAGCTATGCGGCTGTTCAGATCGCTGGTCACACCGATGTAAAGCGTGCCGTTACGGCCGCTCGCCAAAATATAGACATATCCCTGCTTGGGCATGACAGCGGACTCTTATGCCGCGCAAGCGCGGCGCTGGATTCCCGCTAAAGCGGGAATGACTCACGGAGAGGACGGCACTCAAACGTCGAAGGGCATTTTTTAAAGCACGCGAAGAAGAGTTAGCCCAGCGCCTGAACCACGCTGTCGAACAGGAATTTCCCGTCCGTGCTGTTGTGGAGAGGTTCGACCGCATCTTCAGGGTGCGGCATCATGCCGAGGACGTTGCGCTGCTTGTTGAAGATTCCGGCGATGTCGTTGATCGAGCCGTTGGGGTTTTCGCGGTAACGGAAGGCCACCTGCCCGTTATCCTCGATGGATTTCAGCGTGTCCGGCTCGGCGAAATAATTGCCGTCGCCATGGGCGACGATCACGCGCAGTTCCTGTCCCTTTTTGCACAGACGGGTGAAATCGCTGTCGGTCTGCCCAACCGACAAAGTGACCGGCTTGCAGATGAATTTCAGCGATTTATTGCGTAGCAAAACGCCCGGCAATAAACCGCTTTCGCACAAAATCTGGAATCCGTTGCAGATGCCCCAGACGCGCACGCCTTTGGCGGCGCGGGCTTTGACCTCGTTCATGATGGGGGCATAGGCGGCCATCGCGCCGGTGCGCAGATAATCGCCGTAGGAAAATCCGCCCGGCAGGACGATCAGATCGACTTCGGGCAAGGTGCTTTCGCCGTGCCAGACGATATGCGGTTTTTTGCCGGTGGCGCGTTCGAGGGCCAGAGAAGCGTCCTGCTCGCGGTTCGAGCCCGGAAATACGATAATCGCGGCCTGCATGGGCGCCCCATAAATCAATTGGCGGAAAAAGATGGAAACCGCGCGTAATCTAGGGCATTTTCGCGGTGAATAAAAGAGTTTCGAACGCCCCAACAGCCGTCATCCCGGCGCAAGCCGGGATCCAGTCCCGAAGCACCCATAAGTCATGCCTTACGGCGCTTATAGTACTGGATACCGGCTTGCGCCGGGATGTCGGCTGTTGGGGCGTTCGAAACTCTTTTATTCACCGCG
>JARLJC010000266.1 GCA_031291435.1 Alphaproteobacteria bacterium | reverse complement strand
TCAGCATCCGCGACGGCAAGATTGCTTCCTTCCGCTCGAATAACGACACCCATGCGGTTGTCCAGGCCTATTATGGCGGCGACGTCCATATGGCCGGGCTGCCCTCGGGCGCGGCGACGTCGCTTCGTCATCATTGAGCGCGCGTGGGCGGGGCGTGAAGTCCCGCCCGCTTCTTTTACCATTGGCCCTTGTTTCCGACTCTTCGGAAACAAGGGCGTCAGCCGGCGCCCGCGCCGGTCGGCGAGGATACCGCCGGTCCTTTTCAAGGGCCGAGGGTAATACCTTGCTCGACGTGATACCGCCCCGGGATCATGCCCCGGTGATTTCAAGGCGCCCGGCCGATGAGGGAGACATTGACATTTTCGGACGCTCGAAAGACGTCGCGCTTCGAACTTTCGAGCGGCGAGAAACAAGAATGAGGTTCGAGAGGCGGCTTCGCCGCTTCTCCGGCCGCTCGCGCTCAGTTGGGTCACTGCCTCGAAGACAATCGTGGGTGCGCGTGTCACCAAAGCCCTAGAAGTTGTCGTTCACGCTAAACGCTTTCAGCATTTCCATTTCTTTCGGCGCAATGCGCGCCAGCTCTCTAGACCAAGATACATGTCGCCTTACGACCCTTGCTGGAGTCCCAACTGCAATTGCGTATTTTTCAATGTCCGACGTAACAATAGATCCTGCCCCAACGATCGCACCTTCTCCTATTTTGCAATCCGGCAAAATCATCGATCTGCGCCCTATCCATACATGCCGACCAATGTGAACGATTCTGTGCTTGTTATTGATGATTTCCATTTTCTCCAAATCAACAATTCCATGCTAATCTGCCGATTGTATTATTATCTCATCAGACAGCATACTATCATACCCTATTACAACACTTGAGTTATGGAGAATCATTCTAGCATAATTGCACGTTGATCCATCAGAAATGATAGCACGTGAATTACCCCATATGTTAATGTCTCCATTAAATACATGACCAACTCTTCCTACAAAAACCTTGTTATCACCCCCTCTGACATTTATCCTTAGCCCGCCATCAAGTTTTAGAAGGCATACTGACATATTATTAACTTGACATGACAAATAAATACTTGTAATCTTTGGCCTACTATTACTGTAAATGGCTTCTGTATTGATGATAAAAGAACATGATTCACCAAAATCACCGCTTATGTCGACATATTTGCGCGCTTCCGCTGCCGACATATTTTCCAATGTGTCGCAATCCTCCAGAATTATTGTAGACCAATCATTTTCTTGGACCCACAAAGCAAGAATTTCGCTCGCCTTCAATTTTTTCGCTCCGGTGCAATTTTGACCGCCGACAATACGCCCGCTGCGAGGCGCCGACGTGCCGTCAGTGTGTTACGCTTAAGCGTATGGCTCCGCCGACGCTGTGGAAAGAGGATTTGAATATCTCAAAACGCGCCGCAATTCGGCCATCAATGGCTCGCGCCAAAATCTTGCAAATTTTGCATTTGAGGGGCCCGTCATAACTCTGGCCCGAAAAGATCTACATTTGAGCCTTATGCGAATCGGCGCCCGAAGGATCTCTCCGGGTCGCCCAATTCCCGTCGGCATGACGCGGTTTGGAAGCGCCAGAAATCGGATTTGAGCCGCCAACAACGAATGCCGCGTCGGAAGACGCCCGTTCAAAGAACAGGCCTTGGCCGAGCCGATGTGCGGGAGTCATTGATCGCGATTCGTCGCGATCAATGCGAAAGACCGTAATGCGCGTTGCGCTCCTGGATTTCCTGCACCTTCAGCCCCAGGCGGTCGATCAGGGCGCGGTCGGCCTCGGCGTCGTTATTGGCCGTGGTCAGCAGCTTTTCACCATAAAAGATCGAATTGGCGCCGGCCATGAAGCACAAAGCCTGGGCCTCGGCGCTCATTTCGGCGCGGCCGGCGGAAAGCCGCACCCGCGATTTCGGCATGACGATGCGCGCCACCGCAATCATCCGCACCATGTCAAACGAATCAACCGGCGGGCGCCCTTCCATCGGCGTGCCGCGCACCGCGACCAGAGCATTGACCGGCACGCTTTCGGGATGGGGGGTCATCGCCGACAGCACGCGCAGCAGCGAGGCGCGGTCATATTCCTTCTCGCCCATGCCGATAATGCCGCCGCAGCAAATTTCTATGCCCGCCGCGCGAACGTGGTTCAGCGTCTCCAGCCGATCCTCATAAGTGCGGGTGGAAATGATCTCGCCGTAAAATTCCGGGCTGGTGTCGAGATTGTGGTTATAAGCGGTGAGGCCGGCTTGCGCGAGTTTCTGCGCCTGATGCGGCTGCAACATGCCCAGCGTCACGCAGGCTTCCATGCCCATGGCGCGCACGCCCCTGACCATGTCGAGCACGGAATCGAATTCCGCGCCGTCGCGCACCGAGCGCCAGGCGGCGCCCATGCAGAAGCGCGACGCCCCCGCCTCTTTCGCGACACGGGCGCGGAAAAGCACGTCCTCGACATCGAACATGGTCTCCTTGACCTGCCCGGTCGTTTTGGCGTGATGGGCGCTCTGCGGGCAATAGCCGCAATCCTCGGCGCAGCCGCCGGTCTTGATCGAAAGCAGGCTCGCCAATTGTATGGTGTCGTCGTGATATTGACGATGCACATTCTGCGCGCGATGGACGAGTTCGAGCAGCGGCAGGGCGAAAAGCGCCTCGATTTCTTCCTGCGTCCAGTCGTGGCGGAGCGGTGCCTTGGCCGAAATCTGCGGATTGATCGTCATGTCGTTCCCGTGACTTTGTCGTCCGGCTGTCTTATCAGAATGGCCTCAAATGGCAAAAACGCCCATCTATCGCGCTTATTGCGACGCCCGAGCGTCGCAGAACCGCCTGCGCAGGCTGCAAACGGCCACGCTTGCGCCGCAAGGCCGCATTTCGCGGGACGGTCGCGCGCTGGTGAATTTCGCCAGCAACGATTATCTCGGCTTGAGCCAGCATCCCGCGCTGATCGAAGCCGCCTGTTCTTATACCAAAAGATATGGCGCCGGCGTCGCCGCCTCGCGTCTGGTGACCGGCGAAAACCAGGAATTCGCGGCGCTTGAGGCGCGCATGGCCGCCGCCAAGAACCAGAAGGCGGCC
>JARLJC010000265.1 GCA_031291435.1 Alphaproteobacteria bacterium | reverse complement strand
TAGTGTAACAAAAAAATTAAAGAATGGGGGGGCCCGGTTCTTCCCCGGGGGCGGGGTATTGCCGCGGCACAGACAATTCTCAAATGGCCCAGTTTGGTACAGCGGCCCGACTCAATCGCGGTGATAGGGATGCCCGGCGATAATCTGACGGGCGCGGTAAATCTGTTCCAGTAACATCACGCGCACCAGGCGGTGCGGCCAGGTCAGGCGTCCGAAGCCGAGGGTGAAGTGCGCCCTGGCGCGGAGTTCGTCGGTATGGCCGTCGGCGCCGCCGATCAGGAAAACCAGATTGTCGATGCTTTGATTTTGCCAGCCGGTGATTTTGGCGGCGAAGTCGCGGCTGGTGAGGTCCTTGCCGCGTTCGTCGAGCAGGACGATGAAGCTTTTCGCCGGTATGGCCTTGAGGAGGAGTTGCGCCTCGGCTTTCTGCGCCGCCGCCCCGGTCAGGGATTTGGGGGCCGCGAATTCCCTGACGATCACATCCTTGCCGAGGCGCTTTTGATATTCCGCGCACCATTCCTGTTCGGGGCCGCTTAATTTGCCGATGGCGAGGATGTGGGTTTTCATGCGCCTCTTATAGGGGAATTATGGCGAGCCGGATACCGGAAGCGCGCTGCGCCTGTTGCAGATGCCAACGGGCGTCTTGTTCGATATTTCTTGCCTGCGCCGGATCGGGTTCCTGCCGGGCCTCGGCGAATTCGGCGAAGGCGCGGTCGAATTCGCGATAGATTGTCGGTGGCAGGGCTTCCTGCAACTGGCCGATCAGGGTTTCTTTGAGCGTGACAATCCGGTTGTCCAGCGTTTGCCGCATCTCGATGCGTTTCAGGTTCTGGGATGAGTCGGGCCGTCCCTCGCGCCACGAGGCCTTAATTTTTTCTTCGATCGCAGCTTTGACGGCGGCGGCTTCGGCGATGTCGCGCTGCATCTCCCTGAATTCGCTTCGCACGGCGAGAATTTGATGCTTGTTCCGTCGCCACCACGCGTATCGCAGGCGGCGCAGCGGCACCGTGGCGCGGGCCTGCGTTTCGGCGAATAGAGCGCGGAGAACTTTGAACGGATTATTGGCGATAGCCGCCGGTTCTTTATCGAGAAATAATTTAATATCCATAAGGGGCTCCCTGAATATGCGGCGCGGCTCTCTTTCTTAAGCAGTAAAAATAGGGGCAAATATCTATTTATCGGTTGGTCTTGTCAGGCTCCCGCCTTGCGGCTCCAGATCGCGTCGAGATCGTAATAAGCGCGCACTTCGGGGCGGAACAGATGGACGATCACGTCGCCCGCGTCGATCAGAACCCAGTTGCCTTCGCCCTTGCCTTCGATGCGGACATTCTTCGCGCCCGCTTTATAGAACGCATCCTGCAGGTAATCGGCGATGGCGGCGACTTGCCGCGAGGCCCGGCCCGAAGCGATGATGATGTAATCGGCGACAGCACTCCGGCCTTCGAGCGGAACATTGACGATATCTTCGGCCTGACGTTCGTCGAGGATTTTAAGCGCGGCGTCGCGCAATTGTTCTGGAATGCCATAGGGGCCGGAGGGTTTTTGGGGCGCGGCGGTTATTTTGCCCGCGGTTATTTTGGCGGCGGGTTTTTTAACCGCGATTTTCTTGGCCGCAGGTTTTTTCGCAACGACCTTTTTCGTGATGGTCTTTTTGGCGACAACCTTTTTGGCGATAGTCTTTGTCGCGGCGGCTTTCTTTGGAGCGGCTTTTTTCGCGACCGGCTTTCTGGCGGCGACGGTTTTTTGGGCGGGCTTTTTGGCCACGGCTTTGGCGACGGGTTTCTTCGCCACCGTTTTCTTGGTCGCGGGTTTCTTCGTCTTTGCCGGTTTCTTCTTTACGCTTGCCACTCTGGATCTTCCTTCCGCAGTTTCGTTGCCGATATAGGATTTAGCTTATTGTCGAGAATGACCCAGGCAGGCAAGGGTTTTCGTGCCAGAAGGCGCGCCTGCGAAGGCGGCGTCCAGCCTTTGCCGAAACGGATGGCGGCTTTGCCGAGGCCGCGCCCCGCCGGGTAAGCAGGGCGGCGGAATACCGCGATAGGCACGGATGCGAATATGGCGCGCCAGTTTTGCCAATGCGGAATCTGGCGCAGATTGTCGGCCCCCATTAACCATATAAAGCGGGTATGCGGAAATTTCCGGGCGAGGAGGCGGAGCGTGTCGGCGGTGTAACGGGTGCCGAGCTGGGCCTCGATATCGGTGACGATCAGGCGCGGATGATGGGCGATGCGGCTGGCATGCGCGAGGCGGTCGGCGAAGGGGGCCATGCCGCGCGTGGGTTTGAGCGGGTTCTGTGGACTGACCAGCCACCAGATCTGATCGAGGCCGAGGCGCTTGAGCGCATACAGGCTCATATCGCGGTGGCCTTCATGCGCCGGGTTGAAGGAGCCGCCGAGGAGACCGATGGTGAGTCCGGCGAAAGCGGAGCCGTTGCGCGGATGCGGCCTGATCATGTGCGGCCTTTATTGGCGAGAGGATGATGTTCGGCGACGGTGCGCGCCAGACGGTCGCCCGCGACATGGGTATAGATTTGCGTGGTGGCGATGTCGGCATGGCCCAGCATGGTTTGCACGCTGCGCAGATCGGCCCCGTGTTCAAGCAGATGGGTCGCGAAAGCATGGCGCAGCACATGCGGGCTGAGGCGTTTGGGGTCGAGTTTTGATGCGCGCGCCAGTTCTTTCAGAAGCTGAAAGAAGCGCTGGCGGGTGATGGCCGCGCCGAAACGCGTCGGTGAGGGGAAGAGATAGGGCGATTTGTTTTTTTCGCCGAGCATGGTTTTGCGCACCGGCAGCCATTGCTGCAGGGCCTGAAGGGCCGGTTCGCCCAGCGGCACCACGCGTTCCTTGCCGCCTTTGCCTTTGACGAGGACGATGGCGCGGTCGAACTGAATGGCGACCGTCGGCAGGCTGACCAGTTCGGTGACGCGCAACCCCGCCGCGTATAAAAGTTCGAGCATCGCGCGCAGGCGTAAGCCGTCATTGCCGGGATAGCGGGCGACGGTGTCGAGCAGTTTGCCGACTTCTTTTTCGCTGAGATATTTGGGCAATGAGCGTCCGAGTTTGGGCGCGTCGATGGCGCGGGTCGGGTCTTCCTCGCGATGTTTTTCGGAACAGAGGAAGCGGAAGAATTGCCGCAGCGAGGAAAGGCGGCGTGTCTGTGTGCGCGCCGCGTTTTTCGAGAGCGAACGCAGATAGGCGCGGAGGTCGTCTTCGTTGGCGTCGATCAGATCGCGTTTTTTACGGGCGAGGAAACCGGCGGCATCGGCGAGGTCGCGGGCATAGGCGCTGCGCGTATTAGGCGAAGCATTGCGTTCGGCCAGCATCATGTCGAGAAAGGCGCCGATCAGGCCCGGCGTCGCAGTTGTTTTTTCGGGCGCGCCGCGGTGCGTCAATTGCCCGACCCGCTGGGGGCGAGGAGGCGCGCCAGCGTATGGCGGGCAAAGGCGGCGGCTTCGGCCTTGAACCCGGCCACGCGCAGCGCGCGGGTAATGGTCACGGCGGATTGCAGCGGAATGTCGCCGTCGCCCGCCAATGATGTCGCCAGCAGAATGGTTTCGGCTATGCGTCCGGCGGCGCTGGCGGCCTGCAGCCGGTCGATGAGCGCGGGCGAGACCGCGACATGTTTTTCGTTCTGCGCCGGGGTGATGACGCGCGCCCAGTCGGTTGCCGGAATCGGGAAGCCGTTGGCGTCGAGCATCAGAAGAGTCGCGGCGGCGGCGTCATGCGCGGCGTGCTGATCGTTGGAAAGGTCGGCCTTGTAAGTGGCGTCGATCCAGGCCGCGAGATCGGCGGGGAAAGCGTCGGCGGATTCAAGGCCAGCCAGTACGAATTGCGGCCACAAAGCGCGGAAACTGTCGGTGGTCATGTCGAGCGCGCTGTGCGGCGCGGTCTTGAGCCATTGCAAAGCCGCTTCGCCGTGATTGGCGAGCATGTCGATTTGCGCCAGGGTGAGGGCCTCGGCCGCGAAGCTGTCTTCGGGGGCCCCGGCCTTGGCCATTTCCGCCAGCAGGCTGCCGCTATTGCTGACGAGGGATGCCGGGGCGCTTTGCATAAAGCGGGCGGCATAGGAAACGCGCTTGTGGCCGTTGGGTTCGGTCAGCGCCGCCTGATAGAGCAGCGCATGCTGCCGCACCCCGGATTCGGAAGCGGTGAGGGGCGCGCCCAGTTCGTCGGGCGTGAAGGTGATCTGTTTATAGATGGCGGCGAGGGCGGCGGAGTCGATGGCACCGCGCTGCGCCGCGCGTTCGGCCAGACCGAGTTGCGCGACATCCTGCTTGGCCCTGGCCTGCAGCAGCGACGGCACCAAAGAGAAATCGGGATGGCCGTAAAGTTCGCCCGGCAAGGGCAAATCGGAGAAACGCAGCAGCGCCAGCATCGCAGGCGTCAGCGGCGTTAGCTGATGCGGCAGGTCGCGCGAGCCGCCGATGATATTATGCTGCGCCACTTCGATGAACATATCGTCGCGCATGGTGTTCTGCGCGCGCATGACGTCGAGCGTGACTTCGACCGCCTTGCCGTCGCCGGCGCGGAGCTGGCAGAGGATCTGCGCTTTCTGCCAGTCATTGTCGTTGCGCATCATGGCGAAGTCGGGCAGGCGGCGGCAGAGATCGATTTTGGCCGCCAGCGCATATTCGGCGGCGGAGCGGAAGGCGTCGTCGTCGAGCGATTTGGTTTCGGCATGGATGGCCAGCGCCCACGCGGTCGGCGTATCGGCGAAGGCGATCAGTTTGGAGACGCGCAGGGCGGTGAGGCTGGGGCCGCCCGCTTCGTCGCCTTCCGGCGGCACGGCGGGCGAGGCCAGCAGGCGGCGCGTCAGATTGTTGAGAACAGGCGACGCGGTGAGTTGCGCGATGGCGATCAGTTTTTCGGCCAGCAACCGCGGCGTGCCCTTCCACAGGCCTGCGGGAAGATTGCCCGCGCTGGCCACGCCGATGGATTCGCTGCTGATATTGGGCAGCATGACGGTTTCCACCGGGGCGATGAGGCCGAGCTGCTTGGCGGTCGGCGGCGTGACGGGGGGAATCGGTTCTATCGGCGTGGCCGTGGCGGGGGTGGGCGTTGCCGGTGCTGCAGACGCCGGTGCTGGCGGTTGCGGCGCGGCAGAAACAGGCGCGCCGCTAAGCGGAATGGAAGCGGATGCCGGTGCCGTTGGGGCCGGAGGCGCGGCGCTGAGCACAGGAGCAGGGGCCGCTGTTGCGGCTGGCGGTGGAGTCAGCGCGGGCGGCGCCGCAGGCGTCGGAACAACGGCAGGAGTTGGTTCAGATGCGGGGACAGGCGAAGGTATCGGTTCCGCAGCGGCGGGCGGCGGCGTTGTCGTGAGCGGAACGGTGACGGTCGTTTTTTCAGGCGGTGTGGAGGCGGGCGGGGAGTCAGTCGTGGAAGAAGGCGGTGGCACCAGGCCGGGTGCCGCGAGGCCCGAGAATGTAGGGACGGCTATCGGCGCGGGCGCGGCGAGGAAACTGGCGTCGCGGTCGGAAGATGATGCGGGATCCTGGGCGAAAGCGGGAGCGGCGGCGCAAAGAACCACCGCAGCAAAAAATTCTTTAGTGCGGGATGCGCTCATCGGGTATGGCCAGTTCCGTCTTTTGCGTCGGCGGCATGATATGGGCGTGTGAGAGCCACAAGGCGCCGCTGACGACTATTAATAGCAAAAGACCGGCGATTACGGCAATAAGGGATTGAGAGTTCAACACGCGGCTCCTGATTTTGCGGCTTTAGCACTTTCACGGTATGCTTCCAGAAAATGTGACAGGCGATTATGGCATGAAAAAGTCGGATGTGACGAAAAATTATCAAACGCTGCCGGTGGTTCTGATCGGCATGATGGGCGCGGGCAAAAGCAGCGTCGGGCGCGCGCTCGCCAAACTGATGGGGCTGCCGTTCCACGATGCCGACAGCGAGATCGAAGCGGCGGCGGGGCGCAGCCCGCAGCAGATTTTCGAAGAATATGGCGAAGCGGAATTCCGGCGGCTGGAACGGCAGGTGATCGCGCGCTTGCTGGAAGGGCCGCGCTGCGTGCTGTCGCTCGGCGGCGGCGCGTTCATGGAGGATGAGACGCGGGCGCGGGTGGAAGAAAAGGCGTTTTCGGTGTGGCTGAAGGTCGATCGCGATCTGCTGGTGGAGCGCGTGCTGCGCCACGGCGAAAGGCCGATGCTTAAAGGCGGCGATCCGCGCGAACGCATGGCCACGCTTCTTGATGCGCGCGAACCGGTTTATGCCGGGGCCGATCTTACTGTGCTGTGCGACGATCGCCCGGTGGCGGAGACGGCGAAGCGGGTGCTGGCCGCTATGCAAGCCGGGCCAGAGTCTCAAATTCCGCAAGCGTAAGATTCTCGGCGCGGAGGGTGGGGTCGATATTTGCGCGTTTGAGGAGCTCTTCGCCGCCCAGAGGCTTGAGGCTGGAACGCAGCATTTTTCGGCGCTGGCCGAAGGCGGCGGCGGTGACTTTCTCGATTTGCGCGAAGCTGACATCGGCGGGGCGGTTGCGGCGCGGGGTCAGGCGCACCACGGCGGAATCGACTTTGGGCGGCGGGCTGAAGGCCGAGGCCGGGACGTCGAGCTTGCGTTCGACATTGCAGCAGAACTGGACGATGACCGAGAGACGGCCATAGATTTTATTATGCGGCCCTGCGGCGAGGCGATCGACCACCTCGGCCTGCAGCATCAAAGTAAGGCTGCGATACTGGTCGATATCGCGCAGCCAGCCGATCAGAAGCTCGGTGCCGACATTGTAAGGCAGGTTGGCGACGACGGCGCGCGGGGCGGGCGCGAGTTTGAGGAAATCGGTTCTGAGCGCGTCGCCAGAAATGAGATCGAGCCTGCCTTCCGACACCGCGACTAGACCGGCCAGCGCGTCGATAAAGCGCGGGTCTTTTTCCACCGCGACGACATGAAGCGCGTTCGATTCGACAAGGGCGCGGGTGAGGCCGCCGGGGCCGGGGCCGACTTCGATCACGGTGCAGCCGGAAAGATCGCCCGCCGCCTCGGCGATGCTGCGGGTCAGGTTGAGGTCGCACAGGAAATGCTGGCCCAACGCCTTGCGGGTGCGCAGCTGGTGGCGTTCGATGATTTCGCGCAAAGGCGGCAGGTAAGATAGGTCGGGCATGAAAAACCAGGGTTAGAATCTATTATTTCGGCGGCGGGAGAGTCCCCCTCACCCGGAAAAACTAAGGCTTATTTTGCCAAGGCAAAATAAACCTAAGTTTTTCCGCCCTCTCCCCCTAAGCAGGGGTAGAGGGACTCCGTCTCCCATGTTATAGGTGTTTAGTCTAATCTCTTTCCCGTTCAAATGTCGCCTTCCAAAAATAATCTGCCTTTGCATCTGCGCATCGCCCTTCCGGTGGCCCTGGTCGTTATCGGGGCCCTGGTTCTGTCGGGCGCGGCGGTGATGGAGAATCTGCGCTTTATGCATGCGACGGAACAGACTTTCCGCTTCGTCGATCTGGCGCGCTCGCAGGCGGCGATCCAGAAAGATTTTGCCGCCAACGCCAACGAAGATATTTTCGCCGATCTTCAGCATTTCGGGCAGATCGTGCCGCCGACTTCCTATGTCAATCCGTGGGGCGGGCAGATTCGGGCGACCACCCTTTCGAACATGCTGATGCGGTTCGAAAGCGATGTGCCGACCCATGATTGCCGCCGTCTGGCGCTCGATTTTATCGGGCGCAATCCAGTCGGTCTCGGGTTGCTGGCGATCGAGGCTCAGCCGGTGGTGCAGGGAGGAGCGTGGTCCGGCATTTATGCGTCGCCGCAGCCCGCCGGGCATCCCGGCGGTATCGTTCGCATGGCCTGCGGGAATGCGCCTTACGCGCGGCTGGCGCTGATTTTCCGCATGAGATAACATACTGAAATATATAGATTTTATCGTTTATCTTGATTTTAACGATAACTCAACACAAATGGGGCAATGTCATTGGATTAAGTCCGGTGATTCACGTCATCTCTGGAAGTGTAAACTCTTCCAGAGATGACGATCACGGACTGTCAGATTATTCCGTTATCCCGCCAGAGGTTACCGCCGTGCGTCATGCTTATTACGAAGCCGTTTTACTGGTCGAGCGCGTTCACCGTCATTTCCTTGAAGTGGTGAAAGCCGATCTCGACCGCCACGGCATTCAGGATATCAATAACGTGCAGGCGCTGATCCTCTATAACGTCGGCACCGACGAAATGACCGTCGGCGAATTGACGGCGCGCGGTTATTATCTCGGTTCCAACGTTTCCTATAACGTCAAGAAGATGGTCGAGAACCAGTATCTGGCGCAGGAACGCTCACCCCATGACCGCCGCTCGGTGCGCATCAAATTGTCGCCCAAGGGGCTGGCGCTGCACAAGACTTTGAATGAGAGCCTTGAAAAGCAGGTCGGCGCTTTGGCCGGTTCGCAGATCACGTCCGAGGAATTGACCAAGGCGAGCGAGACGCTGAAAAAATTGGAAAGATTCTGGACGGGCATGATTAATTACGCCGGCGGGTGAAGCCGTTCCGAGTCAGGAACCGCCCGCGCCGTCATCCCGCACAAGCTTTCGATTCCTCATCGAAAGCGCGATGCGGGACCCAGTCGGCCTTGCAACCTGAAATGTCAAAAGCCTGTTCATGCGGAACGACCGTCTGGGTCCCGCATCGCGCACCCCAAACGGGGTTCTTGTGCGGGATGACGGCCCGGGTGGGTCTTTGACTGTAGGCGGGCGATGCTTGTATTTCGCGGGGCGTAGCCTAACATTGCCTTATGAACGCCGTCCTTCCCCAGCCTGTGATCGAAGATGCCGCAGCGCCTCTCAATGTCGCGCGGATAACGCTGGCGCATTTCCGCAATTACGATGAATTGCGTTTGGAATGCGGGGCTGCCCCCGTCGTGCTGACCGGCATGAATGGCAGCGGCAAGACTAATCTGCTGGAGGCGATCAGTCTGCTGGTGCCGGGGCACGGGCTGCGGCGCGCGGCGCTGGGCGATTTGCAAAATCATAAAAAGAAAGAGTCCTGGGCGGTAGCGGTCGAGTTGCGCACCGAGATGGGGCCTTTGACAATCGGCACCGGTCGTGACGCGGAGGCCGCGAGCGATGATGGCGAGCGCCGCGTCGTGCATATCGGGGGCAAGGTGCCGCGCGGGCAGAGTGCGCTTGCCGAGCATGTAGCGATGGCGTGGATTACGCCCGATATGGATCGTTTGCTGGCCGAAGGCGCTTCGGCGCGGCGCAAATTCCTCGACCGGCTGGTTTACAGTTTCGATCCGGCTCATGGCGCGCGGGTGCAGCGTTACGAGAAAGCCATGCGCGAGCGGTTGCGCCTGCTGCGCGACGGCGTTGCCGATGCGGCGTGGCTGTCGGCGCTCGAAGACGAAATGGCGCAGACCGCCGTGGCGATTGCGGCGGCGCGGCGGCACATGATTCAGCATCTGCGTTCCAGCATTGCCGAAGGCGGCGACGCCTTTCCGCGCGCCGATATCGAGGTGCGCGGCACGGCGGAAGATATGCTGGCGGATTTGCCTGCTTTGCCGGTGGAGGACGCCTTGCGCGCCGCCTTTGCCCGCGCGCGCGGCGAAGATGCGCAAAGCGGCACCTGCGCCGTCGGCGCGCATCGCAGCGATTTGCGGGTAACGCATCGTGCCAAGCAATGCCCGGCGGATCTTTGTTCGACCGGCGAACAGAAGGCTTTGCTGATCGCTTTGATGCTGGCCTATGTCCGGTTGCTGGCGCGGCAGCGGCGGATGACGCCGCTTTTCCTGCTCGACGATATCGCGGCGCATCTGGATGAATACCGGCGGGTGGCTTTATTCGAGGAAATCGCGTCTTTGGGTATTCAGGCCTGGCTGACCGGCACCGAGCGTGAAAGTTTTAACGGGCTGGAGGCTCGGTTTTTCACCCTGGAAAATGGCAAAATCGTGTGAAATCAATGAGATAAATGTTTAGCAGGGCATTGTTCTTATTGAGTAATCAATAGTTTCATGATACAAATAACAGGCTTAAACGGGGTATGTGGATAGTCGGTTTTTCCGCGGCCCCTATGTTAAGTCCAGCGATTCACGTCTTTTATCAAAACGTGGAACGTTTTGATAAAAGAACGATCGCGGACGTATGGATTTTATATTCAGCCTATGTTTTAGGGTTAACCAAGGCTATCAAGGTTGCTAGGACCTTGCCGGTTGACCCGAAAATGATTGTTGGGAATGAATGATCGATTTTGGCGCCACAAAATCCCGACGTAATTCCGCGGACAAGATTGCTGCACCGCAGCATTTGCGCGAGCAAGCGGCCAATACTGCCGCTTCGCAACAATTTCCTGATTTCCAGAGTCGTTTGCGCGTGTCGGGCCGCTGGATGCTGGCGGTCGATCTGTTGGCGCTGGCTTTCGCTTATATCGACGGCGCGCTGGTCGCTCTTGTGGTGCGTTCGCTCAGCGGCGAGTCCGGATTTCAGGATATCCTCGGCGAGATGACGCTGCGCCAGTTCGCCGAATTCTGGGCGTTGGGGCTGACCGCTATCCTGTGGCTCGACAGCCGCGGCCATTACCGTCAGCGTTTGCCCTATTGGGAATCGATCGGCCATATCGTCAGCGTCGCGGCGGTCGGGTTCGTGGCCAGCGGCTTCATCGAATTCGCTTCGCACAATACCAGTTCGCGTTTGTGGATGGGGTCGAGCTGGATCCTGTTCGCGGTGTTCGCGCTGCTGGGGCGAAGTGCTGCGCGGCATCGCCTCGAAAAACGCGGCGCGTGGCGCATTCCCGCCGTTATCATCGGCGAGGGGCCAACCGCGCAGGCGACCTTGCGCGCTTTGTCGCGCGACAAATTTGTCGGGTTCACCATCGTCGATCAGATCCCTTCGTCGGTTTTGTCGGATATGAAAAAGACGCGGGCATGGAAGCAGATCCTCATGCTGCATGACGCGCATTATATTTTTCTGGCGCTCGAAGGCGGCGAGATGGAGCGTTACCAGTCGGCGCTGAAATCGCTGCCGCGCGCGCGGGTGCCGTGTTCCATTATTCCGCCGTGGCTGGGTCTGCCTTCCAGCACCCTGACGCCGCATAATTTCATGATGCAGGACGTCATGATGCTGCATGACACCAACCGGCTGAAACTGCCTTTGCCGCGCATGCTGAAGCGGCTGGTCGATATCGTTCTGGCGGGCACGGCCCTCACTTTCCTGCTGCCGGTATTTGTGGTGACGGCGGGGATGGTGCGCCGTGACGGCGGAGAGGCGTTCTTCAAACAGGCGCGCATTGGCCGCAATGGGAAGCTGTTCCAATGCTATAAATTCCGTTCGATGCGCGCCGATGCTGAGGAATATCTGGCGCGCTATCTCGCCGAGAACAAAGGTGCCGCCGAGGAATGGGCCAAATTCCAGAAACTGAAGGAAGATGTGCGCGTGACGCGCTTCGGCGCGTTTATCCGCCGCACCAGCATCGACGAATTGCCGCAGCTCATCAATGTGCTGAAAGGCGATATGAGCCTGGTCGGGCCGCGTCCCTGTATGCCGGGACAGGAAGGGCTGTATGCCGAGGATTTCAGTTTTTATGAAAGCGTGCGGCCCGGCATTACTGGCCCGTGGCAGGTCAGCGGGCGCAATCATTTGACGTTCAAGGAACGTGTGGCTCTCGAAGCGTGGTATGCGCGGAACTGGAGTCTGTGGCTGGATATTGTGATTATTTTGAAGACGTTTCCTATTCTTCTTAAGCGCGATCAGGCGTTTTAACCTTCCAAGAGCCGTCATCCCGGCGCAAGCCGGGATCCAGTCCCGAAGTACCGGCAAGCCGTGCCTTAAGGCGCTTTTCGTACTGGAACCCGGCTTGCGCCGGGATGACGAGGCGCGGTAGTTTCGTAAATGTCAGGCGATTTTTGCGCCGAGATTATTCATCATTGCGACAAAGCCGGGGAAGCTGGTGGCGATAAACGCGCCGTCATCGATGCGGATCGGTTGGGCGGTGCGCGTGCCGAGAACAAGGAAACTCATCGCTATGCGGTGATCCATCGCGGTGGCGATTGCGGCGCCGCCCTGCGGCGGCGTGCCGGTGCCATGGATGATGAGATCGTCGCCTTCGACTTCCAGTTTGACGCCGCATTGGGTCAGGCCCTGCGCCATTAAAGCGAGGCGGTCGCTTTCCTTGACGCGCAGTTCGCCCAATCCTCGCATACGCATCGTGCCGCGCGCGCAGGATGCCGCGACGGCGAGGATGGGGTATTCGTCGATCATGCTGGGGGCGCGTTCCGGCGGCACGTCGATGCCTGTGAGTTCGCTGCCGGTAACGATGAGATCGGCGACGGGTTCGCCGCCTTCGCTGCGGCGGTTTTCGAAAAGGATGTCGGCACCCATTTCGACAAGCGTCTCGATCAGACCGGCGCGGCGCGGGTTGAGGCCGACATTGCGCAGGATGACGTGCGAGCCCGGATTGAGCAGGGCCGCGACCAATGGAAACGCGGCGCTGCTGGGGTCGGCGGGGACGGTGATGTTCTGCGCCATAAGACGCGGCTTGCCGGTGATGGAAATAATATCGGCCCCGTCGGCGCGTTTAGTGATCGTGACCTGCGCCCCGAAACCGCGCAGCATATTTTCCGAATGATCGCGGGTGGGAGTTTGCTCGATCACGGTGGTGGTGCCTTCCACGCCGAGGCCCGCGAGAAGAATGGCCGATTTGACCTGCGCCGAGACGACCGGAAGTTCGTAAGTGATCGCTTTGGGATGGGGCGAGCCGGTGACGGTCAACGGCAATTTGCCGCCGCTGCTTTCGAATGTCGCGCCCATAAGCGAGAGCGGGTCGATGACGCGGCCCATCGGGCGTTTGCAGAGCGAAGCGTCGCCGCTGAAGCGCGCGGTGAAAGCGTTGCCCGTGACAAGGCCGATGAGCAAACGCGCCGAGGTGCCGCTGTTACCCATATCGAGCGTCGTTGCTGGCGGGTGCAGGCCGCGGTCGCCTACGCCGGTGACATACCAAATTTTGTTTTCATCTTTACGAATGTCCGCGCCCATCGCGCGCAGCGCCGCGACTGTGGCCAGAACATCCTCGCCTTCCAGCAATCCGCGCACGGTGGTGGTGCCTTCCGCTATGCCGCCGAACATGATGCTGCGGTGGGAAATGCTTTTATCGCCCGGCGGCGTGATATCGCCGGCCAAAGCGCCGCAGCGGGAGGATATCAATTGTTGCGGTGCGGCATGCATTTAGGGGCCTGTTAAGGACGAATTCGCTTTGGTTGCGTGAAAAAGATTGCTCTAGTCTCGCCGTTTTGGGGAAGAATTACGAGAGGAAAAATTATGGAGATGCAGAATTACGATGTCGAAATCCTGTGGCGGAAATTTGTGCAGGAAGAAGGCGAGGCTTCGGAAAAATTTGCGGCGCGTGCCCGCGCTTATGCGCACCGCATAACCCCGGATCTTGTGAACTATATTGTGCGCGAGGCGCGCGCCGACCGGACGGTTGTGGCGCGGACAAATGTTAAAAATCCTGCTGTCTGGATGAAGCTGCTCGCCACGATTACGGCCTATGCGCCGCCGGAGGCTTTCGGCAACGCGGTTGAAAGAAAGCGCATCGAAGATTTTCTGACATCCATGAAAGAACCCACCGTGAAGAAAGATTTTTCTTATACGGCGCTCTGTCAGATTTGCGCGGGGATGGCGTTGTCCCATATGCATCGTCCGCGCGTTGCCGATTTTGTGGCGGAAGGACGATCGGGCAGCTTACGGGCTGCGTTCCAGCAAAAAGTTGCCGGGGCGAATGAATCTATCGTCAATAATTTTATCGTCGAACTTGTGGACGAACTTGCGCTGCGCCGCGCCGCCCACGAGCAGGCCGTCAGGGCCCACGACAAGAGCGTCCACAAACAGGATCAGCTGACGCCTGTTTTGCAGGTGTTCGGCGTCTTGCTGGATGAGATGCCGCAGCGCGTGGCGAAAAGCGGCGCGACGCACAGGATTATCGGTGAAGTCGGGATGATTCTGAATGATGACAGCTATGGCTATAGCGACAGCGAATTGTCATGGCATGTTTTCAGGAAAATGCGCGAGCAGAAAATGACATCCGACCACAAAGGCCGCATCGATATCGGCGCCAGACTTATTGGCCGCCGCGCGCCGACTCCTGTTCCAGGATAAGCTTGCGCGACAGTTTGCCGATCAGCGTTTTCGGCAGGGGCTCGCTGCGGAATTCGAAATGCTTGGGCATTTCGATGGGCGAGAGTTTGTCCTTGAGGAAGGCTTTGAGTTCGTCGGATGTGAGCGTGCAACCGGCGCGGCATTTGATCCAGGCTTTGACTGTCTGGCCGCGATAGGGGTCGGGGAGGCCCGCCACCACGCATTCTTCCACGTTCGGATTTTGGTAAATCGCTTCTTCCACATTGCGCGGATAGATTTTGAATCCGCCCGCCGCGATCATGTCCTTGATGCGATCGACGATGAAGGTGTAGCCGTCGGCGTCCATATAGCCGACATCGCCGGTATGCAGGCGCGGGCCGTCGGGGGTTTCGTCGAACACGTTGGCGGTTTCTTCGGGCTGATGCCAATAGCCCTGCATGACCTGCGGGCCGCGGATGCAGACTTCGCCGGTTTCGCCTTGCGGCAATAGGGTTTTCTTGTCGTCGAGGCTGACGATCTCGATGATCGTGCCCGGTGCTGGCAAGCCGATGGAACCGTCTTTGTTCTCGCCATCGACGGGATTGCACGACACGACCGGCGAGGTTTCCGAAAGCCCATAACCTTCGACCAGCACGCAGCCGGTCAGGCGTTCGAAGTCATGTTTGACTTCGAGCGGCAACGGCGCGCCGCCCGAGAAACAATATTTGATGCAGCGCAGATTATAGCGCGCGAGTTTTTTATAGTGGTTGATCGCGGTGTAAATGGTCGGCACGGCGGGGAACAAAGTCGGGCGTTTCTTGTGGATGGTTTTCACCACCTGATCGAGATCGAAGCGCGGCAGCATGATGATCTTGCTGGCCAGCAGAACCGTGACGTTGAGCACGGCTGTCATCGCGAAGACGTGGAAGAAGGGCAGGACGCCGAGCATGGATTCTTTGCCGCGCACCACGCCGGGGAACAGATTGCGCGACTGCACCGTGTTGATTGACAAGTTGGCGTGGGTCAACATCGCGCCTTTGGGCAGGCCCGTGGTGCCGCCGGTATATTGCAGGACGGCGAGGTCTTTTTGCGGATCGATCTGTGCCGGGGTGAAAGCTCCGTCATTATCGGTGAGCCGGGCGAAGGAGATATTGTGTGCGTCGTCCGGCACGCGCACCACGTCGCGGGTTTTGACGAAGGGATAAAGCAGCGAGAGCGGGAAGGGTAAAATATCCTGCATACGGCCGACAATGATCTGGTCGAGGCAGGTGGTGCCGATGAGCGGTTTGAGCTTGTCATAGGTCAGCGGCATATCGAGCGTCGCCATCACGCGGCAACCGGAATCCTTGACCTGTTTTTCGATTTCCTTGGGCGCATAGAGCGGGTTGAAGTTGACGATGGTCGCGCCGATTTTCAGGGCCGCGAAATAAAGGAACACGAAATAAGGTGAGTTGGGGAGGAGGAGTCCAACGCGGTCGGATTTGCGCACGCCGAGATTTTGCAGGCCGCGGGCGGATTGGGCGATCAGGGTCGCGGATTCGGCATAGGTGTAGGTTTTGCCGAGGAAGTCGATAAAGATGTTGGCCGGGTAATCGCGCGCGGCGTCGTCGAAAATTTCATAAAGTGGACGCGCGGGGATGCTGGCCGACCAATCGACGGAGGCCGGGTATTTCTTGGCCCATTGGAGATTTGAGGGAACGACCATAGCGGATGATTATAAACGGGGCGGGATTAATAAGAGTTTAGCGTTTTCCTTTGCTGCATTGCGAAAAATGGGGCATTTAAGGGTTGAAATTTAGAGATAAGTACCGATGTTGACGGAAGTGAACCACTCTCTCCGCGTCATCCCGGTGCAAGCCGGGATCCAGTCCTGTAAGTGTCATGGGTGTATGCTTGTGGGTGCTTCGGGCCTGGATCCCGGCTTGCGCCGGGATGACGCGGCACCGGAGTTTATGAGAAGGAAAATATGGGATGACCGAACCGCAACCGATGAATGAAGAAATGCATGACCGCGAACCGTCGCTGGAGCCCGAAGTGGCGCTGACGGCGCGGATTGCCGAGCTGGAAAAGCAGCTGGCCGAGATGAAAGACCGCGCCTTGCGCGAAATGGCCGATGCCGAAAATACCCGCAAGCGCGCGCAGAAAGAACGCGAGGATACCGCCAAATATGCGGTCGCCAATTTCGCCAAGGCGATGCTGGATGTTTCGGATAATTTCCGCCGTGCGCTCGATGCCGTGCCGAAAGAGGATACCGATCCGGCTTTGAAGAATCTGATGGCGGGGATTGAGGCGACCGAGCGGCAATTGCTGGCGGCGTTTGACCGTTTTGGCATTAAAAAGATCGAACCGCTGGGCCAGCCTTTCGACCCCAATTTCCATCAGGTAATGATGGAAGTCGATGACCCCAACCAGCCGCCCGGCACCGTGGTGCAGGTTTTACAGGCGGGTTATGTCATTCACGACCGGCTGCTGCGCGAGGCGATGGTTGCGGTCAGCAAAGGTGGGGCGAGCACCCATGTCGATAAATCGGCTTAACCAAATGAGATAAAAAGGCTTTTTATCCCCAGGAATCTGAGGTTGGGGATTGCAGGAACGAAAAGCCTCCCTATATAGCTAATCATGGGCAAAGGCCCTCACGAAAGGAATTCAAAAATGGCTAAAGTTATCGGTATCGATCTCGGCACCACCAATTCATGCGTCTCCGTCATGGAGGGCAGCGGCACCACGGTTATTCATAACGCCGAAGGGGCGAACACCACGCCGTCCATCGTCGCCTTTACCAATTCGGGCGAGCGTCTGGTCGGACAGGCCGCCAAGCGGCAGGCCGTCACCAACCCGTCGAATACTTTGTACGCCATCAAGCGTTTGATCGGCCGCCGGTTCGAAGACCCGATGGTTCAGAAGGACATCAACCTGATGCCCTACAAGATCGTCAAGAACACCAATGGCGATGCCTGGGTCGAAGCGGGCGGCAAGAATTATTCGCCGTCGGAAATCTCTGCCTTCATTCTGATGAAGATGAAGGAAACCGCCGAAGCCTATCTCGGTGAAAAAGTCACGCAGGCGGTTATCACCGTTCCCGCTTACTTTAACGACAGCCAGCGTCAGGCCACCAAGGATGCCGGCAAGATCGCTGGTTTGGAAGTGCTGCGTATCATCAATGAGCCGACGGCGGCTGCATTGGCGTACGGCATGGAAAAGAAGAAATCCGGCACCGTCGCGATTTACGATCTGGGCGGCGGCACCTTCGACGTTTCGGTTCTGGAAATCGGCGACGGCGTGTTCGAAGTCAAATCGACCAATGGCGATACGTTCCTGGGCGGCGAAGATTTCGACGCGCGCATTATGGATTACCTGTCCGACGAATTTAAGAAGGAACAGGGTATCGATCTGCGTCAGGACAAACTGGCTTTGCAGCGTTTGAAGGAAGCGGCGGAGAAGGCGAAGATCGAATTGTCTTCGTCAACGCAGACCGAAGTGAACTTGCCGTTCATTACGGCGGATGCGTCGGGGCCGAAGCATTTGTCGATCAAGCTGACCCGCGCCAAGTTGGAATCGCTGGTCGATGAGCTGGTTCAGAAAACGATTGAGCCTTGCCGTCAGGCGTTGAAAGACGCCGGGTTGAAGACTTCGGAAATCGACGAGGTTATTCTCGTCGGCGGCATGACGCGCATGCCCAAGATCATCGAAGTCGTGAAGGAATTCTTCGGGCGCGAACCGCATCGCGGCGTCAATCCCGATGAAGTCGTGGCCGTGGGTGCTGCCATTCAGGGCGGCGTGCTGAAAGGCGACGTCAAGGATGTGCTGTTGCTCGACGTCACGCCTTTGTCGCTCGGCATCGAGACGCTGGGCGGCGTGTTCACGCGGTTGATCGACCGCAACACGACGATTCCGACCAAGAAGTCGCAGGTGTTTTCGACCGCCGAAGATAATCAGAACGCCGTGACGATCCGCGTGTTCCAGGGCGAACGAGAAATGGCGGCGGATAACAAGATGCTCGGCCAGTTCGATCTGGTTGGCATTCCCCCGGCGCCGCGCGGCGTGCCGCAGGTCGAAGTGACCTTCGACATCGATGCTAACGGTATTGTCAGCGTTACGGCCAAGGACAAGGCCACCAACAAGGAGCAGCAGATCAAGATTCAGGCTTCGGGCGGGCTGTCGGATGCCGACATTCAGCGCATGGTCAAGGAAGGCGAAGCCAATGCCGCCGAAGACAAGAAACGGCGCGAGGCGGTCGATGCCCGCAATCAGGCGGATGGGCTGATCCATCAGACCGAAAAGACGCTCAAGGATCTTGGCGACAAGGTTGAATCCGGTGACAAGACTGCGATTGAAGGTGCGATGGCCGATCTGAAGGGCGTGCTCGATAGCGGCGATGCTTCGGCGATCAAGGCCAAGAGCGACACGCTGACCCAGCTTGCCATGAAGATGGGCGAGCAGCTGTATAAGGCGCAGCAGGATGCCGGCGCGGCGGGCGCTTCGGCGGAGGCCAAGCCGGAAGAGCCCGGTGTTGTCGATGCCGAGTTCAGCGAAGTCAAGGACGACAAGAAGTCGGCCTAAACTCTATAAGACTTAAGAAGCGCGGCGGGGAAACCCGCCGCGTTTTTTTGTGCTCGTTGGCCTCTCAACAGGAAACGCCCCATCCTGTTGAAAGGCCAACTGGGTCCCGCATCGCGCACCAAGAGGTGCTTGTGCGGGATGACGGCGCGGGCAGTTCTTTTATGGGCAATGCGCGAGCGCCGCGAGATCGTCGGCGTCGATGATCGGGCGTTCGCCATGCTGGGCGAGGTAGGCGTTTTGCAGGTTGTAGGCTTCGTATTCGCGGGCGTTGGCGCAGGCATAGGTATCATAACCGATATCCTGCGCGTAATGGACGAGTTCGTGGATGATAACGCTGTCGTCGGCGATATTGCCGGGTTGCCAGTAATCGGATGAGATATAAATCATGCCGCTGTGATAGGCGCCGATTTTGCGCGTTCCGTCGCTGTCGGCGTCGAAGGATGCCAGACGCTGGATGGCGGTGTCGCTGATATAGATAGCGGGGCGCGGCAGGAGCATGAGATTCATGCGGGTTTCGACCCATTCGACGAGAGGGCGGATTTGAGAGATGGGCACGGGTATATCGGCAGCGCGCGCAGGTGTTGCGAGCGCGCACAGGCAAAACATTAAGAGACAAATTTTTCGCATAACAATAACCGCCGATGAATATGCGAGGGTTTTAGCATGCGCGGTTGTGAATTTCTGCGGCGATTTATGGTTAAAGAAAAGATGGATCCCCGCCGGAGCCTGCCCTCGCGAAGGCGGGGGCGGGGATGACGCGGCGCATGGGATTCTTATACTGCGAGGGCAAGTTACGCTGCGAGGCCGAGCAGGGTCTGCGCGCAGAGGGCGGTATCGGGCGTGCCGGTGCGTTTGACGGCGGCTTCGGCGTCGTAGAGGCGGCGCAAGGCGGTTTCGGCGCGTGCGCGCGGCCAGCGGCGCAACTGCGCGGCGAAGGCGGATTCATATTTCCAGAACACGGGCGGCTGCAAACGTTTGACGGCATCGGTGGCGTTAAGGCCGCCATCCATTTGCGCGCGCGCCCATTGCAGGCGGATGAAGTGGCGCTGTGCGGCGCGCAGAATGGCGACGGGTGCTGTTTGCTCTGCGAACAGACGGTCGATCAGCTGCGCCGCGCGGGCGGATTCACCGCCACCCACCGCGAACACCAGATCGTCGAGTTCGGCGGCGCCTGCATCCTGCACGGTGGCATGCACGTCTTCGATGGTCGCCGTGTTGCCGGCCCCGACATAGAGCGCGAGTTTTTCCAGTTCGCTGCGCATCGCGCTGCGGTCGGGCGGCAGGGTGTCGGCCAGAGCCGCCACTACTTCGCGGGTGGAAGCTATATTTTCGGATTTCAGAATGTCGGAGATAGTGCGCTGGCGCTGCGCGGTGTCTTCGACATAACAGGGAATGGCGCAGGCGAGCGGCGTTTCGCTTTCACACACGGCGCGGAGTTTCGACCGTTTATCGAGATCGCCCGCTTCGATCAGAAGGAGGCTGTCGGATTGCGGCATGTCGCCTACCAGTTTGGCGAGCGAGGCGGCGATGCTTTCGCCGGGGCTCGACAGGCGGATGAGGCGTCGGCCGCCGCCCAGCGCCTGCGCCGCCATTTCATCGTAAAGTCGCGCGGGGTCTTCGGAGAGGGCGGCGGCGGTGAGGCTGGCGGTGCGGAACGGGTCGTTGAGATCGGGCACCGTCAGTTTGGCAATGGCGGTGCCGCGTTCGCGCACCAGCCCCGCATCCGGCCCGTAGATAAGGATAATCCGCACCGTGGGGTCGGGTTTGCTTAAAAAAGAGGCAATTTTGGCGGCGGCAAGCTTCATGGGACGACTTTATCGCTTTTTGGAAGGAGAGAAGAACGAAATATTATTGCTAAAAACGGGCTATTAGTTTCCGTTTAGTGTGATAGCCTTCCTTCATATTAATACCCCTATTTTTCAGCGAGCGAAAGCACGCATGTCAGAATCAGAGTTCGTTCTCGATCGTATAGCTGGTGGAAAAAATCGCGCTGAGCGCGCCAAGTGGGATGCGCGCTACGAAAAACTGCAGCGCGCCATTTTAAAATATGATCCTTCTTTCGATTTCGGGCTGCTGAAAGAAGCCATCGAATGGGTTCCCGAAGAAACCCTCAAACCGAATGGCGGCCAGCCTCTTTCCGATCGCCGTCAGCAGAAAAAGGTCAAACGCGCCGCCGCCGCTGCCATTGCCGCCGCCGCCGACAGTTTTTTCTCCGACTCGCTGACGACCGTCGAACAACTCGTCAAGCATACGCAGGCCAATGCCCGTTGTATTCTCGCCGCCGTATTGTATCCCTCGGTCAGCCCGCGCGGCGGCAGGGGGCTCGATCTTTACAAGCTCGATGAAATCGAAAGCAAGTTTGGGCAGCCGGTGCGTGTGCTGGTCGAGCGTATCGTGCATTTCCGCGCGCTCAATCTGTATGAGGGCATGGATGAAGAGCGTTTCCTCTATATGTCGATGTGGCAAGCGGAAGAAGACGACGCCATTCGCGCCGGGGCGGTTCAGAACCTCACCAATCTGATGCGCGAAGCCAAAAAGCCGGGGACTTTCCCGCCAGAGACGCTCGAACGCATGTTGCTGAATGCGGAAAAAGTTTATGTGCCGCTGTTGCATCTTATCGGCGACGAGGAGCTTGAGAAAAAGCTCGATAATATGTGGTTCCGCGTCAAAATGCCCAAGGAATATGCCGAAACCAAGGCTGCCATCGAAAGAGTGGTCGGCAAGTTACCGTCCGATGAGCTGCATGACGAGGACGATTCCAAGAAAGACGATTCCCGGAAGGAGGATTCCAAGAAAAGCGCCGGCACTATCGATACCAAAGCGCTGGTTGACAGGCTTGCCGCGCATATCGAAAAAGAGAACGGGTGGATTCGCGATTTTCATTTCACGATGGAAACGCGCATCAAGGATGTTTACGGCGCGTATAAAACTTCCCAGCGTAAAAAAATTCCGGTCGAGAAGGTCGGCGATCTTATCGGCATTCGCGCCATTCTCGAAATGCCGGTCATCGGCGAATGGGCGGCGGAACATCGCCTTCCGCTGGACATCGATAAAATAGGGCAGCGCGCCTTGCCGGAGCTTGGGCGCAAATGCCTTCTGGTTTACAACCGGGGCAGCCGCAAATTCGGGCGCGGCAATACGCAGAAAATCAACAAGCGCCCGGTTCGCGACGAGAATGGCCGCCCGGTTTTCAACGAAGACGGCAGCCAGAAATTTGAATTCTATTCCTACATTCAGGAAAAATTCGCCCGGTTCGCGATCGACGAACCCATCCTGCAAAGCAAGATCTACAGAGAAAATCCTGAAGCTGTTCTGGAAGAAATCAGGGAATACAAACACAGGGACAGCCGCCTCAGCATATCCATCAAGAGACCGCGCAAGAAAGGCTATTCAGGGGCGCATGATACGATTTTCCTGCCGCTGGATGGTCATGACGAGCCGGTCGAAGTCGAATGGCAGATCATGGACCGCGTGCGCTGGCGCACGAACGAATTCGGCATGCCTGCCGGACACCGGATATTCAAACTGAACATCAACGAATTCGACCCGGTGCGCGACTATTTCAGGAAAGGGCGTGTCGAGGCGACGGGCCGCCGTTACGGCGGCAAGCACTGGGTTTATGTCGCCGACGACAAAAACAGGATATTCGACATTACGAACGATCCGACGGTGGGGGGATTCCTGCACGCCGCCCAGGAAGTGGGCAGCCACGAAGCCGTAATTACCGACGGTTACGCGCTTCTGGATACGGAACGCCGTTATAGTACCGGCAATCCCTTGCATAATGGCTGCTATGTTGCGCCGGTGCGGCAATCGGGGACGCCGGCATTCGCCTGAAAGAAACAGGGCCCGATCTTGCGATCAGGGCCCTGAGTTTATCCCATGGAGGGGAATTCTTAGAAGGTCCCGGTGGCGATGTCGTTGCTCTGTGTCGACGCGCGCATATCTTCGGGCAAAGTCATGCCGACTTCGTGGGCGGCACGGACGATGCGTTCGCCGATGCTGCCGACGCGGGCCGCGGCCGCTGCGTAAGAGGTGGAGGCGCGACGGATCGCAGCCATGGTTTTGTCGAGCGCGACCAGATTGGTCTGGTTCGTCATCGCGACGAGACGCTCTAAGGTCTCGTCGGCAGAACCTGCCGTGCGCTGCATTTCGTAATTCTGAAACATTTCATCCGCCCTGGTGTGAGTGATCGGGTTTCGCGTCTTGATGAACTCAATCTACCGGCGAAGTTTGAATCCGAAGTTAATGCGCAAAAGTTTTTTCGGGAAAAAACACGCGAAAACATTCATGTTTCATTGGTGTTTCTTGACGGAACGTTAATCCTCGCATGATATTCTGACAGCCTCAGAACAGCGAAAAAGCGAGGAAAACCGCCATGCCCACAGCTCTTCAGAACGCCGTTTCCGGCATCAATCACGAAGTTGCCCGGGCGCAACACGCGGCTTCCAATATAGCTAAGGCTTCCTTAACGGGGAAAAGCGTCGATAAAAGCCTTATCACCGAGAAGGAAGTTCAGGCCAATCTCGCCGCTGACGCCAAGGTGATCGGCGTCGTCAATGCCGAGCAGAAGCAATTGCTCGACGTTCTCGCCTAATCAGGCTTCCGGATTAAACAGCGCTTCGCCCGATGCGGTGGCGTCGGTGATGAAAGTGCGTTCTTCAAACACATTGACGCGGTTTTCGGCGATCAGGCGCAGGGCCTGTGGGTAGGCTTTGTGTTCGGCCTGCAGCACGCGCGCGGCCAGCGTCTGTTCATCGTCACCGTTCAGAACCGGAACGGCGGCCTGCATGATGATGGGGCCGTGATCCATTTCCGCGCGCACGAAATGCACTGTGCAGCCCGCGAGCTTGGCGCCGTAATCGATCGCCTTCTGATGCGTGTCGAGGCCGGGGAAGGCCGGGAGCAAAGACGGATGGATGTTGATGAGCCGGTCGCGCCAGCGATTGACGAACCACGGCGTCAGGATGCGCATGAAGCCCGCGAGACAGACCAGCTGCACGTTATGTTCTTCGAGTTTGGCGTCGAGCGCGCTCTCGAAGGCTTCGCGGGTCGGGTAATCGCGGTTGGGAATGACATGCGCGGGAATGTTGGCCTTGCGGGCGTGGTCGAGGCCGCCGGCATCGGCCTTGTTGGAAATGACGCAGGCGATTTCGGCGGGGAATCCCGGCGTGGCGCAGGCGGCGATCAGGGATTGCAGATTTGAACCACGGCCCGAGATCAGCACGCCGGTTTTCAGCATGGCCAGACTTTGTCCGTATTATCGAGGATGACTTGTTCGCCTGATGGACGATGTTCCACTATGCCGATGCGGTAAACTTTTTCGCCCGCGCCGGTGAGGATTTGCGTGGCCTGCTCGACTTTATCGGGCGAAACGATAATCGCCATGCCGATGCCGCAGTTGAAAGTGCGCGCCATTTCATGCGCGTCGATATTCCCTGCCTGCGCCATCCAGCGGAATACAGGAGGAGCCTGCCAGCTTTTCGCGTCGAGGCGCACGCCGATGCCTTTGGGCAGAACGCGCGGGATATTTTCGAGGAGACCGCCGCCTGTGATGTGGGCCATCGCCTTGACGGCGTCGGCTTTGATCGCCTGCAACATGGCGCGCACGTAAATGCGCGTGGGTGTCAGCAGGGCGGCGGAAAGTTTCTGCGCAGGGTCGAAAGGCGCAGGCTGGTCGTAGGAAAGTTTTTCCTGCGCCACCAGTTTGCGCACCAGAGAAAATCCGTTGCTGTGAACGCCGCTTGAGGCGAGGCCGAGCACGATGTCTCCGGCAACGATGTCCTGACGCGGCAAAACGCGATCGCGTTCGACCGCACCCACGGCGAAACCGGCGAGATCGTAATCGCCTTTGCCATACATGCCGGGCATTTCGGCGGTTTCGCCGCCGACCAGGGCGCAGCCCGCCTGCTTGCAGCCTTCGGCGATGCCCTTGATGACTTCGGATGCCGCGGCGACATCGAGTTTGCCGGTGGCGAAATAATCGAGGAACAGCAGAGGCTCGGCCCCCTGCACGATCAGGTCGTTGACACACATGGCGACCAGATCGATGCCGACGGTGTCGTGTTTGTTGGCGTCGATGGCGACTTTGAGTTTGGTGCCGACGCCGTCGGTGGTGCTGACCAGAATCGGGTCCTTGAACCCGGCGGCCTTGAGGTCGAACAAAGCGCCGAATCCGCCGAGACCCGCATCGGCCCCGATGCGCGCCGTCGCTTTGGCCATGGGTTTGATGGCGTCGACCAGCGCGTTTCCGGCGTCGATATCGACGCCCGCTTCGGCATAGGCGCGCCCCTCTTTACTTGAGCTTGCGGCGGCATTGGCAATCGGCGTCGTGCTTATGGTAACCTCTCCCAAATCAGGCTATAAATCTCGCGCCCAAAATAGACAAAACCACCGGCTTTGCAATGCGTCTTATCCTTTTTCCGCTTTTTACCCTGATTCTGGCGGCAGGGACGGCTTCGGCCCAGTCGATCAGCCAGAATCTGCCCGCCGGACCCGCGCCGGTGCCCGGCATGCTGATGCCCGCCGGTTCCGGGGCCCCCGCCGCCGGTGCCGATTCTTACAGCGTGACCGATGTCAGCGCCGATGTGACGGCGGATACCGCCGCCCATGCCCGCGATCAGGCTTTGATGCAGGCGGAGCGCGCGGCCTTCGCGCAGTTGTGCGCGCGCATGGGGGTGAACAGCAATCTGCCCGCCAAGCTGAGCGACGATGCGGTGGCAGGGCTGGTGCATAGTTTCGAGGTCCAGAGCGAGCATTTGTCTGCCGTGCGCTATATCGGGGTTTTCACGATTATCTTTAACCCGGTCGCGGTGCAGAAACAGGTCGGCAGCGCGGCAACGGTCGATATATCCGGCACGGGCGCGTCGGCCCAGAATACGGTTCCTGCCGGGCCGGTTGCGCACGTGCCGGTGACGGTGCAGACGGGCTCGCTGGCGGTGTGGACGGAGATCAGGCGCAGGCTGGGCAATGTCGCCGAGATTACGCGCATTGACGTCATCAGCCTCGGGCGGGGATCCAGCCATGTCGATCTTTCTTACACCGGCGATTTCGAAGGCTTGCAGAAGGCGCTTAACGACGCCGG
>JARLJC010000264.1 GCA_031291435.1 Alphaproteobacteria bacterium | reverse complement strand
TTGTAAGCGGCGTCTGCAGGATTGCCCGCAGCCAGCTCTTGGGCAAATCGCTCGTGTCGAGCATTGCTCAGCTCCCCCATCAAACCCTCCCCCAATGTTCTAGAGTGACCGGTTACCCAGCCTTCATCAAAATATAACATAATACCAATTCTGCATCAGAGTGAGTTGACGATATAGGGGAAAGAGGTGATGGAGCGGATCAGCTTGGGATTGCGCTCCATGTAGAGGATGGCGCGCCTGAGCTTGGCGCGGACGGCGTCCATAGATTTGAGCGCATAGTTTTTGAAGATTTTTTCACGGATTTCATCCCACAGGTTTTCCTTCGGATTGAGCTCAGGCGAATACGGCGGGAGATACAAGAGCATGACGTTGTCGGGAACGACAAGGTCGCCGCAGCGGTGGTTGGGGGCACCGTCGAGAACCAGCAAAATGTCTTGGCGAGCAAACTTGCGCGCCAGCACGTCGAGAAAGACCTGGAAGCATGCTGTATTCGAAGTCGGCATGATCAGATAGACGCAAGTGCCGTCCTTGGGGGCGACCGCGCCGTAGAGATAGATATATTCGCGGATGAGCTGCGCGGCGACCGCGGGCCGCGTGCCGATTGGTGCCCAGCACGGGCGGATGCGGTTCATGCGGCCGAAACGCGCCTCATCAGTGAACATGATGCGCAAGCGTCGACCGCGCCGGGCAGCGGCCCGCCTGGCTTTTCTCACAGCATCAGGAAAGCCGTTTTTTTAAAAGCATTCTGCGCCGCGAAGTCGCGCTTGGGGTGAAATGGACGCGGCATCAGTTTGCGCCAACCGTGTCGGTGCAGCAGGTTGTAAACCGTGCTGTCGCTGGTGGGGTGCCCGATCGCTTTCTCGTAGGCCGCCTTGAGATCATGGATGTTCAACATCTCGCCAGCGCCGGCCGCCTTGGCAAAACGCGCCAGCAAGGCCTTCTCTTCCGCCAACGTCATATTCTCGTGTTTGCGTCCGCCGTTCAGCTTAGGCTTGAGCGCCTTGATGCCGCCGTCGTCATAGGCCATGTGCGCGCGGTTCACTGTGCTCAGCGACACCCCCATCGCCGCCGCAATCGCGGGCTGCGCCATTCCGCTCTCACGCAACAATACCATCTGGATGCGTTGGCGCTGCGCCGCGGGAATCTTCCACCGCAGCGCAGTCCTCAGCCGCCGCACCTCGGCTTTGCTGCATTTGACCATCTGTTTCCCCGAATCAGATGGCGCAGCGAATCACACCTCGGGCAACAAAAACAACCAGCAGTTCCCGCCGCTTACCTCAAAAATCCCCCGATTCAAGCCGTTATGGAGCTGGTATAAGTAGCTGATCGGCAATGGCAATCCACCCCGCGCCGGCGGCTTGGCACTACATTTTC
>JARLJC010000041.1 GCA_031291435.1 Alphaproteobacteria bacterium | reverse complement strand
TCGGCGGCGCCGGCGTCGGCAAGACGGTGCTGATCCAAGAGCTGATCAACAACATCGCCAAGAAGCATGGCGGCTATTCGGTCTTCGCTGGTGTTGGCGAGCGTACCCGCGAGGGCAACGATCTCTATCACGAGATGATCGAATCCGGCGTCAACAAGGACCCCAAGAAGGGCTCCACCGAAGGCTCCAAATGCGCCCTTGTGTTCGGCCAGATGAACGAGCCGCCGGGTGCCCGTGCCCGCATCGCGCTATCGGGTCTGACGGTCGCCGAGTACTTCCGCGATCAGGGCCAAGACGTGCTCTTCTTCGTGGACAACATCTTCCGCTTTACCCAGGCTGGTTCCGAAGTGTCGGCCCTGCTCGGTCGCATTCCGTCCGCCGTGGGCTATCAGCCGACTCTGGCCACGGACATGGGCGAATTGCAGGAACGCATCACCACGACGAACAAAGGCTCCATCACCTCGGTGCAGGCCATTTACGTCCCGGCCGACGACTTGACCGACCCGGCGCCTGCCACTTCGTTTGCCCACTTGGACGCCACCACGACCCTGTCGCGCGCCATTTCGGAAAAGGGTATTTACCCAGCCGTCGATCCGCTCGACTCGACCTCGCGCATTCTCGATCCCCGCGTTGTCGGTCAGGAACATTACGAAGTCGCCCGTTCGGTGCAGAAAGTTCTGCAAACCTATAAATCGCTGCAGGACATCATCGCCATTCTCGGTATGGACGAACTGTCGGAAGAAGATCGTCTGGTTGTCGCGCGCGCGCGCAAGATTCAGCGTTTCCTGTCGCAGCCTTTCCACGTCGCGGAAGTATTCACCGGCAGCCCCGGCGTGTTCGTGAAGCTCGAAGACACCATTCGCGGGTTCAAGGGTATCGTCGCGGGCGAGTATGACTATCTGCCCGAAGGTGCGTTCTATATGGTCGGCACCATCGAAGAAGCCGTCGCCAAGGGCCAGAAGATGATGAAGGAAGCGGCGTAATGGCGGCGACCCTTCAGTTTGAGCTGGTTTCGCCGGAGAAGCTGCTGATCAACAAGCCGGTCGGTATGGTCACTGTGCCGGGCGGCGAGGGGGCTTATGGCGTACTGGTTGGGCATGCGCCGATGATCACCACGGTTCTGCCGGGCGTGATCGACATTTATACCAATGCCAATGATACCGCACCGAGCGAACGTCTGTTCGTGTCGGGTGGTTTTGCCGAAGTGACGCCGGAACGTTGCACTATTCTTGCCGACGAAAGTTTGCCGGTTGAGGAACTGAAGCGCGAAGCTTTGCAGGTCGAGGCGCAGGAAGTATCGGCAAAACTCGCCGCCACGACCGACGATAATGAACGTTCGTCGCTGATGGTGCGGCAGGCTGTTATCGAAGCCAAGTTGCAACACGCGGCTTAATCCCACCCGCGCCGTCATTCCGCAAAATTTTCTCTTCGCTCTTACCCGCGACAGCGGGGAAGGCGAAAGAAAATTTATGCGGAATCGAGTTCACCCATCCATAAACGCTGTCCTTGCGGATAAGCCAACTGGATTCCGGACAAACTTTCTTTCGTTCGCGCTCACTGCGTTCGGCGAACGAAGAGAAAGTTTTCCGGAATGACGGCGCGTGGGGTTCTTGATTATTTCACGAGATCGAGCGCCGTTTGAATGGCAGCCAGCAGGCTGTCCTCGCGCACCACGCCTTTGCCCACGATATCCTCCGCCGTGCCGTGGCCGACCGAGGTGCGGATGAAAGGCAGGCCGATGGTGACATTGACCGCCGCGTAACCCGCCAGCATCTTGAACGGTATCAGGCCTTGGTCGTGATAGGGGGCGACTACGGCGTGATAGGGTGTCGTCGCCGGGTCGAAATCGCGGAAGAAGGCATCGGCGGCGAAGGGGCCATCGAGTTGCGTCGCGCCGATGCCGTTGACGGCGTGGATGACCGGCATGATGAATTTCTTTTCTTCCTCGCCGCCGACTTCGCCTGCGTGCGGATTGACGCCGAGGATGGCGATGCGCGGCTCATCGATTTTGGCGCGGTCGCGCAGGAAACGGATCAGGGTTTTAAGCGGTTTGGCGACGGCCCCGGTTTTCGCCAGTTCGGCGGGGACGTTTTTTAATGCCGTGTGGCGGGTCAGCAGCAACAGCCGGAAGTTTTTATGCACGAACAACATTTCCGCGCGTGCGTCGGGCGCGTTGAATTTGCGCCGCGCCATGTCTTCGAGAATTTCGGTATGGCCGGGGAAAGCATGCCCGGCTTCGGCAAGATTCTTTTTCGAAATCGGGCCGGTCACTAATCCGTCGGCCTTGCCTGCCGCAATCATATCGACGGCTTGCTCTATCGCCTGATAAGAAACCGCGCCCGGTTTGTCGGCGTGGATATCGGTATACGCCACGCCGTCTGCCGGCAAGCTCATACCGAGCTGCTGCGCGGCTTGCATCAACGCCTTCTGGCAGCCGATGACGGTAAGGCGCAGTCCCGCAAACGCATCGAGCTTCTGCAAAGCCTTAACGGTAATCTCCGGCCCAATGCCGGTCGGATCTCCGATGGTGAGCACCAGATGCGGCACGCTAACTTGCCTTCTTCACCGGCGGCGGGGCGAGGCGGATATGGAGTTCCTGCAAACGTTCGGCGGGAACGACATTCGGAGCCTGCATCATCAAATCTTCCGCCGACTGGTTGAGCGGGAAGGCGATGATCTCGCGGATGTTGGGCTCGTCCGCCAGCAGCATCACGATACGGTCGATGCCGGGGGCCGAACCGCCGTGCGGCGGCGCGCCGAGTTTCAACGCCGACAGCATGCCGCCGAAACGGCTTTCGAGGTCTTGCGCCGAATAACCGGCAATCGCGAAGGCCTTGTACATCACTTCGGGCAGATGGTTGCGGATAGCGCCCGACGAAAGTTCGATGCCGTTGCAAACGATATCGTACTGGAACGCCTTGATCGTCAGCGGGTCTTGCGTTTCGAGTGCGTTCAGTCCGCCCTGCGGCATCGAGAAGGGGTTGTGGCAGAAATCGATTTTCTTGCGTTCTTCGTCGTATTCGAACATCGGGAAATCGACCACCCAGCAGAAGCGGAAGGCGTCTTTCTCGATGATGTCCATGTCCTGCGCGATTTTGGTGCGCGCGGCCCCGGCCATTTTGGGGGCTTTCTCTTTGGAGTCGCATATGAAAAAGACAGCGTCGAGATTTGCCGCCTCTGTGAGCGTCGCAAGTTCCCGTTGTTGTTCTGGGCTGAGGAATTTGGCGATTGGGCCACGGGCCTCGAATTCTCCAGCTTTTTCGGTAGAAAATGCAAATTGAACATACCCAAGTCCGGGCAGACCCAAGTCATTGATGGCCCAATCATTCAACTTGTCAAAGAAGCTGCGTGGACGTGTCGTTGCCGGAGTAATCGGCGCGCGTATGGCGCGGACAACCCCACCATTATTGATGACGTTGGTAAATGCCTTGAACTCTGACTTTGCAAAAACTGAAGTCACATCGGTGATGAGCAGCGGGTTACGCAAATCCGGTTTGTCGGAACCGTATTTCAGCATCGCTTCGTCGAACGGAATGCGGATGAAGGGATAGGGCGAAACCGTGGGCCGCTTGCCGGGCGTAGTCCCCTTGGACGAAGCCTGGCCGAATTCATCGAACACGCCATGCAAAACGGGTTCAATCGTGTTGAACACGTCTTCCTGCGTGACATAGCTCATCTCGAAATCGAGCTGGTAGAATTCGCCGGGGCTGCGGTCGGCGCGGGCGTCTTCGTCGCGGAAGCAGGGGGCGATCTGGAAATACCGGTCGTAACCCGCGATCATCAGCAACTGCTTGAACTGCTGCGGCGCCTGCGGCAAGGCGTAGAATTTACCGGGATGGATACGCGACGGCACCAGAAAATCGCGCGCGCCTTCGGGCGAGGATGAGGTGAGGATAGGGGTTTGATATTCGCGGAAACCGGCTTCCCACATGCGGCGGCGCAGGGAGGCGATAACGTCCGAACGCAGTTTCAAATTCTTCTGCATCTGTTCGCGGCGCAAATCGAGGAAACGATATTGCAGTCGCGTGGCCTCGCCGGTCTCGGTATCGTGTTCGGCATTGACCTGCAAAGGCAGCGGATCGGCGGCGGACTGCACCGTGAATTCGGCAATATCGAGTTCGACTTCGCCGGTCGGCAGACGGTCATTCTTGGTCTCGGCGGGACGCTGCACCACTTTGCCGGTCACCGTCACGACGCTTTCGTTCTTCACATGCTCGATGCTGGCGAGCAGGGGGCTCGACCGGTCGATCACGCATTGCGTAATGCCGTAATGGTCGCGCAAATCGATGAACAGCAGACTGCCATGATCGCGCTTGCGGTGAACCCAGCCCGACAGGCGGACAATCTGGTCTTTGTGTGACAGGCGGAGTTCGCCACAGGTATGGGTGCGATAGGGGTGCATGGCTCTGATTTGCTCGGGTTTAAAGGTTGGAAAGGGATAGCGTTTTCGGGGGCTTATGTCACCCTTTTTGCGTCATCCAATGGGGTTTTGCGGGGCGAATTTGGCCGGTGGCGCAGGTAAATGGGGTGTTTTCTTCGATGGATTGTTGAGCCGCGTCGAGAGACAGCAGGGCCAGCCCCCGGTCAACCGCGTGGCTGCGCATTTCCCCGGATTCGGCGTTTTTGAAAAAGAGGGGGGTGCCGGGGGCTGGCATGCCTTCGACATGCACCGGGAATAACCGTTTTTTGGCCAGCCCGCGATAATGCATGCGGGCGGTCAGTTCCTGTCCGACATAACAACCTTTTTTCCAGTCGATGCCGTACAGAAAATCGAAATTGCCTTCCGCGAGCGTCGATTTTTCTACATCAAGATCGCGACTGCCATCGGCGACACCGAAGGCAATGCGGTGCTGGTCATAATCTTCGGCTGTGATGATGTCGGTATTCGCGGGTGCCATTCCTTTGGGCAGGAACGCGCGCTGGCCGAGGTCGGGCAAACGCGGGTCATTGAAACTCAGCGGCGTACGCGCATCGCCGCGCCAGATCGCCCACACATCATAGGCATCCGACATATTTTCTAAAGTCACCCTGGCGCGAAGTTTATAGGCGGCAAAGCGTTTCAGTAAATCCTCGGGGCGTTCACAATCGATGAGAAAGGAATCTCCGTCTGCGAGGATGAGCATGTCGTGCAGAAATTTCCCCTGCGGCGTGAGCAGAGCTGCATAGACGGCTTCGGTCGCTGTCACTTTTGCGACATCGTTGCTGACGAGGCCCTGCAAAAACCCAACCCTGTCCGTGCCGCCGATGCGGATAACATGACGATGTTTCAATTGTGCGGCAAAAGGTGCATTCATTGGCGTCATCCTGGCAGGTCGTCATCCCGGCGCAAGCCGGGATCCAGTCCTACAAATACCACAAGCCCGGCCTGATGGGTACTTCTGGACTAGATCCCGGCTTGCGCCGGGATGACGACTTTCTTTTCGATGCTATTTCTTCTAACCTCGCGAAGCCACGCAAAAAACGCCTGCTTTATCCATGAAATATACCGGTTTTTACATCAATCTCGACCGCAGCCCCGAACGCCGCAAGGCGATTGAGGATGAATTGGCGCGCAACAGCCTTGCCAGTTACGCGCGTTTTGCCGCCAGCAACGGCAACGAGATGAAGTTTCCCAATCCCCATCTGAAAGACGGTGAGATCGGCTGTTTCACCTCGCATCATCGGCTGCTCAAGGAAAACGCCGCGTCCGCCCAGCCGCTGCATGTCATCGAGGACGATATCATCCTGTCTCCGCAAACCGGGCAGGTGCTGAACTGGGCGATCGAATCCAGCCAGCTGGCGAAATTCGACATTCTCTACACCGATGTCGCCATTCCGCTCCTCAACGACGCCTGTCAGGAATACAAAAATTATTACGACGCGACGGTGACGCGCGACGCGTCCGGCAAAATCGAAAAAGTGATTTTCAGCGCCGTCGATATGCAACATCTGATTTTCGGCTCAACCTGTTCTTATCTGGTCAATCCGCACTCCATCGGCAAACTCGCGGCGCTCTACGAAAAAGAATTGCAGACGGGCGCGACCCTGCCCATCGACCTCTTCATCCGCAAACTTTGCCAGGAAGGCGCGATCAAAGTCGGCTGCCTGTTCCCCTTCGTGACCTCGATCCGCCCCGAAAGCTGCTTCGCCACCACGATGGAAAGCCGGTTCGATGCGCTTCCGGCCATGGCGGCCAATATGCTGCGCCATTCTTTCTTTGTCGGCTGCGACTGGGGTCAATGCCTCGCGGCGGCGCAGATCTTCCCGCAGCCCGCGGCGGACGACATTCACCGGCAATTAATGCTGCGTTTGCTGGGATATTCGCTAATGCCGGGATATAAGAAGCACTAAGAGCGCTATTTAAGCTTTCCTTAACCCGCATCTTCCTAGAATCCAGACGGGCAGGAGAGACCTTGGGAAGGGTTTCGACATGAAGTTTTCTGTTTTCTTTTTGGGCTGCGCCGTATTGGCGCTGGCGGGCTGCACGCAACTGGGGGCCGAAGTCGGCACCGGGGCCGCCATGTATCTGACCAAACCTTCCGCCCCGCCGCCCGCCGATACCGCCGACCAGATTCCCGAACATGAAAGCTGGTGCTACAGCACGATGGGCCAGCCCGAATGTTTCGCGCACCCGCAGGATGTGCCTCCGGAACGGTTGATCAATGTCGATCCCGCCAACCGCTACCCGGTCGATCTCGAGGCCTACCGCGCCCTTATCGCCAAGAAAGTCGTGGCCCAGCCCGAAACCGTGGTGACGGTGGCGCCGCCGCCTTTGCCGCCGCCTGTGATAGCGAAGCCGCTTGCCAAGACGCCTGCCGCCGGCAAAAAGGCGCATCACGGCAAGGGCAAACATGTCGCCGCTCCCCATGCGCACGCGAAACATAAGGCCGGCAACCATAAGGCCGCCCGGAAAAAGACCGCAACCTCCGGGGTCACGATTCCCTTGAGTACAGGGCCGATATCCCTGCAGCCGCCTGCCAAGCCGCCTGTCGATATGCAGGCGGAAAAAAGCGACCTCAAGGATGAAATCAGCAAGGATGATCCTGGATCTGCTTCGGGTGACGCTCTGCCCAGCGCCGACTCCAAACCCTAAGGCTGTCTTAGCCTCAAATGATGTGTGGCCGCCTTTCACCCACGGCAAATTTATGGCTGTCGCGCTCTAATCGCGCGTGCCGGGATACCCGGTATCCGCCGGTAGACGCCGCCGGATTTCATCCAACGAAGGAGGCTGCCATGTCCAACAGCAACGATTCCATCTCTTCGCCCTCGAACCGCCACGGCCAGGGCCAGGGCCGGGATACGGAGCCGGATCGGTCCGGCAAAGACAGCCGCACTTCGCCTGCATCATCGGCCAGCGAGCACGGGCGTACCGCCCAGATAGGCCAGAAGGCTAAATCCAGCTCGCGTGGCCAACAGGACGACGAATAGCCCCTAACGGGCTGACGATGCCGGGGCAAAGCGCTTCGCCCCGGCATTTTCCCGCTTAAGCATATTTAAAGGGAGAGAAAGAAGCACAGGCAAGGAGCTTATTTGCCTTATTATTGCTTTTTTATACGTGCCGCCCCCCTTATAGTCACCGCGTATTTCATTCATTTCACAGAGCCTTGATGGCGGTTATTGAAAAAAATCAGCAGAGCGATCTCGACCGGATCAAAGCGCTGGCGCAAAAGCAATTCAGCCGGATGCAGTCGCAGCTTGGGGGCGAATGCCTGCGCGGCCTGCAGAAAAAGGAGCTATCGTTTAAAGCCTGCTATGCGTCACCGGCCTATGCGCTTGACGATTCCGGTTTCGGCGCATTCGCGCGCGATCTTTTGAGCAGGGTTCCTCTTCGCCAGAAAGAAGGCAGCCCCGCAAAGACACCCCGGCGCATGCCCGCCGGAAGCCGGTTGTATGCCAATATCCCGGCCTACCCGCTTTATTATCTCGCGACCGCCAATCTTACTACCGCCGAGCAGCATTCCGAAAAAATGGGGCGCGATATTGTCGGCAAGGATATGCTGGAAATCGGTCCCGGCGATGGCGTCCTGACGCACAAGACTTTTGAGAAAACCGGCTATCCCGCAAGCTACGTCTGCATGGATGTTTCGGCCGAAAACATTCTCAGCACCTTCTTCCAGCTCTGCGTTGTCGGCGAATTGCCGCCCGAGAAATTTTCCTTCGTTCTGGGCGACGCTTTCGACCCCGCGACTTACGATTGTGCCGCCATCACCGTTTTGCAGGAACGTTCCAAGGGCACGGTCACGGTGCGCATTGCGGGCGGCACGCTCGGCAATAACATGGTCAAGGAAGAAGGCGAACCCGCCCGCCGCGTCATTTCGATGGACAAGATTTTGATCATGGTTGACGCCGTCCAGCATTATGTCGGACCGCACATCACCTATCAGATTGATACCGACAATACGCGCCACATACCGACTTTAAGGGACGCCTATGATAACAAATGGGTCGATCTCTTCATGCAGTCCGGCATGCTTTCGCATATCCGGAGCGTGCATGCCCAGCCGCCGGAACGCGACAGTTTTAAACTAAAAACCGAGATTGGCGAGCGCGGCGTGGAAGTTTATCTGCGTTCGCTGCGGGATCAATCTTTCCATCTCTATCATACGGATTTCATACTAACGCAGCGCGAACTGTTCGCGTTTGAAAAAGGCGAAGATATTTTGTGTACCGAGTCAGACAAATTGGAACGAGGGTTGTATCGCAACCTGTTTGATAAAATGAAAGGCGAAGTGGGCGACTGCCTGCGCCCCAGTCTTGATAATAAATATGTCGAGAATCCGACCTGGGTTCTGAAGTGCGACCGCTCCTGAGCCTTTAGGCCAGTCGCGCCTGAACCGATGTGTCCGGCGGCACATCCGCCGCTTTTTCGAGTTTTTCGGCCAGCAGGGCATAGTCGATCGGCTTGCTTATATAATCGTCCATCCCCGCCTGCAGGCAGCGGTCGCGGTCGCTGGCAAAGGCATGGGCGGTAGCGCCCACGATATAATGATGGAACCCTTTTTTGTTTTCGAGATCGCGCAGTTTTTTCGTAGTCTCGAAGCCGTCCATATCCGGCATCTGCACATCCATCAAAATAGCCTTGTAGGGTTTCTGCGCGGCGGTCACTTTGGCCAGCGCCTCGGCGCCCGATTTCGCGACATCGGCAGCAAATCCCAGTTGCTCGAGCATCAACGAGACGACCAGAATATTGGGGGCGTAATCCTCGACGATAAGAATCGTGCCGCGGTGGACGGCTGTGCTTTCGATTTTGACCGGCGTTTCTTTCTGTTCAGGTTCGATTTTGCCCAGCCGCAAGGGCAGTTTGAGGGTGAAGGTCGAGCCTTTGCCAGGCGCGCTGGCCGCCGACAATTCGCCGCCCATCAGGCGCGCGAAAGATTTCGAAATAGCGAGGCCGAGGCCTGAACCGCCGAAACGCCGCGAGATCGTCTGATCGGCCTGCACGAATTTTTCGAATACCTGATTCATTTTTTCCGGTGCGATGCCGATGCCGGTATCGGTAACGTCGACCGTCAGTTCGGCATTTTCGGCGTTGATGGGGCGCACTTTCGACGTCACCGTGACGCCGCCCCGGGCCGTGAATTTGACGGCATTGCCGATCAGATTGACGAGGATTTGCTGGACACGCAAAGGGTCGCCCAGAAAAACAAGGCCGCCGCTGCGGTCGTCGAAAGCAAGGGCGAGACCCTTGGTGGCCGCCTGCTTGTCGAATAAAGTATGCAGCGTCCTGAAAACGGAATCGATCGAGAAACGCCGCGCTTCGAGATCGACCTGCGCCGCCTCGATGCGGCTGAGATCGAGCAGGTCGTTGACCAGCTGCAAGAGGGCGTCGGCGCTGTCCTGCAGAATTTGCACCATTTCTTTCTGCTGCGGCGCCAGCTCGGTCTGGCGCAGCAGGCGCGAAAGCCCGATCACGGCGTTGAGGGGCGTGCGGATTTCATGGCTCATGGTCGAAAGAAAGTCGCTCTTGGCCTGATTGGCGGCTTCGGCGCGTTCCTTTTCGCGGGCCAGTTCGTCGCGCTGCGTCTCGTTTTCGGCGATCAGTTTGCTGAGAGCTTCTTCGCGCTCCTTCTGCATGGTGATGTCGGAATGGGTGCCGATCAGGCGCTCCATGATGCCGTTTTTGTTCCACACGCCGATGCCGCGCGACAGGATCCACAGCCATTGCCCGTTTTTATGGCGCATGCGGAATTCGGCGTGATAGCTGGGGATCTTGCGCGCCGAATACTGGCGCAGAATTTCCCATGTCGGCTCGACATCGTCGGGATGGACGAGGCTGACGAAAATATCGTGCGTGTCGCCGAGCTCGGATTCGCTATAGCCCAGCATCTGTTTATAGGTGGAAGAATAATAAATCTTGCCGCCTTCCAGGCGATAATCGAACACGCCGTCATTGATGCCTTTGACGATACGGCCGAACAGATCTTCGGTTTCGCGCATCTTGGTGGCGGTCCGGGCATGCCTTGCCGCCAGCAGATAGATGATGATATTAGCGCCCATCAACAGCGCAAATCCGAGGTTGTGCGGGCCTGGTAGCAGGGGCAACGCAAAGACTGTGCGGTGCGAGACGATATAGACGATGCCCGCGACGGAAATACAGAAAGCGACGAATATCGCCAATAGGCGCGTTCGGGAGGGAAAAAAGGACGTATGAATGAACATGGCTTCCCTGGGCGTCCGGCCACAGACAACGCAGATAGAGGGCCGAAAGCACTTTCCGTGAAGCTAGGCCCTTCCGTATAAAACCGCCATAAAGATATATTGGCTGGGCCCGGCTCAAGAAAGAGGCCGGGCATCACTTTTCTAAGCTCGCCAAGAAGGGCAGAATAATGATTGGGCCCCGTGTCAAGAGCACGGGGCTTTTTTGCAATAATGCAGTTATTGCAAAAATGGTTGGGGCGGGAGGGATCGAACCTCCGTATGACGGAATCAAAATCCGTTGCCTTACCGCTTGGCGACGCCCCATTAAGAGTGGTTGGAGCGGTATAGCCGCACTTATTACCGCCCGCAAGGGCGGTTTTAATCGGTTGTTAAAGGCTTTTACACCTCTTTTTAACTCTAACGCGCTACGGATGGGAGGTACGAGACAGAAAGGGAACCCCATGCCAGCCGCCAAAGCCACCACCTTGCTCGACCGCACTTTTGAAGAAGGCGTCGCTTTGACGCAGGAGGTCCGCAATTATATCGCCTATCACGAACAGGCCGACCGCCGCGAATTCGAGCTCTCGCGCTGCCTGCATGTGGGCTATCAGCACACCCGCGTTTCGGCGCGGCTTATTCAGGTTATGACCTGGCTGCTGGCGATGAAGGCGTTATTGTCCGGCGAGATTTCACCCGAACAATTCACGGCGCCGCAATATGCGCTGAACGACAGCGAGGAATGCTCCAGCGAAAAAGGCGTCGATGACGCGGAAATTCCAGTAGGATTGCGCGATCTTCTGGCCCGCAGCCATGCGCTTTATTCGCGCATCAAGCGGCTCGATACCATGGTGCGCGGCAAGCTGGCCGCCGGGGAAGTGCCGAATTTCGCCATGCTGTCCGGCCCCTCGATTATTCCGCTCAATTAAGCTGTGGCTTGTGTAATTCGCGGCATGCCTTAAATAGAGGGCATGCCGCATTCTTTTCTGGGTATAGACAAATCCGCCACCGGCCACAAATGGGTGGCGCGGGATTATGACGAGCGTGTTGCGCTGGCGCTGGCGCAGCGCCATGGGCTTCCCGATATCATCGCACGCAGCCTGAGCGCGCGCGGCATCGGCCTTGAGGATGCAGCCGCTTTTCTCGACCCCAAATTGCGCGACCTTCTGCCCGACCCCAGCCGTTTCAGGGATATGGATAAAGCGGCGGCGCGCTTCGCCGAAGCGGTGACGCGCGGCGAAAAAATCGCGGTGTTCGGCGATTACGATGTCGATGGCGCGACATCTTCGGCGCTGCTGCTGCGTTTCGGGCAGGCGCTCGGCATCGACATCCGGCTTTATGTGCCCGACCGACTGAAGGAAGGCTACGGCCCCAATGTCGCCGCGATGCGCATGCTGGCGGAAGAAGGCATCAAACTGACGATCTGCGTCGATTGCGGCACCACAGCGCATGAGCCTCTGGCGGCGGCACGCGAGGCCGGGATGGATGTCATCGTCCTCGATCATCACGCGTCGGAGCCGGTCTTGCCGCCCGCTGTTGCCGTCGTCAATCCCAACCGCATCGATGAAGACGGTGCGTTCGGTTTTCTCGCCGCCGTGGGCGTGACCTATCTGTTTGTCATCGCCGCCAACCGCACTTTACGCGCCGCTGGTTTTTATACCGCCGCCAAACCCGAACCCGATTTGCTGCAATGGCTCGATCTGGTGGCGCTCGGCACCGTGTGCGATGTCGTCAAACTGAACGGGCTCAATCGCGGCCTTGTCGCGCAGGGGTTGAAAATCGCGTCGCGGCGGCAGAATGCAGGAATGGCCGCGCTGGCGCAGGTCGCGGGCGTGAAAGAATGGAACACTTATGCGGCGGGGTTCCTGCTCGGCCCGCGCGTCAATGCCGGCGGGCGCGTCGGCGAAGCCAATCTCGGCGCCAAATTATTATCGACCAACGACCCTTCGGTGGCGGCGACGCTGGCGCAGCATCTTCACGCGCTCAACGCCGAACGCCGCGAAATCGAAGCGCGCGTGCTGGCCGAGGCCGAGCAGATACATATCGAAGGCGAAGCGCCGATGGCGTTCGTCGCTTCGGAAAACTGGCATCCGGGCGTGATCGGCATCGTCGCCTCGCGGCTCAAGGATAAATTCCGACATCCGGCTCTGGTCGTATCGCTGGAAGGCGCTGTCGGCAAAGGTTCGGGCCGTTCGGTCGGCTCGGTCGATCTGGGCGCGCATATCATCGCGGCGCGGCAGGCCGGATTATTGTTGAATGGCGGCGGCCATAAAATGGCGGCGGGCTTCACCGTGGCGCGCGACAAGATCGAGGCTCTGCGCGCCTTCCTCGCTGAACGCATCGGCAAGCAGATGGCCTCGGAACCTCTGGTGCCGTCGCTGACGCTCGACGGCACGGTGGCGGGGCAGGCCATGACTCCGGAATTTGTCCGCCGTATCGAGGCGCTCGGCCCCTTCGGCACCGGCAATTCGGAACCGCGTTTCGCCCTTGCCGACTGCATGATCGTGAAAGCCGATATCGTCGGCGAAAAACATGTCAGCGTGATTTACATGCAGGGCGGCACGCGGGGCAGGGGCATCGCCTTCCGCGCAATGGAAAATGACCTTGGCCCGGTTCTGCTGGGGCGCGGGCGCATGCATCTCGCGGGGCATCTGCGCATCGACGAATGGCAGGGCGACGAGCGCGTGCAGCTTTATATCGACGATGCGGCACAGATTATTTAGGCATGTCGTCGCCCCTGGGAACCGGCTTCACCAGCGGGCCGTTCCCCTCATCCGGGACGGCTTGCCCATTCTTGAACTGCGATAGGTACAAATGCAAGAAATGCAAAAATACGATGTTGTTGTGATCGGCGCCGGGGCCGCGGGCTTGATGGCGGCGCTTACGGCGGGCCAGCGCGGGCGTCGGGTGCTGCTGCTCGACCACGATACGCAGGTGGGCGCGAAGATTCTGATTTCGGGGGGCGGGCGCTGCAATTTCACCAATCTGCAGATCGCGCCGGACAAATATATTTCCGCTAATCCGCATTTCTGCAAATCGGCGCTGGCCAGCTATACACAGCATGATTTCATCGCTCTGGTGAAAAAACACAATATCGCCTATCACGAAAAAACTTTGGGCCAGCTGTTTTGCGACGGCTCGGCGCGCGAGATCGTGGCCATGCTGCTGGCGGAATGCGCCGCGGGCAATGTCGAGATCAAGCTCGGCCAGAAAATCACCGATATCGCCAAAGCCGATGCTTTCCGCGTCACGACCGGCGACGATGTTTATGAATCCGCCGCGCTGATCCTGGCGACCGGCGGCCTTTCCATTCCCAAAATGGGCGCCACCGGATTCACGCATGACATGGCCAAACAATTTGGCTTGCCGCTGACGGAAATACGCCCCGGTCTGGTGCCGCTGACTTTCGACGGCGCGATGCTGGATTTCATGCGTGAACTCAGCGGACTATCGCTGGAAATCACGGCGGCATGCGGCAAAAAATCTTTCCGCGAGGCGATGATATTCACGCATCGCGGCCTGTCCGGCCCGGCGATTTTGCAGATTTCTTCTTATTGGCGCGAGGGGCAAGAAATTATCCTCGATCTGCTCCCCGACACCGACGCCGAAACTTTCCTCCTCGACCGTAAAAAATCGCGTCCCAAGGCCGAACTCAAAACCATTCTCGGCGAAGTGCTACCGCAGCGTTTGGCGCACAGTTTCGCCGCGTTGCATGCCAAGGACGAGCCCATGGCCGGGCTGACCGATAAAACCCTGCGCGACATCGCCGTTTCGCTGAAAGGCTGGAAACTGAAACCTTCTGGTTCCGAAGGCTACGCCAAGGCCGAAGTCACGCTGGGCGGCGTCGATACGCGCGCGCTTTCCTCGAAAACCATGCAGGCCAATAATGTGCCCGGCCTGCATATTATCGGCGAGGCCGTCGATGTCACCGGCTGGCTCGGCGGTTACAATTTCCAATGGGCGTGGGCCAGCGGACGGGCGGCGGGGCTGGCGGTATAGGCGGGATATCCTGCCGTGCGGCCTTGCGCGAAGACTTATGGAGAAGTTATGCTTGCGCCCGCATCCTGTCCCGCCTACCTGCCGCGAAAGAGTCTCCATGAAAGAAAATAGTCTCAGCAAAGTGCCGCAGATTACGCTGCTTTTCTGGGTCATTAAAATCGCCGCCACGACATTGGGCGAAACCGGCGGCGATGCGGTTTCGATGACGATGAATCTGGGCTACGCCGTCGGCACCGCTATCTTTGCGGCCTTCTTCCTGGTGTTTCTGTTTTTGCAGGTGCGGGCGCGAAAGTTTCATCCCTTCCTCTATTGGGCCGTGATCGTCGCCACCACGACAGTCGGCACCACAATGGCCGATTTCGCCGACCGTTCGCTGGGTATCGGCTATGTCGGCGGTTCGCTGATTTTATTCGCGCTGCTGATGGGCATGCTGGCGGCGTGGCATTTCGCCGCGGGCCCCATTTCCTTTCAGAACATCACCGCGCCCAGAACCGAGATTTGCTACTGGATGACGATCCTTTTTTCCAACACGCTCGGCACCGCGCTCGGGGATTTCCTTGCCGACGATTCCGGCCTCGGTTATTCCGGCGGCGCTCTGGTGTTCGGGGCGGCGCTCGCATTGCTGGCGCTGGCCTATTTCTTTACAAGCCTGTCGCGCGTTTTCCTGTTCTGGGCGGCCTTTATCCTGACACGGCCTCTGGGCGCGACTTTGGGCGATCTCCTGACCAAGCCCCGAGATCATGGCGGTCTCGATCTCAACCGCATTTCCTCCACGGCGGTATTGGCGGCCTTTATGGTGATCTGTATTTTACTGAGTTCGAAGAAAGCGGGTCGGCATCCGGCCTGATAGTCTGCTAGGCTGGGCGAACAGATTCTCGGGAAAGCGGCGGCATGAAAAAGCTCGATCTGATCGTCATCGGCAACGGCCATATCGCCGCCTGTATCGACAAAGGCGGCCGCCACGTGTGGTACTGCCACCCGCGCCTTGACGCTGACCCCGTTTTCAATCACCTGATCAACGGCGAAAATCCCGAACGCGGATTCATGGATGTGCAGCTTGCCGATCTCGCCCATACCAGCCAGCACTATGTCCGTAACACCGCCGTCGCGGAAACCATCCTCACCGATAAAAATGGCAACGGCCTGCGCATCATTGATGCCGCGCCTTATTTCCGGCAGTTCGGGCGCATTTTCCATCCTTCGACGATCATCCGCAAAATCGAACCGGTGGCGGGCCAATGCCGCATCCGCGTGCGCATCCGCCCCAGTTTCGCCTATAACGCCGAGACGCCGCGCCAGATCGTCGGCAGCAACCATATCAGCTATCAGGGCAAGGATACCGCGTTGCGCGTCACGACAGATATGCCGGTTTCCTTCATCGAGGCGGAAAGCGAATTCACGCTCGACAAGCCGATCTACTTCATCATCGGCGAGGATAGCGGCATCAGCGAGCATATCGCCAGCCTTGCCACCGAATTCATCGAGCGTACGACAGCCCATTGGCAATCCTGGGCGCTGCGGCTCGGCGTGCCGTTTGACTGGCAGGAAGAATGCATTCGCGCCGCGATTACGCTCAAGCTCTGCCATTTCGAGGATAGCGGCGCGATTGTCGCGGCCCTGACGACATCGATCCCGGAATCCGCCCATTCGGGTCGCAACTGGGATTACCGTTTCTGCTGGCTGCGCGATTCCTATTTCACTTTGCACGCGCTCAATCGCCTTGGCGCCATCGGGACGATGGAAGATTACATCGGCTATATCGTCAATATCATCAACGGTAATCCTGACCTCGCGCCGCAGCCGCTTTATCCCATCGTGCCCGGCGCGCCGACCAAGGAACAGATCGCCGAAAACCTCGCCGGGTTCCTCGGCATGGGGCCGGTGCGCGTCGGCAACGCCGCCGTGATCCAGCGCCAGAACGATGTCTATGGTTCCGTCGTGCTTGCCGCCGCGCAGATGTTCTGGGATTGCCGGCTGAAGACGCAGGGCGGCGAATTCCTGTACGAAGTTCTGGCCCGCCTCGGCCGCCGCGCTTATGACGAAGCCCTGACCCCCGATGCGGGCATCTGGGAATATCGCGGCCGCGCCAAGGTGCATACTTTCTCGGCGGCGATGTGCTGGACGGCGGTGCGCCAACTCGGCCTGATAGCGGCCAAACTCGGCAAGAATGCAGAGGCCGCAGACTGGAAATCCAAGGCCGCCGATATCAAATTGCGGATTTACCAGCGCCTTGCCGATAACGGCAAAGACTGGTTCCCCGGCAGTCTCGACGGCAATGAAATCGACGCCTCGGTTCTGCTGCTGCCGGAGATCGGTTTTATCAAGGCGAGCGATCCTTTGTTCCTCAAAACTCTCGAAATGGTCGAACAGAATCTGCTGCGCGAAGGGCTGGTCATGCGTTACGTCGATGCCGACGATTTCGGCGCGCCCGATACGGCTTTTCTGGTCTGTTCTTTCTGGTATGTCGATGCCCTCATTGCGGCGGGGCAGCGCGACAAGGCGATGGAAATTTTCAGGCGCGTGCTGTCCTACCGCAATCACGCCGGTCTATTGTCCGAAGATGTCGATCCGAAAGACGGTTCTCTGTGGGGCAATTTCCCGCAGGCTTATTCGCAGGTCGGCCTTATCCTCTCAGCCCTCAAACTCAGCCAGAGCTGGGAGCAGGGGTTGTGGCAGTTCGATAAAGCCGAAGATTAACCATAAAGGATTATTTCCTGCCTTTTTCTTTTCGTGTGGAATAGGTCTGGCCCGCAAAAAATACTGAAACCATATTTCTTTATTGCCTGCTGATTTTTCCTTATGCCAAACAGATGCCTGTTTACGGGTCGCGCCGGATGAACGGCGCTTATTTATTAACGCTGAAACATTCGAAGGACTGAAACATGAAACATACTTTGCTCGCCGTCGCGCTGCTGTGCCTCGGCTTTTCTGCTTCCGCCCATGCTTGGGACAATGACGGCGGCGACAACGATGGCGGCGGTAATGCCGGCAACGTCATCGCTCAGGATCATCATTTCATCGAACAGGATTATCGCAATCTCGAACAGGACCGCGACAATGGCAATCACCGCGCTTTCGCTAAGGACCTGAACGCCCTGCATCACGATGAAAAGAACCTTGCCGTCGACAGCTATGGCCCGGCGCATCCCGTCAGCGACAAAGTCGAAGACCGCCACAATATCCGTCAGGATCGTCATTTCATCAAACAGGACCATCACTTCATCAAGCAGGATTATCACTTCATCAGGCAGGACCGTAATAATATATCGGATGACCGTCAGGATTTGCAGGTTGCCCGCGAGATTCTTGAGAAGGCTTTGAAGGATGGGGCCTGCCAGTGCGAAATCAGCAAAGATCGCGAACAGGTTGCCGATGCTCACCAGAGCCTTGTCAGCGACCGCCACGACCTGATCAGCGACCGTCACGACGTCATTCATGACCGTCACGACGTCGTCAAGGATCGCCACAACCTGCATGCCGATCGCCACGATTTCCGTCAGGACGGCGGTCATGCGGGCCATGGTCACGATTTCGATCACGGCGACCATGATCGGCACGGGTTCCATCATCACGATTTTGACCATGGCGATCGTGACCATCATGGTTTCGACCATGATGGCGGCCACGACCATCACGAGCATCACCACCATCACGGCCGCTAAGTCAGGGGCCAGAGATGGAAAAGGGCGCGGGAAACCGCGCCCTTTTTCTATGCGCCGCTTTTACATCTTGGTCGCGAGATTGAGGAGGAAGGCGATGTCGTTCTCGGTGTACCCGTCCGAATCCTGCCGCGTGTAAGTAACGCCCAGCGACGCATCGACATTGTTTTTGTAGTTCACATGCTGGGCGTAGGTCGCGCTCAGCATCGGGCTGCCGCCATAATCTTTTTGCCAGTACATCCCCGATTTGACTTCGAGGCTGTGGTCGTAGGCAACGTCATAGCGGCGATAGAGATCCTGCCCCACACGCCCGCCCACCGCGGCCATCACGTCCTGGCGCGGGTTGAAGTAGGGGCGGTTTTCGTCCTTGCTGTTCTGCGACTCCGCAAGATTGCCGAGCCCGTCAAAATTGAACAGGCTGCTGCGATACATATATTCGGTGTCGGAAACCGACAGCAGGCTGCGCACATTGTTATCCGAGAAGGCCATCATATTGCCGTCGATATGCACATTGCGCGCGCCTTCCCGATACCAGTTGGCGTTCAAATCATAGGCATTGGCGGTGATGCCCGCGTTGAGCGCGCGCAACGGCGTATCGCGCGAGAAAAGCTGCGCCCCGCCGCCGATTTCCCAGCTATCGCTCAGACCCCACAGCACATTGCCCGCGGCACCTACGCGCTCATTGCCGTTATAATCGTTAAAGGTCGGCGACAGGCTGGCCTTGTAGGTATCGCCGGTATATTCGGCGCCCGCGCTGCTGCGCGAATAATTGATATGGCCTTCGCCATAGGGCTCGAGTTCATGCGAAAACAGTTCGCCCGCGAACAGCCGCCAATGATCGTGCAGGATCGGCGAATAAAGTACGGTCTCCATGCCGTAATTGGTGCCGCCATTGACGTTCGAGGAAGAAGGATCGTCGTCATAAATGGTCGATATATTCAGCTCGCCGCGATTGTCCCTGGCATCGGCCGCAGGCGCGCTGGAAGGCGCCATGGTGCCGTAAGTCTCCTGCGGCAGGGCGGCCCCTGCGCCGACATCGCGATCATGCGCCAGCATATCCTGATAGGCGGCCTCGGCTTCCTGGGCTGATATCGGCGGGGTCGCGGCTTTGGCGGCGGCAGGCAGCGCAAGCGCGCCCATCAAAAGACAGGGCAGGAAAGCAGGCGTGAATTTTTTGTGCGACATGAGGAGCCTCTGCTCGATAATTAAATATGCGGGCCAGATTACGCGCCGCTTCTTACTTTAGTCTTTCAATAAATATAACAAACAGTTAATCGCGATTCCGGTTACGTTTTGCGCCTACTACAAGCTACTTATATGAGGCCCGCTCCTTCGGCACGGCCGTTAACACAGTTTCCCATCGCACCGGGCTGAAATGGTCGATATAGAAATCGTAATTTTCCAGTTCACTCATTAATCGCAGCGGCAAACTCCACAAATGTTCCGGCGCGTGATAAATCGCGAGGCTTAGGGTCGGGCGATCACGCTGAACGGTTTTTTGCAGCCCGGTAAGAGCATCCGGTTCCATGCCTTCGATATCGATTTTGATGAAATGCACTTTCTCGATTTTCTGTACTTCGACATACTCATCCAGCGGCTGGATATAAAAAATAATATCGGCGCCCGGCGTGCCTTTGGACGACAGGCACATCTGTCCGTCGGCATACAGCTTGAAATATTCCATTTTGTGCGTCGCCCCGGCGGCAATTCGAGATTCACGCACATTATGCGGGCGTGTGCTTAAGGTTTTGCGGGCATAGTCGCTCAGTAAATCATGGCCCAGCGGGTCAAGATTGTGGATTATGCCGTTATCCACGAGAGCGAGGAAATAGGGCAATTCATGGCCGCTGAAGACGCCGAGATTCAGCACGGTTTCTCCGGGGCGCGGTCCGTCATGCTCCAGATAATCGCAGGCCCGGAAAACCGTATGCGTGAAGTGCGTCCATAATTCCTGCGGATCCGAACGCAGCACAAGGTCGAATATTTCGCGCGAATGGTCATCCGCAAGCCTTTGAGACACTTTTTCCATATCGGCTTTATGGCTGTTAAGTTGCTCGCGATGCTGGCCCCAGTAAAGATGGCTTTCGGCAAGCGATTGCCAATCATTGACGCGTGAAGCCATCTTTGCCCCACCCAGATAGGAGCAAGCTTCGACGGCATGTTTATATGCGGCAAAAGAGGCAATTTGTGCGCGCAAATCGGGCCTTGGGTCAAACCAGCCCCATACATCCCAGAATGCCCATGGATAATTTTCTGGTATCGGCATGCAGCGAATGCGCTCGGGTGCAACCCCCTCACGGATGAAGGCCGCGGCGCGGTCTAGAAAATCCGGTTCGAACAAAATGATTGTTCCGTTGGGGGCGGGCGTGTTTCCGGGGCCTTGATAGCGCGCCAGCGGCGATGCCCATGCGATGATGGACTCTATCCGGGACAGCATCGCATTGTCGGGATTGCCCGCAATCCAGTACGGCTCGCCAACCGGCAATTTTGCGGGCATAAGAAGCAAAGGTTGATTTCCCTATTTGCGGGGTGGCCAGAATCTACAGCTATTTCTTCGCGGCGATGCAAACATTAGGGCTATACAGGTGTTCCCGGTTCAGGCGGCCCTGCTGGATATCGGTGAAACCAACTTCCTTCAACAGTCCGACGATATCCTCAAGCCTTAACCAATTAGCATGTTTTTCTACCCCGCCCAGATGGCCGACGACCGTTGCGGTATTGCGATAGGTGAAATGATACTCCGGAAAAGAATAGCTGCCGAGTTTGCTGTAACGCGTGAGTGAATCATCAAACCTTGGGTTGATTTCAGCGTTTGATTTTACCAGCGCCTCATCATAAAAGTGAGTCCACAAAAAAACCTGATCGGTTTTATTTGCGATCTGCAGCAGAAGTTCGGCTGGGTTCGTCATGTGATAGAGCACGCCAGAGGCAAAAATAGAGTCGTATCGCCGTTCTTCCCGTTTGAAATATTCCATGAAGTTGCCCAACAGGAATCGCGAAACCTTCAGGTCAAAAAGATTTTTCACGATCAGGCAACGCAGAAAAGCGCGCGGATTAGATTCAATTGATGTAATCGATGCTGCACCATAAGTCTTTTCAAGCACATATGTATGGCCGCCTTCATAGGGCCCCAACTCCAGAATATTTTTCCCCTTGAACCCGCCGAGGGCTTCGTCGGCCCAGGCAAGGCGGCCGTCCCCTTCAAATAATTTGTTCCAGCCTGATTTGGTATTGGGCAGAGGGATTTCGCTTAACCAATCCCCGGCAAAAATGTCAATATCATGCTGCGGGTTGGGAGCGGATGCGACCATCGCATCATAAATCTGTCCTGGCTTCAGCTTATGTGGGGTCTTCGTTCTTGCCATAAGCCCCTGAGCGAAGGGATGTGCAACGTAAATGCCTTTGAATCCTGCGGCTTCGAATGCGGGAAGAAATTCATCGAATCCTCGTTTGCCAATAAGCAGATTGGTTTTCGAGGCATCCAGTAGATGCAGATTGAATGGGCGGAAAACCGGCGCGCCATTTTCCAGAGCCGATCGTTCCGTATCTATAAAACCATCCACAATGATGTCGTGAGTGATACAATATTCGTAAAGATTCAGTCCCTGTGAATCTGCGCAAAAGATTACGACGGGCGCATCGCGCGGCATATCGTTTTCGTGATGCACGTATGTGATCGAGGATGATGTGTCCCAAGCGAGATTTGTATTCATGTCGGACCTTGGTAACAGGAGTGTGCAGGCGGGTGAGAAAAAGAATCAATATAAACGAAGATATCATAGAGCGTTCTTTTTGCGTCTGACAAATATCCTGTCGTGCATTAAATCGCACGTATTATAGTGTAGCGGCCATCCTTTGTGATTCAGTCTCCTCCCATTCTTCTTCTTGTATAGTGAGACAGCATGACAAAAGCTCGGACTGCCCGGATATCTCTCATTCCTTTACTTGCCTTCTTATTTTTTGTACCGGTAACGGCGCAGGCAACTACCTCCAACGCGGGAGATTTCGGTAATATAGCGGGTTCCAATGCCAGCTTTGGCACATCTGGCCCAAATGGCGGCATCGCAGTCGGAGCAGATTACGCCAATATTTATAATGCGCCGACGAACGGATTGATAACGGAAGGATTGGTCGGGTTTGGCACAAGCAATCCGACAACCAATCTTGAGGTCTATAACGCCGACCACACCTTCGAAAACAAAATCGTCATGTGGAATAACGATAGTTTCGGTTCCCAAGCGTTGGCTGCGGAAGGACTTATTCTTGGCGATCCCGGCAATCAGAGCGGCGGTTTTGAATATTTCCCGGATTCAGACGGCACATGGACAGCCGGAGTCACGGGCAAGGTAACTAAGTTCGGGAATTATCTGGGCGGCTCCTTTCAGATCGACAGCGAAGGCCCAGGATCCAACACAATTACATTCCAAATCGGCGGCGCTACGAAAATGCTGCTGGATAACAGCGGCAATCTTGGTGTCGATGTTCTTTCGACAACCAATCGCCTCGATGTCAATGGGGCGGCGGCTATCGGAAACGGCTATGCCGGGGTCCATACGGCTCCAACGAATGGGTTGATCGTTCAGGGATTGGTCGGAATCGGCACAACAACAGCAGCCGATGCGCTCGATGTTGGTGGAGGAATTGGCATTGCCATTACAACATCGGTGCCACCAGATTACGGCATGTATGGGGCGACGACGACGCTTGATTTTGCGACCAATGGCGTCAAGGCTTTGGAGATCAATAATACCGGGGCGATTACCACCGGCGTGTGGAACGGCACGGCGATTACTGTGCCTTATGGCGGCACGGGCGCGGCAATACTAACCAGCAACGGCGTGCTATATGGGAACGGGACGGGTATCATACAGGTAACGGCCCAAGGCGGAGCTAACACCATCCTTACCGCTAACAGCGGTGCGCCGGTCTGGTCGGCAACACCTACAATCAATACATCGCTGACAACACCACTCGTCATCGGCGGAACTGGAGCGAGTTCGACATTGACGCTTCAATCGACAACGGGGAGTGGCGCTTCGGATGCGATTATATTCGACACCGGAAGTCAGATGGAGCACATGCGAATTACAAGTACAGGAAGTGTGGGGATTGGCACGGCTGCACCGGCGACAAAACTTGATGTAGCGGGAGCCATTTCTATGAACGAAAATGCATCTCAGGTCTATGGCTATTATACAAGTAGTACCGACCAGGGCGGTGGCCTGCGTTTTAATTCATACGATAGCGGCGGTGGCACGAATACGTTCGCCCGCAATGGTTATGCAGGACTTTGGGTATTTGGCAATGGAGTCTGGGAGCTCAATACATCAAACGCTTCTGGAACGGCGGGGGGAGTGATTGCCTTTATACATGCTTTGACCGTTCTCGCGAATGGCAATGTTGGTATTGGGACGACGTCTGTTGCGTCCGGCTCTTTGGTCACGGTAAATGGCAATCTGGCTTTTACACCCACCACAAATGGTATTCTTGGTACGGCGACGAATGATAATGCATCTTCGGGGGTCGTCGGAGAATACATAACTGCAAATGCATCCGGAGTTTCTCTGACCAGCGGCACGGCTACCAATATTACATCGATTTCCTTGGCGGCGGGAGATTGGGATGTGGATGGAAATGTTTACTTTGTTCCATCAGCGGTCATGACAAATATTTACGCTGGGTCGAATTCGACTTCGGCAACGTTTCCCGGAGTCAACAATTTCTCGCAACTTCATCTGTCTTTTGCATCGGCACTAGCGTCTTCCCTTGTCATACCGACGCAGAGATACAGCCTATCCTCCACAACAACTATCTATCTTATTGGGCAATCTTCATTCGGTGGTACATGCACGGCAGGAGGCCTCATACGGGCGCGACGCGTACGATAGGTATTTTTGATTTTATGAGTCATTTCTTCGCCGCGATGCACAGATTGGGGCCGAAGCGTTGCTCGCGGTCAACGAGGCCTGTCTGGACATCGGTGAAGCCGAGTTCTTTGAGCAAGCCGACGATGTCTTCCATCTTTAGCCAATAGGCGTGATTTTCCGTTCCGCCCAGATGGGCGGCGGTAGTATCCTCATCGCGATAGACAAAGCAATATTCCGAAAAAGAATAGCTGCCAAGTTTGTTTTGGCGCGTGCGCGAATAGTCGAACCTGAAATTGATTTCTCTGTTCCCCTTGATAAGGGCCTCGTCATAAAAGTGTGTCCACAAAAAGATCTGGTTAGTTTTTTTGCTGATCTCCGTGAGAAGTTCTGCCGGGTTCGTCATGTGATAGAGAACGCCAGAGGCAAAAATAACGTCGTATTGCCGCTCTTCCTGCTTGAAATACTCCATGAAATTGCCCAGCAGGAATCGCGAAACCTTTAGATCAAAAAGATTTTTGACTATCAGACAGCGCAAGAAGGCGCGCGGGTTGGACTCAATGGCTGTTACCGAAGTCGCGCCATAGGTTTTTTCAAGCGCGTATGTATGGCCGCCTTCATAGGGCCCCAACTCCAGAATATTTTTCCCATTGAAGCCGCCGAGCGCCTCGTTCGCCCAGGCAACCCGGCCATCTCCCTCAAATAATCTATTCCAGCCCGATTTCACATTGGGCAGAGGGATTTCGCTTAGCCAGTCGCCAGCGAATATATCAATATCGTGCTGCGGGTTGGGCGCGGACGTGATCATCTCGTCATAAATCTGTCCCGCTTTCAGTTTATGATCAGTTTTTGTTACGGCCACAAGCCATAAGGCGAAGGGATGCGCGACGTAAACGCCCTTGAATCCTGCAGCCTCGAATGCCGGAAGGAATTCCTCGTAACCCCGTTTGCTGATAAGCAGATTGGTTTTTGATGCATCAAGCAGATGAAGGTTGATGGGGCGGAAAACGGGGGCCCCGTTATCTAGTGCAGACCGCTCCGTATCGACGAAGCCATCCACGACAATGTCGTGGGCAATACAATATTCGTAAAGCTTCATTCCCTGCGGGTCGGCGCAAAAAATCACGACCGGGTCATTACGCGGCATATCGCTTTCGTGATACACATACGCGAGGGAGGGAGAAATATCCAAAGCGACATTTGTGTTCATGTCAAACCCTGTACGAGAAGTGTTGCAGGCAGGCAGAGAAAGGAATCGGTGCCAAAGGTTCTACCACAGGGCGGTAATCGCCCCAACGGTTTTAAGGAGCGATTTCATCAAGAATGTCGGATAAAATGGTCGGAGAAAGAGGATTTGAACCTCCGGCCCCTGCCTCCCGAAGGCAGTGCTCTACCAGGCTGAGCTATTCTCCGAAGCCGTGGCCCGCGATCCCGTCATGCGTTGACAGAAAGACGGGTATTTCCCCGACAACGTCCGTCAACGCATGACGGGTGAATCGCCGGGCCCAAAACAAATTTGGGACGCGCGTGTTATAGCGGGCGCGTTGGGACGATGCAACCGGCTTCACACACCATCGGAAATGGACCATAGTAGGGCCCTATCCCCCTGATTCGCGCCTGTTAATTCCTGTTGGCTTATCCTTTCGCATGAAAATCGCCGTCCCCAAAGAACGCCGCCCTTATGAACGCCGTGTGGCGATTACGCCGGACATGGTTAAGAAATACCGCGCCCTCGGTTATGAAGTCGGGGTTGAGGCGGGGGCGGGCAGCGAAGCCTCCTATCCCGACGAACAATATGCGGCGGCGGGCGCTTCCATCGTCCCCGATACCGCTGTTCTGCTTCGCGACGCCGATCTGGTTCTGAAAGTCCAGCGCCCCATGAGCGAGGGCGAGGGCCGCAACGAACTCGGCCTGATCCGGCAGGGTGCCGTCCTTATCGGCATGCTCAATCCCTATGGCGCCAAGGCCGATCTCGAATCCTATGCCCGCAATCACATCACCGCGATGTCGATGGAGCTGGTGCCGCGTATCACCCGCGCGCAGGCGATGGATGTGCTGTCGAGCCAGTCGAATTTAGCGGGTTACAAAGCCGTTCTCGATGCCGCCGAACAATTCGGGCGCGCGTTTCCGATGATGATGACTGCCGCCGGAACCGTGCCTCCGGCGCGCGTGCTGGTCATGGGGGCAGGGGTGGCGGGGTTGCAGGCGATTGCCACCGCGCGCCGTCTGGGCGCGATTGTGTCGGCCACCGATGTGCGCCCCGTCGCGCGCGAACAGGTGCAAAGCCTGGGGGCTACTTTCGTGATGGTGGAAAATGAAGAAACCAAGGCGGCGGAAACCGCTGGCGGCTATGCCAAGGAAATGAGCGAGGATTACAAGCGCCAGCAAGCCGCCTTGATCGCCGAAACCATCAAAAAGCAGGATATCGTCATCTGCACCGCCCTTATCCCCGGCCGCGCCGCACCCAAACTGGTGACCGAAGAAATGCTGCGCACGATGAAGCCGGGTTCGGTCGTGGTCGATCTGGCGGTCGAGCAGGGCGGCAACTGCGCCCTCAGCGAGGCCGGCAAGGTGGTCGATGCCCATGGCGTCAAAATCGTCGGCCACCGCAACGTGCCGAGCCGCATCGCCGTCGATGCCTCGGCCCTTTATGCCCGCAATCTGATGAATTTCGTCACCCTTCTGACCCCCAAAGGCGAAGGAAGGTTGATTGCTGACTGGAAAGATGAGATTGTTCGTGGCGTTACGCTTACGCATGACGGCGCTATCGTCCATCCCCAGTTCGCCCAGCCCAAATCGCCTTCCTAACCCCCACCGTCTTAACCTCACTTAATCGGAGAAAGATCATGACACCGGAAGAAGCCAAAAATCAGCAGACTTTGTGGTGGATCACCAGCATCGCGATTTCGGTCGTATGCTGCTCCGTTTTGTTCATCCTGTTCGCCAGCTATCTGGTCGAGATCAAAAACGACCTGCGCGATAACGATCTGCGCATCAACACCGTGGAAGAACGCGAAGACCGCATTCTCAGCGAAATTCAGCTTTTGCGCACGCATGGAATAATTATGGGCACAGCTCCGGTCGCCGCTCCCGCCGGCGCGGTTGCCGCTCCGGTTGCTGGCACCCCTTTGCCTGACTCCGCCGCGCCCGCGACGGCGCCTGCCGGAACTTCCGCGCCTGTGGTGGCTCCGCCTGCGCTCGCGCCCGCCGACAGCGGCCTTTCGGTTACTGCGCCCGTAACGCAGCCTGTGGCGCCTGCCGGGGCTCCCGCCGCGCCGGCCAAGTAAGCGGG
>JARLJC010000040.1 GCA_031291435.1 Alphaproteobacteria bacterium | reverse complement strand
GAAATTTCACAAAGCCGGTCCACCCCCCTTGCCGCGCTGCGCCGACGCCGCTATAAGGCGGGCCTCCAAGGCGAAGGTCTTGGGCTCCAAGGCGAAGGTCTTGGGCGCGACGGGCAAGCCCGCCGTAAAATGTCGGAGTGTAGCGCAGCCTGGTAGCGCACCTCGTTCGGGACGAGGGGGTCGGAGGTTCGAATCCTCTCACTCCGACCATTTTTCACAAGCGATCAATTGATCCTGACGCCTTTTCTAACACGGGACGCTCGGCTCCTTCGTGTCGCGCCGTTGTGCGGCAATATTTCGATGGCCGGCTTGGTAGAATGCCGACCAAGGACGATGCCCTGCCGCGAGCGATCTCCCAATTGAAGCTCGACTGTCTGTTTCCAGTTATCCCGCGCCTGTTGGCGTTCGCGCTATTTCCCAATACCGACGCAGGGACGACAGTAATTCTTCTTTGCCGATTTCAAGCCCCCAATCCTGGATGAGAAGTTCATTTGGTTCGCAATATCGGCTGAACGCTTGCCATCTATATCCAAGCGTTGGGACGGGCGGCGCAACAGCTGGGTCAGTCTCCACGACGATTCGTTCAACGCCTTTGACCAATTTCTCATCAATTGAGCGAATCGCCCGCCACGAAATTTCGCTCGACGTTTCTCTAATCGCCCTAAGCCCTTGCGCCGTCAAAAAAACGACTTTGCGCGGCCTAAGAGCCCAAATGCCGACAATAAAAGCACCGAAAGATACGAGGACGAACGCCAGTAACTCCACGAATTCTCTTGGATTGTTCGCGTAACTCGTCGCCAAAAGGGCGTTGAGGCGCGGTATCGCAGTCGGAAGCAATACCAGCGGGTATGTAAGTCGCGAAGCACTCGTGCGAAATACCGTTGAGGAAAGCATCGATTGTGCAATCATTCCAATGAGCCGTCAGGCGAATGAGTCGCAAATTAATCGCGTCGCCGTTAAAAATCTGGGCGGTCTAATCATTTCAAACTTACAAAAAACGGTCGCGACAAAAAGCGAAAAGGGTTCGCGAAGCTCGAAACGTAACGGATTTGCTTGGCCTGAGAAAAGTCCTAAGGGGGTTTTGGGGAGTGGACCAAAGTGGTGCGAAACCGCCTCAGCTGTCCATCTTCAGCGCGGCGATAAAAGCTTCCTGCGGGATGTCGACCTTGCCGAACTGCCGCATGCGCTTCTTGCCTTCCTTCTGCTTTTCCAGCAGCTTGCGCTTGCGGCTGACGTCGCCGCCGTAGCATTTGGCGGTCACGTCCTTGCGCAAGGCGCGGATGGTTTCGCGGGCGATGATTTTCGCGCCGATGGCCGCCTGGATCGGAATCTGGAACATGTGCTGCGGAATCAGCTCGCGCAGCTTTTCGACCATGGCGCGGCCGCGCATTTCGGCGCGG
>JARLJC010000263.1 GCA_031291435.1 Alphaproteobacteria bacterium | reverse complement strand
AGCTGGAATTCAGGGCCCTCGAACGGGGTATGTTCCAGCGTAAGATTGCTTTCCACCCGAAGGCTTGTGGTGACTCCGGAAAAATTCGCAATCGCGACGCAATTGCCGAACACGTCGTGAATCCAGCGCAGCTTTTGCGGACGGGGTTCGATATCGAGCGTCGCGTCGAGCAGACGCTGATCGTTGCTGTCGCGTGGGCGCAGCATCATCCGATGCTCCCCAAGGCGAACCGGCGCGGCATAGGAATAGGTCGTGACATGTTTCACGGTCAGAATCGTCATGCGCTCTCATCCAATTGCCGATCAACTGGATCGATCCATAAATAGGGCCGGGCCGCCGCGGCCGATCGATGGTCGCGCTAAGCAGGATTTCCGAAAAGCGGCCGCCGGTTTTCGGACAAAAATCCTGCTAAATCAAAAAGCCTAAGCACCAATTCGTTGGCGCGCCAACGAATTGGTGCTTAGCGCAGGGGGCGCGTGTTGACCCAGCGCCGCCGCGCCGACCGCGCCGTGAAGGCCAGCAGCATGATATTCGCCGTCGTCGCCCACAAGAGCGGCCACGGAACGACAATCAGAAACGCGCTCATGTTCAGCCCTTTCTGTCATGTAAACCGGCGCGGCGCCGCCGCGCGGAAACCCTGCTCTCGTCTATGTTTAACGACGGACATTGCTGTGCGGCAGCATCGGAAACTACCTATGGAAGCCGGGCGACCCATCGACCGAAAAGCGCTCAGTAGTCGAGCAGGCGCAGCACGATCCATGTGATCGCGAAAGCCACAAGGAAGACGACCAACGCCTTTCCTAGCGCGCGGGGGTTGCGCGGCGCCGCTTCAGCTCGACCCGGACCGGCAAAAACATACCACAAGGCGACGATAAGTCCGATGATGGCGGCAATATCATTGCGGGGCATGACATTTTCTTCAATTGACGGAACCGACCCGGCGTATCCCTTCGGTGGCGGCCGCCTTCCATTGAGATCGGATTTGGCGGAGAGATCGCTCTTACGAGCGCTCCTACGAGCGCGCTTAAGAGTTGCTCATGGCCCATTCCATTTTGCTGACAGGTCCAGATCGTCGCCGCT
>JARLJC010000262.1 GCA_031291435.1 Alphaproteobacteria bacterium | reverse complement strand
TTCGCTCGAAACCGGCAAAGGCGACGCGGTGATCGCCTCGATCGCCGCCAGCGCCGCGACGCGCACGCGGATCGATTTCACCCAGCCGTACTACAAAACCCCGGCGCGGTTCGCGGCGCGCAAGGATTCGCCGCTCGCCGACGCCACGCCGGCGACACTGGCGGGCAAGACGGTCGGCGTCGTCGCCGGCTCGGCGCATCAGTCGTTTCTCGCCACCTTCTTCGCCGCCGCAACCGGCAAGTCCTATCCCAATTTCGCCGCGCTGCACGAAGCGCTGCGCAAGGGCGAGGTGGACGCCGTCTTCGCCGACGGTCTGACGCTCGCCGTGTGGCTGGCGGGCCAGGAATCGGCCGACTGCTGCGTCTTCAAGGGCGGGCCCTACACCGAGAGCCGCTACTTCGGCGAAGGCGTCGGCATCGCCGTGCGCAAGGAAGACGCCGATCTGCGCCGCGCGATGGACTGGGCGCTCGCCCGCCTCGCCGCCCGCGGCGCCTACGCGGAGATCTACACCAAGTACTTTCCGGTGGGGTTCTACTGAACCGGGCGCCGGTCTCGCGCCAGGACCCTGCGCCATTTTGCGGCGCGCGCGTTCGCTCTCAAGGGCTTGCGGGGAAAAGTTCCGCCGTCTCGTCGCACGGCGCGTGGTTGGTCGGCTGCGCGCCGCGGGCTTTCGAGTGGAGCTAGCGGCGCGGAAAGGGAATTGAGTGTGCGTCGCAGCAATCCGCAATTCTGCACTTTAGACATTTAGGCCGAGACGTGGGCCAAGTATTTCTTTGCGGAGTTTTACTAAACTGACTTGACTTTTTTGAGTGGTTTTCATACGCTTTGCTCAGGCAAGGTTTGAAGCGGCGTTTTTTTCGCGCTTCAGTCATTTAAGCCTTAAAATACAACAGTGTACAGGGAGCGGCATGTGGTAAGCCGGGTGGCGCATGTTGCGTTGATGATTGTGCTGGCAGGAGCATTGCCGGCGCGGGCGCAACTCGTCCCCACGCTTGAGTGTCCGCACCATGGTCTATGCCCCCCTCAGCCTCGCAAGCCTTCCCCGACACCTCCGCCCCCGGCCACGGCAAATGTCGATTGGACCGGAGGGTATATCGGCGCGGCCGCCTCATATGATTGGCAACATATACAAGGGTTTGCCGGAGGTTATGCGGGGTACAATTGGCAATTCGGTCAGCTCGTTTTTGGTTTCGAAGGACACGCTGATTCAGACGTAGGGATTCGCTTCTCGCCAAACTCCACGATCGGACCGGGCTCACTAGGTGGTTTGACTGGTTCGATTGAGGGTCGCTTTGGTTACACCTTCGATCGCCTGCTGCTCTACTTTTCGTCGGGACCTGCAGTCGCCACACGGCCCTCTTTCCAGGAGGGCTCAACGTCTTGGTCAACTTCGCCAATTCTGTATGGCTGGTCAATCGGCGCTGGCGTTGACTATGCGTTTGGTGACCACTTGACCGGGCGGTTGGCATATAGATATAGAGACTTCGGAAACGCCGACTATTACTCACCCGCTGCGCCGTCTGTCTTCAGTCGTGGGACAGTGCGGGACAACACAATCATGGTCGGACTGAGCTGGCGATTCGATGGGAAATAGTCGAATCGCTGGCCGTCGGGTTCAGTATCAAAAAAGAGCCTCATTCTTGTGATCTACCCTGCGTTGACCCGGGTGAAAGCGGAATGACCACCGCGAAAGCGTCGCGAGCGAAAACCCAATCGTCCTCTCCGTCTGAAGCGACCGAAGAGGCCCAGACTGACGACTACGCTCAGCGTTTCGACTTGCTTCGATTGATCTATTATCACGACGATGCGCGTCAATTTAACGTATTTATGCACAATGCGACGACATTCTCGACTATATTGCTTGGCTCTCTGGTGGCAGGCACGTTTATTTCTGATCACTTAGGCCCGTTTGCTCCATATTTTGGGTTGGCAGTCGCAATACTGCAATCAGTCGACTTTGTTGTTGATTTTCAATCAAAAGCAAATATGCATAGCGCAGAAAAGGCAATTTATAATGAATTGTTTACACGACTCTCGTTCGACCGTTCGGCAGCGAATATACATAAAATAGAGAACGAAAAACTGGTCAATTTTGAGCGTGGTTCTGAAAAATACACCCCTTTCTGGGGCGTTGATGCTGTCGCTTGGAATTCGGCCTACTCTCAATTAACCGGTTCTACGGATTTCGAAGCAGACGAACTGTTCCCGATCAATTTCATTGAGATGGCACTGCGGCATTTGGTTCGATTTAGCCCCTCATACTTTCGAGAAAAAAAGAAGCGGGCGCAGAGGATAAAGCACGGAAAGCGGGTGGCGTTGTATTATGTCATAG
>JARLJC010000261.1 GCA_031291435.1 Alphaproteobacteria bacterium | reverse complement strand
GGGGAAAAAGGGAAGGCCAGGGGGCTGGCCCCCTGGACCCCCTGTTTTTGGGAGTGGGGGGCAGCTACCCCAAAACCCTGGTGCGAGGCAACGTAATAGCGAGGGGGCGGGACGCGCCGTGGCGATCAAGTGAAACTCGCGCGGTGTTTGTGGCTCTGGATTGCTTCGCTGCGCTCGCAATGACGGCGGTGTGTGTGCTGTGACCGTAATTTCGGTCACTGTTTAATCAGCGCACCCCAGTCGTCGTCGGTCTCCTCGACCACGATATTCACATGGCAAAAGGTTTCATCGGTTACGTGAACGTAGAAGAAAGCTCGAGATCGGACCTTGCCGTAAACGGCCTTTTGACCGTGGACAGAGCCGTCTATCTGCACAAAATCTCCAATATTCGGCAGTATAACCAAGCCTTTTTCATCCGTCACCCGGATATCGACCAGTGTGCCATCGTCGAGCGGACGTTGCCGTCCTTTTGGCATGTATTGATATTCAATTGAGTATTTCACGATTTTTTCCGTGTCCGGGGGCGCTCCAAGCCGGTGGGCGATGCTCTACCCCGGAAAGATAATAGGTAGCAGTATTCGGGGTTCAAAGAGTCGAACTACGGAATTCCGGGGGCACGCTTCCCCTTCCCTACCGCAGCCCCTCTTGCACCAGCAGGGGGTAAACCTCCCGCTGAAAGCGCTGCATGCCGTCGATGAAGGCGGGCCAGGTGAGCAGGATGCCGTCGACGCCGGCGCCCACCAGCATTTTCAGCTCGTCGGCCACCTGTTCCTTGGTGCCGAGCAGGCGGTAGCCGCCATAGCCGGCGATCATGTCGACGCGGATGTTCTCCAGCACCTCCGGCGGCAGGCTGCGGGAATCGATGCCCATGCCGTTGATGAAATTGTCCGCCGCCACCCAATCGCCCTTTTCATGGACGCAGTGGTCGAACTGGCGTTGCGCATCAGCCTCAGTATCGCCGACGATCACATAGGCGTTGATCCACACCTTGATCTCGCGCCCGAATTCCTCCCGTGCGAAGGTGCGGTAATTGTCGAGCTGGGCGCGGATCGCGTCTGGGTCGCGGCCGCCGGGCGGGGTAAAGACGATATCGAAATGCTTGGCCGCGAACCGTTTGCCGACCGGCGAACCGCTGGCATTCATCAGCGCCGGATAGGGCTGGATCGGGCGCGGCCGCAGCAGCGCCTCCTTGATGTTGAAATATTTGCCCGAAAACTCGAACTCTTCCTCCGACGTCCAGAGCAGCTTCATCAGCGTGATCCACTCGTCGGCGACCAGATAGCGTTCGGCATGGTCCAGCATCGGCGAGCCGAACAGCTCAATCTCCCGCCGGTTCCAGCCGGTCACGACATTCAAGGTAAAGCGGCCGCCGCCGATATGGTCGATGGTCGTCGCCTGTTTGGCCGCGAGCACCGGGTGCATCGTCGGCACATGGATCGTGGCAAAGACAGACGGATGGCACGTCTGGGCCGTGACCGCTGCTGAGAAAGTCATCGCCTCGAAGACGTTCTCGTTGAAATCGGTCACGCCACCGAAGCCGCGCCAACGCCCCAGCGGCACGATCGCCTCGAACTCCATCTCGTCGGCGAGGCGGGACACGGTCCGGACATTGTCCCATGTCGTTTCAAAAACGCCGTCCATCGACGACATCGTCGCCGCGCCGCTGACATTGGTGCAGAAGGTTCCGAGCTTCAGCCGCCGGGGGCCGAATAGGGGATTGGTGCGGGCCAAAGCCTCCTGCCGCGCCTCGTGCTGCCGTGCGATTTCCCCGAATGTCATTCCCGCGCTCTACCTTCGTTTGCCGCGATGATTGCACGCAGACGATCCTCGACCGTACCCGCAGACGGCGCGGTCACGACGGCCGGGCGCTTGTTTCCGGCAAGCGCTGCCAGATGGGCATGCGGCGCGATCGTGTCGAAAAGCCCGTCCGTATCTTCGAATATCAGCGACGCCGACGCGATCAGCTTCGCTTTGGCGATCGCATAGCCGCGTGCGCCCCCGTTCGGCCAAAGGCCTAGGCGGACGAACGGACGCGGTGTCTGGCGCGCGGCATGGAGGGTCAGCACGCTTGGCAGCCCGGTCCGCCGCACCGCCACCGCCGCTTCGAGATCGACGAGCGGGCTGCAAATGAGCTGCAGGTTCCGGCGTGCCTGGATACGGGCGATTTCCTGTGCGACAGCGACGCGGTAACTGAATTGGATGCGGGCGGCCGGCGGCATCTTGGCGCGCAAATCCGCCAGAAAACGGCGATTGAGCAGGCCGTGAACCCAGACGCCGTCGATGAAGTCCACGAACGCATGCCGGTGTGGGCTGAGGCAGATGACCGTCACCTCATGGCCGCGCGCGGTGAGCGCCCGCGCCGTGTCGCGGGTCCAGCGGCCGATCTCGTCGCCGGAAAATGGCGGGTAGGCGCGGGACAGGAGGCAGAGCCGCATCCGCGCCTCAGCCGGCCTGGATGCGGGGTACCGCTTGAAGCCGGCGGGCTCATGGCTTCGAATCAGGTTCTCGGTCAGCAGGGAGCGTGTGGCTTGCGTCCGTGCGTCATGCGCACCGTCTCTCAGCCCGCGCCCGATTTCCGCGATCAGCCGCTGGCAGGTCTGCGCGTCGATCCTGCCCTTGTCGCGCAGGCTTCGAATGCGGCTTGTCCGCATTCTCGAAAAGGTCAGCAGGTGCCTTTCGATCTCGGCCGCGGAATGGACCTTTACCGCGTTCGTCCAGCAGAAATAGGATTTCGACCGGGCGATCAGATACATCGATTGGGGGACGCGGTCGGCCCCGCGCACCTGATTCTGGGCGAATTTGTGATGCACCTCGGCATCGGGAATCAGCGCCAGCCGCCAGCCGGCATCGAGCAGCCGCAGGTTCACGTCGGTCTCGTCGAGGAAATAGGCATATTCCTCGTCGAAACCGCCGATCGCCAGCAAGGCGGCGCGCCGTATAGCAACGCTGGTGCCTGTGGGGCTGACATATTGGCCAGGCCGATCCGGCAGCCCGCCCGGCTGTTTGAGCATCGCCGCGCCGAAACGGTCGGCAATGACAACCTGATACTGGAAGCGGATGCCGCCCGGATTGCGGATGAAACCGCCGACGGCCCCGACCGCCGGATCCTTGAACGCAGCGACCAGATGATCCAGCCAGTCCGGCTCGGGCACCGCATCGTCGTCGATGAACGCGATGATTTCGCCTTTCGCCATAGCAATGCCGATATTGCGCGACATCGACAGGTTCGCTTCGTGACAATGCCCGATTCTGATTGCGTCGGCATGGCGCGCCAGCACGTCGCCGGTCGCGTCCGCGCAAGGGCCCTGCACGACCACGACTTCGAAGTTCGGATAGCGCAGCTGACGCAGGCCGATCAAAGTCCGGTCGAGCGAATCCGCGCGATCCAGTGTGTTGACGACGATGCTGACCGCGGGCAATTCGGTTTCGGAACTCACCCGCCCATCGGGTCCGGCGGTATCCTGCCCCGACCGAAGATCGACGACGTGCCCATTCTCAAGCCGGACAGTCACGCTGTGATCGGGCATTGCACTCATCCATGATCGTTGCCGCATTAATCGGCGGTTAGCCCCGAGCCGTCAATCGGCCCGAAGCATACGCGCCTCCCCGGCCAAGGGCGTGGTACCGTCACGCGCTTGACCCCATACGGGCATTTTGTAATGAAACAATGTTGCTCGGGCCATTGAAGCCACTTGTCCCGCGGTCCCGGGTAGCGATTGGCATGGGAGTTGTTCTTTGTCGTTTCCGTTTTTTATCTGGACGATGCAGCGCACCGGCGGGACATCGCTGACCGACCTGCTGATGAAAATGTCGGAGCACAAGACAACCGACCACGAACCGTTTCTCACCTGGGGCGAACAGCCGAGGGCGCTCCATTACGTCGTCGACGACTGGAACAAGACGAAAGACAAGGAACAGCTCGAGAATTCGTTTAACGAGATTTTCGCACAGCATTATCTGATCAAGCATTGCTATGAATTGCTGCCGGCGCCATTCAACCAGGTTTTGGTCAAGTCGGCCGCGAACACCAACTATCGTCATATCTTCCTGCTGCGCCGCGACGAGCAATCGCGCTTGATCTCGATGGCGATCGCCGAGGGGAACGGGACCTGGTTCAGGGACTATGCCCGGTCCGTCTTCGCAAAAGTGGCGACCGGACAGCAGGAGCTGGAGCCTTTACCGGTCGATAGGATCGTACAAAAATTTCGGCACGCCCGTACCGTCACAGCGAAGATCCGCAACCAGATGACGGATCTGGGGATCGGGCCGTTCGAACTCTATTATGAAGACCTCTATGTCGGCGATCGTGAGCCCCGGCTGGCCAATCTGCGGCGCCTGTTCGATTTTCTCGGCTTTTCCCAGGAAACCATCGAGGCCCATTCCGCGGACATCGAAAAACTCATATTCGATGGAGGCCAGGCGACAGCGCGCATCGTGGATCGCGTCCCCAATCTCGACGCCGTCATCGCCGCGCTTGCCGCAGCCGGCTATAAAGACAACAGTTCCACGGAAGATTCGATAACGTCGCTATCCAACATTGCGGCCGGCAATAACGCCGGTACGCCTCCCCCTATATCGAGTTCAGCTCCGATGCCCCTACAGAAGAACGACGCCGCCGAGTTGGCAAAGTTTGAGAAAGAATTTCCGTTCCCGAACGACGAACTGGAAAGGGCCAAGCGGCGCCGGCCCCCGCTGATGCGCGCCCGGCAAGGCGGCGTCGGCGCCGAGATCGGGGTGTTTCGCGGGCATTTTTCCCCCGAACTGATCGACGCGCTGAAGCCGACGAAGATCTATCTCATCGATCCCTGGACCAAGATGGGCGAGTTTTTCCCGTTTTCCTCGCCGTACAACAATCACGGCAAATTGCCGACGGCGGTCGCCCGCCGGGAGGCCCAGCTGCGTACGGCGCGTTTTACGAACACCCAGGTCGAATATATCGAAGGGTTCTTTTTGGAGTCCCTCGACAAAATCAAGGAAAAGCTGGACTGGGTCTATCTCGATGCAAGCCATCGCTACAAGGACACGCTCCTGGAGCTCAATGCCATCCGCTCCATCCTGAAGGACGACGGCGCGATCCTCGGTGACGACTGGTACCCGGATCCGGCGGCTGTTCACCACGGCGTGTACCGGGCAGTCCAGGAATTCACGCGCAACAGCGACTTCCAGATCGTCGCCGCGGGCAATGCGAACCAGTTCTGCCTCAAGCGCGCGCCCAAATACCCTGCGTCCTGACCGGCAGCAAAGGACAATGAGCGGTGGGCAATACGCGAAAATTCGGCACACGCTCCGCACCCGATTTCGCGGCTTGTGTGTTCTTTATCCGGCACTGTGCACTGTGGGGGCGGTGCGATGATCGGACGGCGCCGACGAGCAGCGGACGCTGACTGACAAACGCCCGGACGCCGGCAGGTAAAGCGTCTGGGACCTGAAGATATGATCGTGAGACTGGAGTTAGAATGGCGCTTCCTAATTTTCTATGCGTCGGAGCGGTGAAAGCGGGCACCAGCTGGCTGCATGAGAATCTGTCCCACCATCCCGGCGTGTGGATGCCTCCGATGAAGGAATCGCAGTTTTTCAATCACCGCTTCGTCGAAGCCGACCGGGTGTGGACGACGGATTCGGTCATGACGGCGATTCAGGCGGCAATGGTCCGCTATGTGCGCCTGCACGCGAAAACCGGCATCGACCCCGTGTATATCCGCTACCTCTTCAAAATGGCCACCAGAGACCTCTTTTCCGAAGCCTGGTACCGTGAGATTTTCGACTGGCGCGGCGCCACAGGAAAATTGCTCGGCGAAGTCACGCCGGGCTATTCCCAGTTGGGGGCCGACGGCATCGCCTATCTTACGAAACTGCTTGGCGACGTGCGCATTATCTATATCATCCGCGATCCGGTCGGCAGAGCCATGTCCCAGCTGCGCATGCGCGCAACGCGCATGAAAAATCTCCCCGGGACGATCGAGGAATGGCAAGCTTGGGCGTCTATGCCGGAAGTGGAGTCGCGTGGCGACTATGCGCAATTCATTCCGCTCTGGCAGGCGGCAGTGCCGGCCAACCGGCTTTTATTCCTCCCCTATGGCGACATAGCTTCCGATCCGTCGGGATTTCTGCGTCGCGTCGAAGATTTCCTGGGAATTGCGCCGTTCGACAAATATCCGTGGATTGATAAGCAGGTACATTACGGCAAACGCTTTGCGCTTCCGGTCGCGGTCAAGGATTTCCTCGCCGAGAGGCTCCAGCCCCAACTGCAGTTCGTCGAGACGACCTTCGGCGCGGATTTTGCAAATCGCATCAAGCGCCCTCCTCCTCCGACACTCGTGGAACCGGCAGAACCCGTCAGCACAGACCGGCCGCTTCACGTACAATCGGTTGCGCCAAACCTGGCGGTAGCGCCAAACCTGGCTCTGCAAGCCAACAAAATGGCCGTTGGCGCCTAGGATTGACAGTCGCGGCGGCCTCATGTCATTGCTTTCGCAAGTGATAAAAACTTGACACGCCGAGTTGCAACTGGCTGCAGAAGCTTTGGCTGCGGGTGGAGTGTTTGGATGCGCGCGCTAGTCGGGCAGACATCGGTGAGTGCCGTTGAAGCGACACCGGCAAGGTTGAGTTTCACGGTGATCGAGCACCGGGCCTCCCCTATACGCAAATGAAGGTCAAAAATGTCCGAGCCACGCAACAGGGGTTTCGGGATATTCCGCAAGCCATCGACGAACCGATTAAATGACGCGTTCTGAGCGATGCCGCGGCACTGAAGGCATTGCCGGAGACCTAACCTCCAGAGTTTGGCGCGGACGCGCGACCGGAAGCGGTCGAATTTGCGACCTGTTGGACATGGCGGGTTTGATCTCCGCAGGATTCGGCGAGACTACTGCGTAGATTGGGTTTTACTGGCCGTCGGTTAACGCTATTTCATGCGTGGGGGTAATATTGGCGATTCAATCGGCAGAGGATGAAAGCCGGTCGACATGGCGGCAGTTTCTTGATGCCGTCGGCGCTTTGCCCGAGCGAATTGGCGATACGGTTGGCATCGTTATCGACTTTTTCATTCTCGAGCGGAATCTGGCTGTCCGTAACCTTCGCTTGCAAAGCGCCGACAACCCCTTTGGCGCCCTGAGTGCCTCGCTGCGCTACTTCTTCGTTGTGAACGCCCATATCTGGGCCTTCTGGGGCATGGGCAGGGCAAACCCCGGCGGCACGTCCTGGTTCATATTCTTTACAGCTGGATTCTCCACTTACATCCTCTTCGGTGTGGGCAGAACTTCGATACCGTCGAAGGCCTTAAATCCGTCAAGTATGAGCCTCAATATAAAATGGATACATTTGTTTATCGCGGCTTTGATTGCTGAATCGATTAAAATTATTGTCGCGTTTATTATTCAAATGATTTATTATGCGATATTCCCCGTTAAATACATGGGGCATATGGTTGTCTTTCCGGACCTCCCGCTTTTGGCCGCGTGCTGGATGGTGTCCATGGCAACGGGCATCGGGATCGGGTTGATCGTGTATACCGCGATCCGAATCTGGCCCATGTTGGAATCGGTTACCGAGACATTCTTCTGGGCACTGTTCATGACTTCGGGCGTCTATATGCCGCTGTCCAACTACCCGCCGACTGTCGTGCCTCTTTTTGAGTACAGCCCTCTATTGACCGCGATCGAATATAGCAGACATGCGCTCGATCCGGCCTATCCGATCAACGATGGCCTAAGCTTGGTTAGAGCCGCGGCTATCGCTTTCTCGACACTTTTATTTGGACTGGCGTTCCGGCGGATCGCGTCCAGAAGGCATTTGTCTTGGATTCCACGATGATCCACCTTTGCTCCGTCACAAAAAGTGTTGAGAGCTTCGCCAACGGCCCGTCGCTGATGTTGCGCAACGCCAACGCGTCGATCCATCTCAATTCCCGTGTCGCTCTGATGGGGCGTAACCCGGCCCACTTGACGACGTTGTTGCATCTTTTGGCCGGCTCCGAAAAACCGGATCGTGGCGAGATCGTCAGCGATCGGTTTCGCCGTTCTCCGGTGATCAATTGCGGACCTACCGGCGGAAATTGTTTGTTGAACAGACTGACGGCTATCGAAAATATAGAGTTCTTTGCCGAGATGAACGGCCTCGACCCCCTGCATCTGATCGCGATGGTGGAGGCGAGTTGTCAGTTCGGCAATCTGCTAAGGCAGCCGGTCGTCAAATTCGACCCGCTACAGCGACGCGCATTGGAAGTCGCGCTCGTGTCGTCGGTGCCTTACGATTGCTATTTCGTCGATAAGATGGATACGCTCAAGCGGAAGCTGATTGTTCAGCTGTTCCGCGCAGCGCGCGAGAATCAAGCAGGCGTGATATTCACGGCCAACAAGGCATCCGAGGTTGCAGAATTCGCCTGGATGGGCGTAGTCGTACGCGACGGTTCGATCCAGGTCTTTCACCGGTTTAAAATGGCGATTCTCGCTCATGAACGACACTGACGACAACGAGGTTCGCCTCCGCAGACAGGCGGCGATGGGCGCGCAACGGCAGGGACAAGGCCCCGGGGGCCAGGCGCGGGCGCAGGGCGCAGGGCGGCAGGCGCAGGAACAGCCCGCTTCGCAAAATCCGCCCGATCAAGGCGGGGACGAGGCGCCCAACACGGACAATGACCTGCTGATCAGTTTGCCGATCGAGCCGGGAGCAACAGTGTCGTCACCCAACGGAGCCGGGAACCCCGTACGCCTGAAGCCGGTCGGCAACAAATTTCCGCAAACGGGACGAACGGGCGCGATGCAGGTCGGTGGGCGTGGTTGGGCCGTAGAATCCCTGCGGATCGATATTGCCGCCGCTACCCAGAAGAAGCGCCGTAGATTTCTGCTGCGCATGTTTTTCTGGGTGATCATGCCGACCCTGCTGATGACGGCTTATATATTTCTCTATGCGACACCGCGCTATGTTTCGGAATTCCAGATCACCTATCAGTCCTACGGCAGCAGCCAATCGAGCAGTTCCGCGTCGGCCGGCCTGCTCTCAAGCCTGATGGGCGGCGCTGGCGGCGGCACGGTCGACATGACACAGGTGCTGGAATCCTATTTGACCTCGGAGACCTTGCTTAGAACCGTCGATAAGCAATTGAATCTGCGTGCTCACTACAGCGATCCCAAGATCGACTGGATCGACCGCCTGTCGTCCGACGCCTCGCAAGAAAAATTCCTCGATTATTTTCAACGGCGTATCAGCGTCGACAATATGGTCGGCGGCTATCTTATCGTCGATATCGCAACCTTCGACCCGAAATACAGCGTGGCGGTCGCAACTGCGATCACGAAGGCCGCGGACGAAATGGTCGATAACATGACCGGCCGCGCACGTTCCGAAGAAGTCCGCGTCGCCGAGGACGAACTGAAGAAAACACAGGATCGCCTCATCAAGGCGACGCAAGATGTAACGGCTTTTCAGAACGAACACCGGGACTTCAACCCCACCACCGGCGCGAGCCAGCTCGATACGGTGATCGGCGGCCTTGAAACACAGCTCTCCCAAGCAAGGGCACAGCTGACGGGTGCCCAGTCCTTCATCGCTCCCAACTCGCCCCAGATCGCGGCACTCACCTCAAGGATCGCGGCGCTCGACCAGCAGATCATGGCCGAGAAACGCCGCCTGGCGTCGACCGAAACCACCACGTCGGGCGCACCTTTGGCCAATAGGGGGGCCGCGCAGGGTTCGCCTTATTCCAAGATCGTCGCCGACTATACGGCGCTGCAGTTGGAGCAGAACTTCGCGTCGCAATCCTATCTGAGCGCGAAGAGCGCCTACGATCTGGCGAAGGCCGACGCTATGCGGAAGGAAAACTTTATCGAGAGCTTCGTCTCACCCAACCTTCCCCAGAAATCGACATCGCCAAATCCCTGGACCTATATTCCGGGCACTTTCTTCTTCTCGCTTTTCGCCTATGCGATCGGGAGCCTGCTGCTTGGCAGCTTCCGCGACCAGGCCGGGGCTTGAGTTTCAGGCGGCAACGCGCCCCGGTGAAACGGCCGGCAGCGGCAGGCTTCATGCATCCGCCCGCCTTATGACGGCTGGGCCACACCGATAGTGGCCCAGGTCTTCAGGTGGGAGATTGTCCGTCCGAAGGAAGGAGTTCCCGGATCAGATCGGCCAATTGTTCGTCGTCCAGCCCGGCTTTCAGGCTTTGCGCCGCAAGCGTCTCGACAAACCCCTGGAGCCCGACATGCCAGCCATCGTCGCACAGGTTGATTTTCGTGACCGCTTTTCGATGCTTGCGGCTGAGGGTGTCCACCAGCCGCCCGAACGCATCGATCCCCTCGTCAAGGACGCCCGGCTGAACGGATGAAACCCCGTCCAGGCTCCGACCCGATGCCGCCGCGGTATCGCCCCGCAGCCAAAGAACGTCCGCGTGCGTGTCACGCGCAATCATGCCGATCAGCAGCGACAGGTCGGAGGCTTCGATATCGTCCAGCCGATAGCGCGAACAGGTTACCGAATATCTCTGCAGCACAGTCGGGGCCGCCGGTTCGCCCTCGGCACAATTCGGCGCGTCGATGGTTGCTGCCGTTTCAGCCGCTGCCGGCGAATAGACGATCGTCAAATAACCCAGATCCGGTATCAGCCGCTTCAGCGCCGGCCCGATCTCGGCCTCGGCGGGTGACGACGCAAAAACCGCCACATAACGCGCCACCCTGGGGACAGGGACATCCAGGGCAACCGGTTCGAGCGCGTCGACCTCTATCGGATTGAAATATGTCCTGAGCAACTGAGCGCGTTCCGCAGCGCCGGATATGCCGCCGATCAGGCGCAATATGCGGAGCAGATTCAGCTTCTCGCTTGATTCGACGGTGTCGGTCCGCGTGATATCCGACGGCGCATGCCGTTCTTTCTGAACGTTCAAATTGACGACCCGGCGGATCATGCGCCGCAGTTCCGGTTCCCACCGGTCGCTCAGCCGGCGGACGAAATGCACCTCTTTGGGCGGCGTCACCGCCTGACGAACCCGCATGTCCTGCACTTGCGTCAGCGTTGCCAGCACGCTTGTCAGATGAAGCGTGCTTTCGGCAAGAAATTTCCTGGAATACAGCGCAAACTCGACAGATTCGTCGAGCATATCGCGGCCGCCTGCCGCGTCCGTCTGACCGGCCAACCCGGCTTGCCGCTTCTCTTCGAAAAACGCCTCGACCGCATCCAGTTGGACGATAACCAAATGCGCGCGCGGATCCCAAAGAAGGATATCCCTGACGTTGCTCGCCATATTCTGATCGAGGAAAAAACAGGTAAGGCGCGGCGCGCCCGCCTTAATGACATCGACGAGGAAATTTGGCGGCTTCTGGTCGCGTAGCGCAACGTCCTGATGGCCATAGCCGGCAAAACGTTCGACGCCATCCGCGAACTCGATCCCGCGCGCCCCAAAAAGCTCCCCATGAAAAATCGCCGCACCCGACTCCAGGATGATTTTTCGCACGCGCTCGATCAGCGCCGCCGACGGGCCGACAACGACGAGATAATGGTCGCGATTCCACTCAAGGTCGCCGTACCAGGGATCGCTGGCATAGCCGACCCGGCGGCGATCGGCCAATCCCCAGCGATGGCTCTCCAGGAACTCGGAATATTCGGATGTCAGCCGCCCCAGATTTTTATCGATCGGATTGTCCAGGGCGCGCGGATCGGACAAATAGCGATCGATTGCATCCCTCAGCCCGATCGCATTCGGATGGAACTTTCGTGCGAAGAAGAAATTCTGCTGGGTCAAATATTGCGCATGATCGTTATAATACACGATCGGAATTCCATTCGGATCGAATTGATAGAAAGTCAGGTTGATGTCGATGACATTCTTCAGATCGATGTTGTTGCCAACATACGATTGGAAGAACATCTCGTCCGGTATCCATACTGTCTCAAAGAACGCGCGAACCTCAGCCTGCTTCGACCACCGCAAAGCATCGAGGCACGTCTCCCATGTCAAAGTCCACCATTGGGACCCGAGATATGGGTCGAGGCCGGTCAGGAAGGTGCGTTCCTGTTTGCGTGCCCTCTGAGCCTTCCAGGCGCTATCGAATTTCTTTCGATCGGTTTGCCAGTTATAGACATGCTTGTACTGATAACGCTCGTGCTCGAGCCCGCCCTGAACCCATTTTTCCTTGTTGATGTTCCTGACTTCGATGAACTCCCGCCCGCTGTTGCGGAGGAGAAAGTTTTCGAACAATTTCGGCGGCTTGATGGGATAGTCCATCCCGCTCATCAAATGCACATAGTCGAACGCGAGCTGGGTCTTCTCGAGCGCTTCTATCGCATCCAGCGTTGCCTGGACGATCGACCACTGCCCCCACTGAACGTCGATCGGATCGACAAAAACGACATTGGGAGACAAGCCCAAAGCAGCGCGCAGCCTGGGAATATCCGCCCCTGCCGTCTTCCGGTCGTAATGAACCGCAACGAATCCGCCGGATTCGACAAGACGCGCAATCATACGCGCCACATTTTCAGGGTCGCGATGCGCGAGAACGATATAGGCAAGTTTCATTGCAGCGCTTCCGTTAAAACCACATGCCGCGTTGCATAAATCCCAGCGCCACCAGTTGATCGCTGCCTTCGAACTCGATCGATTCCTCGTAAAAGAGATGATCCTGATCCTGGTCGATCACCGTCTTATAGGCGGCATATTCGGTCGAGTTGTCGTAATGCTCTTTTCTGGTGATTTCCTCAGCCGCCTTTTCCACGAGCGACGAGAGAAATTTGAAGTGAAGCAGACACCCCGTAACGGATAGGCCGCCATGGCCATGCGGGTGATTGAGCGCCATGTGCGACAGCGTGTGCATCGAAGACAGATAGCTGTAGTTCGAGCGCCATTTCACCAGGGGCGTCTTGTTGATCGCTGGCGCCTTTGTCGGACGATCGCGGAAGAAAACCCGGCGCCGCGCACCGCCCTGAACATAAACATCGCCGCGCGCGGTGCCGAAATTCTGCACATAACCCTTGCCGTCAAAATAAGGCGCCACGGACAGCGGATCTTCACCGGAAGCATATTGGGTGGCGCTTACCGAACCGCTGCCGTACATATCGAGCAGCAGGCAAAACATCGAACGGCGATGCTGGGTGTCCAGCCAGTCCGTCAGCTCGACGAGCGTCCGCGTCTCGCTTTTCGGGAAAACCAGCAGCTCGTCAGGATCGACGGTTACGCACCAATGGCCCTTGCCATATTTGTGCAGCAAGCCGTTAAGCCAATGCATGCCGAAATTGGACGCCTTATAGCTGGCTTTCGTGTGCCATACCGATACGTCATTCTGACCTGAGACCACCTTCATAAAGTTATCGGTCGAACCATTATCGACAAATATGAAATGGTTAACCCCGATATTTCTGTAGTACTGAAGGAAATAAGGGATACGAAACGCCTCGTTTCGTAGCGTTGAGAACAATATTATATCGTTCTTTTTAATGTTTCTCGTATTCTTCTGCCGGGATCTCAGATTTAACCCGTGAATATAGGCTAGAACCCTTGGCCTTATGAATATATCGCAGTAATTGTAAATTCCAACGATGGTGCGTTCAGTTCTTTTCAAGAAATTCCGTATCTGGGATTCAATGGCCATTCAAAGCACCATAACGCGACATGGGCTCAACATTCTTGGAACTTAGCATCTTTTCGCTTCAGAACTCACCTTTATGAGATGCCCAATTGGTTGATAGTTCAATCGATTATGCCGGGCTCCTCGCCGTCAGACACAATTAATTTCCGGCCGCGATGCCGTATCTGTTCGCAACTATACCCGCAATGCCGGCGGCATGAAGAACCTCCCTCAGCACCTTATCCAACTGAACTGTTTCCGCATTCGCGACATAGACGATGTCCTTGTCATGCATCTGAAACGACTGGGCCAGGAAGAAATCCCCAGCCTGACGCAGATCGGCACGGAAGATCACCGGCACTGTCGACGAATTGTCCGCGCTTATAGCAGGTCCATGTGTCAGAGCTGCGACAAGCGGCGCGGGTTCGAGGCGAAATACGAAAACGCCCGCCGGTTCGGCCTGCAGATCGACCAGCCCACCAGCCTGACCCAATACCTCCGCAAGCGTGACCTGTTCAGTGTCGAATTCGAGGCGCGAATTCGCTTTGAGCGCGCCGAGAACGGTGACCGCCTTGGGAGAGTGGACGATATAGAGAAGATCATCAGGCTGCAAAAACACATTCTCAGCGGGGTGCGCGAGCAACCATGACAATCGCAGTCGCTTCGTTTTCCCTTTGCGCGTCAGCTCAACAGCCTCGTCGAACGGCGGTCTATTGGTGCCGCCGGCTATGGCGATCGCATCCAGAACACGCGAACCGAGGGTGGTCAGCTGCAGCCGTCCAGGTTGTTTGACATCGCCGATCACCGTGGCGGAATTGCTGCCCTCGGTGGCAATGGTCACCAATACCTGCGGCCGAAGAGTCTGATGGACAAGCGCGGCGGCGATGGCATTTTGCACTTGAAGGGTCGACTTGCCGGCGACATGAATCTGTCCGGCAAAGGGTACCGAGATGTTCCCGCCGATATCGACCATCTGCGGCGGGATCACCGTCGTTTGCGTGCCCAGCGTGGCCGAGCCTTCCGGTGAGAAGAGTCCGCCGCCGGCATCCCAGATCGCCACCGACACGACATCCCCGGGCGACATCGTCTTCACCGGAGCCGGCGCGACATCGCCGAATGTTTCAGCCAAAGACGGCATTTTGAGCGCTTCGAGCTGCGGTAGTACCGCGGGCGTCAGGCGCACGACCACATAACCGGTGTCCGGTCCGGCATCGCCGGTGATATCGCGCGTCGTCGGCCCCTGCGAAGACATCGTGCCGCATCCGGCTAGGCATAGTGCCAGAAATCCGCCGAATAGATGACGCCCTTGCGTGAACCGTATGGCTGGCATTAGGTCAGGCCCCCGTCTTGTTTTACTCGGCAAAAATCTGAATTTGCGCAGTACATCGCAAACGGAAGTAGCAGCCCTACCCGGCGGCGTAAATATCGGCGTTCCGCAGCGATCACAAATTCCTCCCAAGATAGCAGCCGGCATGGTCAACTATCCGAAAATCCGAAGGGCGCGCTGGTGCGGCGGATATCGTCCGGCAGTATCTGCCGGCCGATCGGCGGCGCCGACCTGGCGGTGCATTCGGTGCGGTGACACAGGCGGCAGGTGACGCCGATGGGCGTCGCCGCCTCGGGCGACAGGCCGGGCTGTTCTTGCGTATAGATCAGGCGTCCCGCATGTTCGGCGGCACATCCCAATGCGACGGCGCGCTCGACCCGCGGCCTGCCGAAGCCGCCGCCGCCCGCGGTCACCGTGCGCGCAATCGAGAAGAAGCGCTGGCCGTCGGGCAGTTCCAGCCATTGGGTCACGATCTGGCGCGGCGTACGAAACGCCTGATGGACATTCCATAGCGGGCAGCCGCCGCCGTGGCGGGCGAACGGAAAGCCGGCGCCGTCCAGCCGCTTGGATACATTGCCGGCCTCGTCGACACGAATGAAGAAGAACGGCACCCGTTCTTGCCCCGGCTTTTGCAAGGTGGTCAACCGGTGGGCGGTCTGTTCGAAGCTGGTGCTGAACTGGCGGGCAAGCGCCTCAATGTCATAGCGCCGCGCCTCCGCGGCCTTAGCAAAGGCCGAATAGGGCATCAGCATGGCCGCCGCGGCGTAGCTGGCAAGCGCCCGGCGGGTCAGACGTTCACCGGTTTCGCTGGCAAAGCCGCCATCACGAAGCACGGTATCGATTTCCTTGCCCATTTCGAGATAGGCAAGCTGGAGCGCCAATTGGAAGCTCTGGCTCGCCGTATCGATCTCATCGTCCAGCAATATCTCCTTGCGGTGCAGATCGAGGCGTCGTGTGGAGCCGATCATGACCTCGGGCGGGACGCGCCGGACCCGCAGGCCATGGCGCGCTGCCAGGTAGCCGACGATGCCGTCGCTGCCGCGCAGGCCCTGGGCAAGGCGTTCGGCGGCATCGTCCAGCAACGGGAAGCTGTTGCGGCGGGCAGCCAGAAACCGGCGCGATTCCGCCACCGGATCGGGCGGTTCGGCGCCCTTGCCGCCGGCTTGCCGCGCCTCGGCCCCACGGTCGGCGAGCGCCAGCTGTTCTTCACGATAGGTTGTATAAAGCCGCAGGAACGCTTCGGCGATGCCGGGGAAGTTGGTCACGACATCCGTCGTCTCCAGCGACGGCAGCTCGATATCGGCGAAGATCGGGTCCTTGAGCGCCGTCTGCAGCCGCGCCACATCGTCCGACCCGTTATCGGCCAGGGCCGACATATCAATCTGATAGGTCTGGGCCAGCCGCAGCAGCAGCTCCGCACTCAGCGGCCGGTGGTTGCGCTCGAGCAGGGCGATATAGGACGGCGACACATCGAGATCGGCGGCCATATCGGACTGGGTAAGGCCCCGGTCCCGGCGGATGCGCCTGAGGCTGGGGCCGACATAAAGGCGCTGGCTGGGCGGCATCTTCGTGACCCCCTGAAAAAGTACAACCTTACAACATTACAAAGATCGATTGTAAGGTATTACAGCTGCACCGCACAATAGCTACACAAAACACCGGCCGCGCCCTACCTCCAGCGTAACGCATTTAGTTTTGGGCGCATTAGTTTTGAGGAAGCGGTCAATGTCATATCAAGATCATATCATCGCGATGAGCCAGCTCGTCGACGGCAAACAGGGCGCGTGGACCGGCATCGATGCCGAAGCCGTCGCCCGTATGCGCGTGCAGAACCGGTTCAAGACCGGGCTGGAAATTGCCCGCTATACCGCCGGCATCATGCGCCGCGACATGGCGGCCTATGACGCCGACCCGGCGAACTACACCCAGTCGCTGGGCTGCTGGCACGGCTTTATCGGCCAGCAGAAGATGATCTCGATCAAAAAGCATTTCGGCACGACGGACCGGAAGTATCTGTACCTGTCGGGCTGGATGATCGCGGCCCTGCGGTCTGAGTTCGGCCCCCTGCCCGACCAGTCGATGCATGAGAAGACCTCAGTGCCGGCC
>JARLJC010000260.1 GCA_031291435.1 Alphaproteobacteria bacterium | reverse complement strand
CCGATGGCCCCATCGGCCGCCGCGCCTCTCCGGCTTGTTTTCGTCTTCTGCAACTTTTCGCGCGGGTCGGACGCCATCGATCTTCCAATTCGTCGGTCCGGCCAGCGCCGCGCCAGCCGAAAACAAAACCCGGCGTCCCCCTCTCGGGAGCGCCGGGCGCACATCTGCAACATGACTATTTGTAGCAAAAGCCGGTCGACCCGTCAATGGGTTTTAATGGGCCATTTGAAAATTTATGGGAATTATCCCATTTTTGACGCCAGCAATGGCTCGACGCGCCCAATGGGACAACGATGGGATAATTACAGCGCTTGACCGCAATGATACAATTTCAACATAAAAATTGCAGGCTTCGGAATTGGATTTAGCCGCGGGGCGTCGCAATGACGAAAAACAATCATCAATTTTTTGGTTTCGGGCCGCCCTTATTCGCGCTTTTTGCCCCCGTCGCGGCTCACGCCGCAGATGGCAATTCACGATTAGCCCAGGAAGCCAAAGCGCTCTTCGCTTTCGCTCTCGCCGACGACCCGTCGCCGCAGCATTGCGAATATTCGGCTATTTGGGCGACAGATCCAATACCGGAGTTCATCGCCCGCGCACATTTTGGTTTGACGCTGCACGCTGGCCTTGCGCCACCCGATTCGGCGGGCAAACCGCAGGATGTTTTGGACCCGGTTGGCAAATATACGTCGGCGTTTTGCAGCCCCGAAGAAACGAGCAGATACGAAACCGAACTGGTCGGATCACTTGGAGCTAACCCACAGGCTAACGTATTGATAAGTCATACAACTTACACTTTTCCGGTTTTCGACGCCAACTATCAAAAAGCAGCCGTCGTCGCCAGTCATATGAAGGTCATACAGACGCCCTCTGGCGCCACAAAATACCCGCTGCAAACCGATAGCGTCGTCCTCATTTTCGTCAAAGCGAGAAGCAAATGGCGACTGGTCGAAACAAAACTTCTCAGCGCAAGCTAATTACTCGTCTCAATTCACCGTAAAGCGTCCAGCAAAACGGCCGATGATCCGAATCTCGTCGAGCGGCGCCTCATAAGGCGAATAGGAGGCATTCGCAGAAATGACGCGCACGCGCGTCGGCTCCGAGCCCATGACGATCTGCAAGCGCTTGATCACCAGGCCGAACCCGTCCCAAAGCGCGAAAATCCCTTCGGGGCTGGGCGTCGTGTAGCGCAGGTCGATGAAGACGCGATCGCCCTCGTAAAGGCGCGGCTCCATGGAATCGCCGATCACCTCGAAGACGCGGACATGCCGCGCCGAGGCGTGCAGCACGCCCTGCATGATCGCGGACGGCAGGCTCCATTCCGCCGCGATTCCCTCCGCCGAATAGACGTTGCCGCGCTCGTCATGAACGAAGGCCTCGATCGGCACGCCGCCGCCGCCCGCGCCGGCGCGCACATCCACCTCGAGTATGGTCGAACCCGCCTCGGTCGCGCCGTCGATGATCCGGCTGTCGACGCTGGTGTCGAGCCTGCGGCGCGGCGGCCTGTCCGGCGCGAATTCGCCGCCCGCTTCTTCCGCCCCGGT
>JARLJC010000259.1 GCA_031291435.1 Alphaproteobacteria bacterium | reverse complement strand
CGTCAAGAAAAACATGGCCGACGCCGATTTCACCGGCGCCTATCTCAGCGGCACCGATTTCACCGGGGCCAATCTCGACCGCGCCACTTTCTATTGCGCCGATCTGCGCGGCGCGAATATGCACGGGGCCAGCCTGATCCGCGCCGATCTGCGCGGCGCGTCGCTGCGCGGGGCCAATCTGCGCAAGGCCAACATGGAAGGCACCGATCTGCGCGAAGGCTCGCTGTCCAGCGCCAACAGCGACGGCGAACTCAAGGTCGCGCATGAAAATCTGACCGTCGTCGATAAAGGCGGCGCCAATCTCAGCGGCGCCAATCTGAGCGAGGCCAAGCTCGCCGGTGCCGTGGCGGTGGGCAGTAATTTCTCGGACGCGACTTTGAAGAGCGCCAAGATCACCAAGGCTAGCCTGAAGGACGCCAATTTCAGCAGCGCCAACCTCAAGAACGCCGATCTCAGCGGCTGCGATCTTGAAAACGTGATTTTGCAGAACGCGGTTCTGACCGGCACCGCCATCAATCTCAGCGAAGTTTCCAAGGAAAATCTCAAGGGCGCTTTGACCAATGTGCCGATCGGCCTGTCAACCAAGGATCTGCCGCTGCCGATCGAGCAGATGCTGATCTCGCACAAAATGTGGATCGAAAGCGACGGCAAGCAGGGCAAGCAGCTCGACGTCAGCGGGTTCGATCTGCGCATCGGCATCGATTTCGGCGGCGCGATCCTGACCCTGATGAAGGGCAAGGGGGCTATTCTCTACGAACTCAATTTCGCCAAGGCCCAGATGCAAAGCGCCATTCTGATCGAGGCCGATCTGCGCCATGCCATTTTCGCCAACGCCGATATGCGCAGCAGCAATTTCGCCAAGGCCAATCTGCGCAACGCCAATCTGCAGGGGGCGCAATTGCAGCCGCTGTCGCTGGCGGGCGGCAATATGCTGACGACCGATATGTCGGGCGCGTCGCTGCGTTACGCCAATCTGTCGAAAGCCAATCTGCGCCATGTCAAATTCACGGGCGCCGATTTATGCGACGCCGATCTGCGCGACTCGGACATCACCAATGCTAATTTCGAGGGCGCGCTTCTCGATGGCGCGCAGATGACGCCGGAGCAGGTCGATCTGCTCAAAACCGTTCAGAAAACGCGCTGAGAACGAGCGCGGCGCTTCAGGGAAAGAAGCATTGCGCGTGGCGCAGGTCGCAGGCATCTCCGGCTTTGTCGATACAGTCGGTTTGCGCGGCCTTGCGCGCCAGAGCAAGCGTATCGGCTTTGGCCCAGACCACGATATCCTTGCCGCCGCTGGCGACCGCCGCGCATTCGTTTTTGACCTGGAGCGCGATCTTGCAATCCTTGCCATGCTGGCCGCAGAAATCGAGCGCATCCTTGCGCGCCTGCAGGGCGGTGGGGACCACGCCCGACATACCCCAGCTGCCGCTTTTTTCTCCATAGGCGATGGCGCCATAGGCCGAGCCGGCGCAACGCGTGTCGCAGGTCTTGCGCGCTTCCACGCACATCTTGCCGTAGGAAGTCATGTGTTCCCGCGCATTGTCGGTCCAGCAATCATGATCGATCATGCAGGAAGCGAGGCAGTCGGCATGAGCCGCGCCGCACCAGCCCAGCAGCAGGGCGAAGACGAGCAAAACTCTTTGCACGGATAATTTTCCGATACGGAACATGGATGAACCCCTGAAACTGCAAAAAGCGGCATGGCGGAGAGTTGCCGCTGCTTCAACTCCTAACAGAAAGCGCGGCGGCGAACAAATTAGGACTGTGGGGGGAGGGCGCTATGCCTGTGCTTGCTCCCGGGCTGTCTTTTGTCTAGCTTGCAGACACATTTTCCGGAAAGCTCCCCTCATGTTTCATCGTCGTTCCCTGATAGGCGTTTATATGCTGGCTTTCATCGGCCTGGCCGATCAGATCAGCAAATGGTGGATTCTCGACCGCATGGGCGATGTCGAACGCACTTTGACCGTGAACGGATTCCTCAATTTCGTGCTGGTGTGGAACAAGGGCGTCACTTTCGGGGTGATGAGTCACGAAACGCATTCCTATATGCCTTATGTGCTGATCGCGGTGGCGGCGGTGATTCTGTTCCTGCTCGGGCGCTGGCTTTTGCGTACAGGCTCGACGCCGGTGGCGGTGGCGCTGGGCGGGATCATGGGCGGGGCCATCGGCAACGTCATCGACCGCGTGCGCTATGGCGCGGTGGTCGATTTCATCGATTTCCATTACCGGACTTACCATTGGTATGCTTTTAACGTCGCCGACGCCGCCATCGTTACAGGCGTTGCGATTTTGCTGCTGGATGGTATGGTACGGGGCAAGTAAGGTTAACAATGTCCAGGGTTCCCCTCATGACTGGCTGGCGTTCTCTTCTCATCCTCGGCGCGTCCGCGCTGGCGCTCTCGGCCTGCGGCGAAGTGCGCGAGGATCTCGGCCTCGGCCGCAGCCCGCCCGACGAATTCGCCGTGGTGGAACGCGCGCCTCTTTCCATGCCGCCCGATTTCAGCCTGCGTCCGCCGCGGCCCGGAGCGCCTCGTCCGCAGGGCGTCGATCCCACTCAGCAGGCCAGCGAGGCTTTGTTCAACAGTCCGCCGCCCTCATCCGGTAATCAGTCTTCGGCTGAAAAGGCGCTCTTGTCGCAGGCGGGCGCCGCCGGCGCCGATCCGTCGATTCGCGAGACCGTCGATCACGAAGCGGCGCAGAAAGTCGTGGCCTCGCCGCATCTGGTCGAACGGCTGATGGACTGGAACGGCGATGCCAAGCCCGGCGTCACCGTCGATCCCGCCGCCGAGGCCGCCCGCCTCAAGAAAGCGGAAGAGAACAAGCAGCCGCTCAATCAGGGTGCAACGCCGGTCATCGAGAAGCAGGATAGCGGCTGGCTGGGCCTGTGATGAAACGCGGCGTTTTCGCCCTCGCCCCTGTCCTCGGCCTGCTTTTTGTTGCGGCGATGCCGGATGCGGCGCGCGCCGGGGTTTTTTATCCCACCGATTTCACGCTTTCCAACGGGCTTGAGATCATCGTGGTGACCAATCACCTGTCACCGGTCGTCAGCCAGATGGTGTGGTACAAAGTGGGCGCGGCGGACGAAGTGCCGGGTAAAAACGGTCTCGCCCATTATCTTGAACATCTGATGTTTCGCGGCACCAACGATGTCGCGCCGGGCGATTTCAGCAAGCTGATCGCGGCGCAGGGCGGGCAGGATAACGCCTTTACCGCTTATGATTACACAGCCTATTTCGAGGAAGTGGCGGCCTCGCGCCTGCCGATGATCATGCAGATGGAAGCCGACCGCATGCATAATCTGCGCATCACCGCCGATACCGCGGCACCGGAACTGCATGTGGTTCTGGACGAGCGGCAGCAGCGCACCGACAACGATCCCGAAGGGCGGTTTGTTGAAAAACTCGATCATAAATTCATGCCGCATTATCCTTATGGGCGGCCGGTGATCGGCTGGCGGCGCGAGATCGAGCAACTGACCCCGGCGGATGCGCGCGATTTTTATGCGCATCATTACGCGCCCAACAATGCGGTGGTGATCATATCGGGCGATGTGAGCGCCGAGGAAGTGATGCGCCTTGCTGCCGCCACTTATGGCCGCGTGCCACGCCGCGATGTGGCGGAGCGCCATGTTTTTGGCCCCGCGCCGCAGCCCGCGACCCATGAATTGACGATGCATGATGCGGGCGTCGAGCAGCCGCATGTGATCTGGCGTTTTGCCGCGCCGTCTTATGCCACCCAGAAAGACAGCGAGGCCTATGCCTATGAAGTGCTGGCCGAGGCTCTCGATGACGGCGAAGTCGGATATCTGTACCGCGCTTTGGTGACGGAGCAGGCGGTGGCCAGCAGCATTCAGACCGGTTACGATCCCGATGCGCGCGGCGAGACCAGTTTCACCATCGCCGCGTCGCCGCGCCCCGGCCAGTCGCCCAAGAAACTGGAGCAGGCCCTGCGCGACACCTTGCAGGATGTCGCCCAAAAGGGGCTGGATGCGGCCACGATCGACGACGCCAAGGAACGGATGAAGCGCTCGGCGGTTTTCGCGCGCGAGGGGCTGATGATGCCGGGTTATTCCTATGGCATGGCGATTACGACCGGGCATAAGGTCGCCGATGTCGAGGCCTGGCCCGACCGCATCGACGCGGTAACCCCCGATCAAGTCAATGCCGATCTTCGTACCCTTGCTTCGTCGCCGCGCGCGATCATGGGCGCGCTTTTGCCTGATCCGCGTGGGCGGCATCGCGGGCAGGATGATATCAAGCCGCTACTCGGCGGCGGGACGGGGATACGATGAAGAAAATATCCCTGTTTGCCGCGTTGCTGTGCCTATTCGTCGCAGGGCCTGCGCATGCCGTCACGGTCGAAGAAGTCACCGGCTCGAAATCCGGCGTCAAAGCGTGGCTGGTCGAAGACCATCATCTGCCGATCGTAGCGATGCGTTTCGCTTTTACCGGCGGCAGCGAGCAGGATCCCGTTGCCAAGCAGGGGTTGGCTACGTTGACTATGAACGCGCTGACCGAAGGGGCGGGGCCTTATAACGCCGACGCTTTTCAGAAGGAACTCGCGGGGCGCTCGATCGCTCTCGGTTTTTCCGCCGAACGCGACGTTCTGGCGGGCGGCCTTAAATGCCTGAGCGTCGACAAGGCGAAGGCGTTCGATTTGCTGCATCTGGCGCTGACAGCGCCGCGTTTCGAGGCCAAAGATATCGAGCGTTTGCGCGCGCAGCAACTTTCCGCCGTGCGCCAGCAATTCAGCGAACCTGATTGGCAGGCGCGTTACGCTTTATTCTCGCATATTTTCGCGGGCCATCCTTACGGCGAGCGGCATCTGGGGTCGGCGGCGACATTGGCCGCGATTTCGCGCGGGGATATCAGGAGTTTCGCGACCACGCATATGGCGCGCGACAATGTCACCGTCGCGGTGGCGGGCGATATGACGGTTGCGGAACTGGCGGCGGCCCTCGATAAAATTTTCGCCGATTTGCCCGCCAAGGCGCAACTGGCGGCCATTCCCGAAGCTGTCGAACCGCGCGACGCCACCACCATTCTGGTGCGCCGCGACGGCACCCAGAGCAACCTTTTGTTCGCGCTGCCGGGGCCGAAGCGCAGCGATCCCGACTGGTACGCCGCCGATATCGCCAATTACATTCTGGGCGGCGGCGGTTTTTCTTCGCGCCTGATGCAGGAAATCCGCGACAAAAAAGGCCTCACCTACGGCATCGATACCGGCCTTGCCCCCGCCGACCATGACGGGCTTATTCTGGGGCAAGCCGCCGTCGATAACCCCAAAGTATCGGAAGTTCTCGATGTGCTGCGCGAGACGATGGAAAAATTCCGCGACAATGGCGTGACACCGCAGGAAGTCGCGGCGGCCAAGGATTATCTCAGCGGTTCCGAAGCGCTGGCGCTGACCTCGACCGACAAGATCGCCGAAGTGCTGGTGGCGATGCAGCGCGATAAACTGGGGCGCGATTATCTCGACCGCTATGCCGATCTTATTCGCGGGGTGACGCAAGCCGCCATTACCCGCGCCATCGACCGCTGGTTCGATCCCGACCATATGACTCTGGTGATGGTGGGCCTGCCGCAGGGCATCGCCGCTAACGAAACTCACGATATGGTGCGGCAATGAGTGTGACACCGGCCTGGCAGGCTCTTGCGCGCCATCGTGAAGTGGTGCGCGCCAAAACGCCCGAGGATATTTTTCTCGCCGACCCCGCGCGGCTCGATGCGTGGGATATTCGCGTTGGGGGACTGCGTTATTCTTATGCTTTCCAGAATGCCGATGCGGAAACGCTGGATCTTCTTGTCGATCTGGCGCGCGAAAAGCAGGTCGAGGCATGGCGCGCGAAAATGTTCGCGGGTGAGAAAATAAATGCCACCGAAAAACGCGCCGTGCTGCATACCGCTTTGCGCCGTCCGGGCGACGCGCTGATCGCGGTCGATGGCATGGATATCGTGCCGCAGATTCGCGCCACTCAGGATCGCATCGCAGCCTTCGTCGATGGGGTGCGAAGCGGCAGGATCAACGGAGCCACCGGCAAATCCTTCAAGCATGTCGTCAATATCGGCATTGGCGGCTCCGATCTCGGCCCGCGGCTTGCCGCGCGCGCGCTGCTCGGCAACAGCAGCAAGCTTGAAGCGCATTTCGTCGCCAATGCCGATGCTTTCGAATTGCTGCGCGTACTGCGCAACCTCGATGCCGAGGAAACTTTGTTCGTGGTCGTATCGAAAACATTCACGACGCAGGAAACTTTGCTGAATATGCGCACGGCGCGGCAATGGCTGGCCGAAAAACTGGGCGAGGATGCGGTAGCGCGGCATTTCGCCGCCGTGTCGGTCAATCAGGCCGAGGTCAGCAAATTCGGAATCCCTGCCGCCCATATGTTCCCGATGTGGGACTGGGTCGGCGGGCGCTTCAGCCTGTGGTCGGCGGTGGGGCTGAGCGTCGCCCTTGTTATCGGCAATGAGGGTTTTTCGGCCTTGCTGGCGGGTGCCGCCGAAATGGACGCGCATTTCCAGACGGCGCCTTTGGCGCAAAATATGCCGGTGATGCTGGCGCTGCTGGGCATATGGAACCGCAATTTCCTCGGCCAGCCCGCACTTGCGATTTTGCCCTACAGCGAACGCCTGCGCGATCTGCCGCGTTATCTGCAGCAGCTTGAGATGGAGAGCAACGGCAAATCGGTGACGCGCGAAGGCGCGCCCGCATTCTGCGAAACAGCACCGGCTTTGTTCGGCGAATGCGGCACCGTGGGCCAGCATAGTTTCCATCAATGGCTGCATCAGGGCACCAGCCCGATCCCCGCCGATTTCATCGGCGTCGTTGCCGACGATCTCAACCGGCCCGACCACCACCGCGCCTTGCTCACCAACATGGTGGCGCAGATAGGCGCTCTGGCCTTCGGGCAGAAAGCGGCTGTGGCCCACGATGTCTATCCGGGCGGGCGGTCGTCGAATTTGCTGCTGCTCGACCGGCTCGATCCCTATTGCCTCGGCCTGCTGCTCGCGCTTTATGAGCATAAGGTGTTCGTGCAGGGGATTATCTGGAACATCAATTCCTTCGATCAGCCGGGGGTCGAGCTTGGCAAGCGGCTGGCGCGCAGTCTCGATTCCGCCGCCATAGAAGGGCCGGCTGCCGGAATGATGGGCCGCCTGTTCGCGAATTTAACCCAAAATGATAAATAACCCATTGTAATCAATGGTGTAAATGATAGGAAGAGTAAGGATTCCTTAAAGTTAGGTTGCGACAATAACGCATGTCCGGCCGGGCCAGGAAACAGTATGGCTGATGAAGAAAACGAAAATCTGATCAAGGTCACGCAAAGCGAGTTCGACGCCATTGTGCGCAAGCATGTGATGTTCCGTTCGGCGCGCATGGGCGGCATCCGCGCCATGCTGACGCGTTACGATCTGTCCGGCCTCAATCTCGAAAATTACGATCTTTCGCATGCCGAGATGACCGGCGTGTCGCTCAACGGCGCCAACGCGCAAGGCGCCATTCTCGATTACTGCAATTTCTTCGGCGCGGATTTGCGCAATTGCAATTTGCAGGGCGCCAATCTGGTGCGCGCCGATCTGCGCGGGGCGTGTCTGCGCG
>JARLJC010000258.1 GCA_031291435.1 Alphaproteobacteria bacterium | reverse complement strand
TTTATTTTGCCCGGTTACAGGTTTAGGGTGGCTGATGTGCTGTTCACCAATTTTCATCTGCCGCACTCCACCTTGCTGATGCTGGTTTCAGCCTTTGCGGGGATGGCGCGGATTAAAAGCGCGTATGACTACGCCATTGAACATGACTACCGGTTTTACTCATATGGCGATGCCTGCCTGCTGGAGCGCACATGAAATTCTCCTATGACCTGCAGGCCACCGACGGCGCGGCGCGGGCGGGAATGCTGCGCACCGCGCATGGCGATGTGCCGACACCCACCTTCATGGCGGTGGGCACGGCGGGCACCGTGAAGGCGATGACCGCCGATGCGGTGCGGGCGACGGGTGCGAAAATTGTGCTGGGCAACACTTACCATTTGATGCTGCGGCCCACGGCGGAGCGGGTGGCGCGGTTCGGCGGATTGCATAAAATGATGGATTGGCCTGGGCCGATTCTCACCGATTCCGGCGGGTTCCAGGTAATGTCGCTGGCGAAATTGCGCAAGATGACCGAGGAGGGTGTGACGTTTCAGTCACATCTGGACGGCTCAAAGCATTTTCTCTCGCCCGAACGCTCAATGGAAATTCAGCATTTGCTGGATGCCACCATCACCATGGTGCTGGATGAATGCACGCCCTTCCCCGCCACGCATGACGAGGCGGCGATTTCGATGCGTATGTCGAGCCGCTGGGCGAAACGCTCTCGCACCGCATTTGTGGCGCGCGAAGGCTATGGGCAGTTTGGAATTGTGCAAGGCGGCATCTATGAAGATTTAAGGATTGAATCAGCGGCGGCGCTGCGGGAGTTGAATTTCGAAGGCTATGCCATCGGCGGCCTGGCAGTGGGTGAAGGCCAGCAGATGATGTTTGCCACCCTCGATGTGACCACGCCGCATCTGCCGGCGGAGAAGCCGCGCTACCTCATGGGCGTGGGGACGCCGGATGATCTGCTGGGGTCGGTGGCGCGGGGTGTGGATATGTTCGATTGCGTGATGCCGACCAGGGCCGGACGCACCGCGCGGGCATTCACCTCGAAGGGGATTTTCAACTTACGCAATGCGCGATTTATTGATGACAGCAAGCCGCTGGATGAAAATTGTGCCTGTTTGGCTTGCAGCCGTCATGTGCGGGGTTATTTGCATCATCTGTTCCGCGCCGAGGAAATGCTGGGGCCGATGCTACTGACGATCCATAACCTCACCTATTATCAATCGCTGATGCAAGGGGCGCGCGCAGCGATATTGGCGCAGAATTACGAGAGCTATTGCGCCGATACCCGCGCCGGTTGGGCGGCGGGTGATGACTGATATCAAAGCCGCCATCATCGCCCGTGCGGCAGCACTTGGCTTTGATACGGTGGGCTTTGCGTGCGCAACTCTGACCCAAACGCAGCGCGATGGGTTGCGGGACTATCTCGCTGCGGGGCATCATGGCGCGATGGGCTGGATGGCCGAGCGGGCGGCGCA
>JARLJC010000039.1 GCA_031291435.1 Alphaproteobacteria bacterium | reverse complement strand
GGTCTGTGCCATAGCAATGCCAGTAGTCATCGCCAGTGCCAACGCGCTGGCCAAAAGTATTTTGCTCATATGTCGTACTCCAAATGCGGACACGCCGGGCGGAATGCCCTGAGTCCATAGATTGTACAAGTGGGGCGCGAGTGAGCATGCCACAGGGGCCGCGACTAATAAGGGAAAAATAAAAATTTCAATGGGTACATATTAAAGTGATGAAATCGGCAGAAAAACGGATGCCGAGATTTTCCGCCATCGGCCAACCAGGCGCCGGCTGATCGCCGATTTTCGCCCGAAAATTCCAACCTCGCCGAGGGGCGGCGGCTTGCGAATGACAGGCGTGAGTATTTTCCGCAACTGCCGAAGAGATGAGCACTATTATACAGATTGCCAAGTGCGATCGAGGATACGCCGGACCTCGCGCGGAACGTGTGTGCGAGAGTCAGATCATTGTCCCAGCAGGTTTCAGCCTTATCCGTCCAGGCGTCGCCGCGGCGCCCAGGCGGGGTGCCGGCGCCGGCGCTGCACAGCCTGCCGCTTTCCTCGCCACTTCCCGCGCGCGGTCTGGTCCCGACCGTGTTTCATGAGCCATGGTGGCTCACGGTCGCCAGCCAGGGACGATACCGGGAAGTGGAGGTCCAATCCGGCGGTGGGGTGGTCGGGCGGCTGCCGTACCTCGCCACGAAGCGCTTCGGCATGACCCACATCGCCATGCCGATGCTGACGCATTTTCTCGGGCCGGCGATCCAGGAAAGCACCGGGGGCGAGACGGCGCGGTGCCTGCATCGGTTGTCGGTGACGAAGGACCTCATCGGACAACTGCCGAGAGCGTCGCACGTCTATATCAAGCACCACTGCGCAACCTCGGATACGCTGGCATTTCAGGCACTTGGTTTCCACACCGATGTCCAGTTCACCTGGGAGATCGCACCCGACGCGCCAGACGTGCTGTGGCGGCGGATGCGCGACAAAACGCGCAACGTCATTCGCCGCGCCGAGGAGAAATTGCAGGTCATGGAGGTGACGGATGCAGAGAAATTCATGTCATTCTATGAAGAAAATCTGCGACATCGGCATGCTTCCT
>JARLJC010000257.1 GCA_031291435.1 Alphaproteobacteria bacterium | reverse complement strand
GGGCGAGGTGGCGCCGCCGCCTTCCGCCACGCAACTGGAAAAAGAAATGGCCGGCCATGTGGCGCCGATTTCAGCCGCCGCGGTGGCTCCGCAGCCGCAATTATCGCCTTCCGACAGCGGCCCCACCGGCGACGGGCGCCTGCATCTGATCGGCACCGTCGGCGACCGCGCGGTTTTGCTGATGCCCGACGGCCAGACTTCCATTCTGGCGTCCGGCAGTACTTTCGATCTCGACGGCGGCAGCGCCAGATTGCTGAGCGTCAACGCGCATTCCGCCGAGGTCGATGTCAACGGCAAGAAGAAATCGTTCCAGCTCGAAGCGGCGCAAAATATCATCGAGCATGCCACCGCTCTGGAAGAAATGGATAACCAGCAGACCAAAGGTGGTACGGGCGGCCGCAAGGGCGGGCAATCCATATCCGGGGGCAGGTGATGAGCGAAATCATCCAGCCTTCCGACGCCCTCCGCGCGCAGGCTGAGGCCCTCAAGATCAAGCCGCGCCATTATGAGCTGGCGCTCACCGAGCAGGCCATGCGCCGCGCGGGCGGCAAGCCTTTGTCGATCGACGATATCCTGCGCCGCAACGGTTTTTCCGCCGGGGCCAAGACCAATTCCAAGGGCACCGGCGAAAAAGAAAATCTTACCATGCAGGCGCTTCGTCTTTACGTGCCCGCCGCGCAGCAGGCCGCGATGGGGCTGTGCCTGCTGGAATTGCGCGAGGGAATTTTGCGCATCGCCGTCGGCGACCGCGTCGACGATGCCGATCTGCTGCGCATCACGCAATCGCTGGCGCGCGCGCGGCATGAGGTTGCCAGCGTCGAGGCCGAACCGTGGGACCGCGCCGAGCTTTCAAAGCTGATGCGCGAGCAGAGCGAACTGGCGGGCGACCGGCTGTTGCGTATTCTGGCGGCCCTTGCGCGCGATCCTGACGACGCCATGCTGGTCGAACAGGCGGTCAGCGATATTCTTTCCGAAGCCCTGCAAAGCCGCACCTCGGATATTCATTTGTCGCTGCGCGAAGACGATGCGCGCTGCTGGATCCGCTACCGCATCGACGGCGATCTTGTGTACAAGCATCTTCTGCCCCAGCGCGTGATGGCGCCAATCGTCACCCGTATCAAGACCGACGCCAAGATGGACGCCGCCGACCGCCAGCATCCGCAGGACGGACGTCTGGCGTTCGAATGGCAGGGACGTATGATCGATGTTCGTTGCGCCGCCTTGCCGGTGGCGCCGTCGGGCGAGAAGCTCACGCTCCGTCTGCTCGATCGCGAAAATCTGCGTACCTTCGATGAGTTGTTTCTGCATGCACCCGTGGTGGCGCAGCGTTTGCGCAAGGCCATCCACGGCCATACCAAAGACGGCGGCCTGATTATCGTCTCGGGGCCTACGGGTTCGGGCAAATCGACCACGCTTTACGGGATCATTCAGGATATCGACCGTTCCGAACGGCAGGTTTATTCGGTCGAAGCGCCGGTCGAATATGACATGCCGTTGGTCGATCAGACCTCGGTCACCGATAATTCCGCCAACACCATCGCCGATATTATTCGCGCGCTGATGCGACACGATCCCGACGTTATCATCGTCGGCGAAATGCGCGACGGCGATACGGTCGAAGCGGCCTTGCGCGCCACCGAATCCGGCCATACCGTTATTACGACCGTCCACTCGGTCGATGCGTTGCATACGCTCGACCGCGTCGACGGGTTTTTGAGTTCCGCCTACCGCACCAGCGGTTTGTACATTCTCGGCCACGCCTTGATCGCCAGCCTGTCGCAGCGTCTGGTCAAGACGGTGTGCCCGGCCTGCCACGAAGTCGAAAAGGCTTCGAAGATTTTCGAAAGCGCCGAACGCTGCGCCGAACTCGGCATTTTGCCCGACGCGCCTCTGGCGCTCGCGCACCGGGAAGGCTGCGATTTATGCAATCACAGCGGTTTTCTCGGACGTACGCTGGCGCTTGAAGCGATGTTCCCGCCCGAAGATCAGGCCAGCCGCCGCGCGATTACGGAAATGATGGTGTCGAATGTTACGACTTCGGTGGTCGATGTGCCGGGCACCATTTATATTCCGCGCCGCGTCTCGATCATCGATCTTATCAGCCGTAACGCCATCGACGCCAATATGGGCGCGGCGCTGCTGATCGAAGAAGCGGCATCGACGGCGCACGGGCCAAGAGGATGAAACTGTTCCACGCCAAATACGCCCAGATGCGGCACGGTTCCGTCAATGTGATGGAGGAGGATTTTTATCTTCCCGATCAGCATGCGGTGCGCCGCCACCTGCGCAACGGCGGGTTCTATCCCATCAATATCCGCGAGCAGAAACCGCCTTTGTTCGAATGGGCCGATGTGCGCTCGCGGGCCTGGCAGATTCAGCTTTTGCGCGCGCTGCGCTTTCAGGGGGCGACGGCTTCCGCCGGCACCGCGCTTCTCAACATCATCGAAGGCGAAACCGACGGCAAGCGCCGCCTCGCTTTCCTGCCGACGCGAACGGTGCTCAAAGGCGGCGGTTCTTTTTCGGAAGCTTTGCGCGCCTTGCGCCTGCTCGACGCCGCCACCATGGCGATCATCACCGCGGGCGAACGCGCGGGCGATCTGAAAGGCGTCATTCAGCACGCTATCGAGCATACCGAGGAAAAAGGCAAGCAGATGAAGGTCGTGATTACGGCTCTCAGCTGGCTCTCCTTCGATATTTTCAACGTCGTCGGCACGGTGTGGGGCGCGCAGTTCGGCTTTATTCCCTATCTCAAGAAAGAAGGCACCAAGGCCACCGATCAGGAATCGATCGACCGTTTCAATCACGCCATCAACCTCGCCACCTGGGTTAATATGACTCTTCTGGTGCTGATCACGGCGCTGGTGACGGGCGGCATCATTTTCGTGGTGCTTTATTGGGCCAACCGGCAGCGGCCCGACCATTTCACCTCGAAAATCATGATGAAAGCGCCGGTGATTTCCACCTATCTGCGCAATGTCAGCATGAAGGAAAGCTGCAAGCTGAT
>JARLJC010000005.1 GCA_031291435.1 Alphaproteobacteria bacterium | reverse complement strand
GACCAGCAGGAACATGGTGGTCGGCCAAAGCATCGGCCAGATAATGGTACGGAAGCGCGTGAAGCCGCGTGCGCCATCGAGTGTGGCGGCTTCCGTCAGGCTGCGCGGGATTGATTGCAGGGCCGCGACGTAAAAGATGAAATTATAGCTCACCTGCTTCCAGGCGCTGGCAGCGATCACCAGCCCCATCGCCTGGTTGCCATTCAGCCCATAATTCCAGTTCGGGCCGAGGTACCTGCCGATCAGGCCGATTTGCGGGTCGGCCATAAACACCCACACCACGGCTGATAATGCCGGGGCCACGGCGTAGGGCCAGATGAGGAACGTGCGGTACCAGTTTTTGCCGCGCAGGTTACGGTCAGTGAAATTGGCAAACAGCAGGCCGAGGGTCATGGCCACCAGGCTGACGGCGGCACAGAAGAACAAGGTCCGCCCGACGGATGCCCAGTATTGTGAATCGGTAAACAGTGCTGTGAAATTATCGATGCCGACAAACAGCGTGTCAGTGCCGAAGGCGTTGGCGGCGGTCACGGATTCTTCGATCGCGCGTCCCGCCGGCCATAGGAAAAAAATGAATGTCAGCAAAAGCTGCGGCGCCATCAGCGCGATGGGCAGCAGCTTGCCGGGAAATAAGGTCCGCCGTTCCATGTGTTCTAGTAGCGCAAGGCGGGCTTCATGATAACATCCTCATGAGGCCCGCCTTGTGCAGATATAATCTTCAGGCTTTGGCGAAGGATTTAATAACGGCGTCGCCGCGCGTTTGCGCATCCGCCAGTACCGATGCCGCCGAAGCGCCGCTAGCAATAGCGCCTTCCCAGGCCGCTTCAATGATGATGCGGATTTGCGGCATGCCGCCCAGCCGGATACCACGCGAGAAATTGGTCGTCGGCTGGCGGGCAAGCTGCTTGATGGCGACATCGGCACCAGGGGTTTTTTCGTAATAACCGCTGGCAACATCCTGCTGATAGCCCGCATGCGTCACCGGCACGTAACCGGTGGATTGGCTGAACCCGGCATCGTTTTCGGGCAAGCCCAGAAACGCGAAGTATTTGGCAATGCCCTTGTATTCGGCGGCACTGCGGTTTGGTGCGGTCATCGCCCAGAGCGACGCGCCGCCGATGATCGAGTTGATCGGCTTGGCAATGATTTTGGGGTCATACGGCAGATAGGCAGCAGCGTAGCGGAAGGTCGCCGATTTGCGCAGTTGCCCCAAAATGCCAGAGCTATCGAACCCAATTCCGGCCTGACCGGAAAAGAAAGTTGAGCTGGGTTTATTGTCGCGGCCGAGATATTTGAAAATGCCTTCCTTTTCGGCATCCAGCAGGCGCTGCAGGTTGCGCACGAAGGGTGCGGCACTGATGTT
>JARLJC010000256.1 GCA_031291435.1 Alphaproteobacteria bacterium | reverse complement strand
GCGCCCGCCCTGTGGAGCGGCGGAGGTTTTTTTTTGTCGGCGGGCCGGCCGCCGCGGGGCGGCGGGCTCGGGGGGTAAAACAGGGGGGGGGGGGTTGGTTGGCGGCCCCCCCGCCACGCCCATAGGTTCCGCGCCTTTAGCAGGGGATGACCACGGCGAAGTTACGGGAGCAAAATAGCGCCAAAACGGATATTGCCGACACCAAGACTGGTGGTTCTGCATGGGCCAAATAATACCATAGATCGGGATTCTGAAATTCCGCCGAATAGCTATCAGGACCGAAAGCCAGTCCAATGCGCGTGCGGTATCGCGCATCCAGAACGGAAAGGCTGATTCACAAGGGCGATGATTCGGGTTGGATAATGTCTCACTCAACTGCGCGCCGATCCGATGATGGACCAAGCCAATTGGTTGCGATGCCGGTAACGGCGAACCGCGCAGACATCGTTAGAATCTGGAACTAGATGGATGAGCCAAAACAAGCGACCCGCGCGAAGCGCGGGGGGGTTCTAACGTATAAAGAATTGGGCGGCGGCGCAGCCGCCGCCCAATTTGCTCTACTGCTGGGCGAAAAGTGGTTTCACCCGTTCCCATCGCTCAACGGGTTCAAAACCACCACGATCCGTATAGCTGCCCGCCGGGAACGCCATCCAGCGCGGAAGCCAATTCTCCACCTTCGTCCGCCCGTTCTCGCCTTTCAGGCAGGCATGGATGATGGATTTGTGGGTTTTGATCTTCTCCGCGATATTCGCATCCGCACTATGCTGGCCCGCCAGCTCTGCCACCATGGCATTGACCGCCTGCCGGTCGCGGATCAGGTCAAAGAAGACATCATCTGGCTGCCAGACAGTGCGCATATCCAGTTTGAGATAAACGCCCAGCGCCTCCACCATGGCGCTGCCCGCCGCCAGGGTTTCCGCCATGACGATGGCAAGAACGCGCAACACGTCATCGTCGGACAGTGCAAGCAAACGGGCAAAGACGCTTGCCGTTGCGTAATCATCGCCATTGCCTCCTGCGATGGCGGCTTCGTCACCCGGCAGATCAAGTAGGACAACAATTTCACGCCGCTTGGCGTTGAACGATGCCGTGGCGGTGTTGCCCGCTATGCTCGCAGCGATCTCCTGGCCCCGTGTCTGCTGGGGCTCAACTTCGACCTTCCAAAGTTTGGAGCCGGTGATGGTGTGTGCCACCATCACCCGAAGCGCGACACCTGGATGGTCCGCCAATTCGGCGCGGACGGCGGCATGGCGATGTAGATCGATGTAATTTTGTAGGGTGCTCGTGACTTCGGGGCGTGAAGGTTTTGCCGGGATCGGATCGGCACCGTTGCCTGTGTCGCTTTTCTGCCGCGCGCGCTTGGCGTCCTTCGTGCTCAGCCAGCCTTCGTGGAATTCGACCTCACCCCGCTGCGACACGGTGATGAAAACCTTACCGCCTTTCTTCTTCGGGGTCTTCTCGTGCTCCCAAGATACAAACCGCGTGCCCTGCTCCAGCACGGTCACATCCTGCCATCCGGCATCGAGATAGGCCGCGCGCTTCGCGGCAATGGCATCATTCTGCAAACGCCAGAACGTATCGGCATCGCCAAAATAACTATCCTCTCCGAACAGGTCCGAGACGATCTGGCCCTGGTATTCCTCCAATGGAAATAACGCGACCTTGGTGGAAATCGATTGCCCGCCGAATAACCATCCCTTCAACTGATAGCCGCGCGGCACGTGTTGCTCCGGGTCTTCAAAGAGGGCCAACCATTCCTTCTGTTGGGCTTTCGATGCGAGCGTCAGATACCGGATGGTCTCGGCGTCGATCTCCTCCTTGCGATAGGCTTCCCGGATTTTGGGCAGCAAGTTGCCGAGTGCAAGGCGCTGTTTGACCATCCGTTCGGTGATGCCGAACGTGCCGGAAATATCGGAGATCGTCCGGCCCTCTTTTATCAGCCGGGCAAAAGTTTCCCATTGCGTGACTTCGTCGGGATCGAGGCGCGCGACATTTTCGATCAGCGAGGCTTCGAGCGCCGCCGCATCATCGCCCGGCTGCATAAAGGCGCAGGGCAGCGGTTCGATCTCGCCGCGTTCATCGAGGATGATCTGTGCCGAGTAATAGCGCCGCCGTCCGGCGACAACCTCGAACGTATCCGGGCTGCCATTTTGCCTTACCAATAGCGGAACCAAAATACCTCTGGCACGGATAGATGGCAGGATGTCGGAAACATCAGGTGCCTTTTTGCCGTGCCGCATATTCAAGGCGGAAATACTGAGCTTGCTAAATTCTATATGACCGAGTTCCATATCACTTCACTCCTTGGGCCTCTTGGGGGTGAACCGGCTCCGGCCGATAATCTGTCCAGGATGGCGGGCGGAGCCGGGTTGCGCCGAAATGGCGCGATTTATCCGCCTGATGGCGGAATTTCGGTGCTCCAGTCGCCGCGCACGTAGCGGTCGCCGTTCCCATCCGTATCAAGCTCGGCTGGATCAGCGCCCTCCGTGTCGTAATCGCATACGATCACGCGGGCCGGGCCGTTCTCGAACGTGACATCCTGCACCATGCCGCCATCGACGATGACGGCGATAAGCGGGATAGCGCCGCGCTCCGTGAAGCGTTCGGGCACCGGGAGCGCGGACACATGATCGCGCCACGGATCGGCATCGGCACCCTCTGTAACGGAATCAATGAAAGTCGGGCCGCAATGATCCAATGATTTCCAGGATGCATCCTCGTTCGCCGCCGTGATGGCCTTGTCCAAGGCATCATCCAGCGTGTCTGCCTCTACCGTGACGGTGTTGGCATAATAGGCGGCGTAACCGCATTGCACGGTCCATGCGGTCATGGCGTGTCTCCCTGATCATTTGATGCGACGGGTGCCGCAGGTTGGATGGGCGATGGCACGGGGTTTTTGCCGAGCGCTGCGGCAGCACGGGTCAGCAACTCTTCGTCCTCGGTGATGTGCCCGGCGACGCGCGCCGCTTCGGTGTAAACCGAAAGCGGAAAACGCGGCATAAAATATAGGTCTCGCTCGATGCCGAGGCCGAGCGAGTTCTTGACGCTCTCAATCTCGGCGAGGCTAACATAGCCGAGTTCGGGTGAACCAAAGCCAAGATCGCACAGGCCGAACAACGTATCGCCGTCGTCCATCATCTCGGTAATCAACCAAACCGCCGCGCCACACGGGTTGAAAAATTTTAAGACCGGGACGTGATCGGTCTCGCACTCCACAGCGCCATTGGCGAGAAGCAGGGCGCGGATGTCATCGGGGATCAGGATCATGGGTAGTTCTCCAGGTCAGAAAAGTTCAAGTTGATTGCGGCCGATCTCATCGAACAGGCCGATATCGAGAGGCTTTTGCAGCTTGCGCGGGACCATAGGTGCGTCCATGCGCGCCTCCAGACGGTCACGCATGGTGATGGGCCGGACACCGGGGATGAGCGT
>JARLJC010000038.1 GCA_031291435.1 Alphaproteobacteria bacterium | reverse complement strand
CTCACCATTCAACCACGGTCGGTAATACCAGCTAAATACCAAAACGAAATATCGTTTTTTTCTGACATACTTGAAGCCATTCATCGCCCTCCCGAGAATTTCACGAATGGCTATTTGAATTTGAACTTGCTTCGATATCGAACGAATATCCCGCCTGACCGTTAGGCCGATGGTGAATTCCGATGGTGCCTCAAATCCCCACGTAGAAGGCTTTCAGGTGCCATCCTGCCACTGCCCTAGCCAAACCCCGCTAGAAGGCTTCTACGGCCTTCCTAGCGGGTTCTCTGCAACAGTCTGGCGGATGGTCGGGCGAGAGCCTCCCTTTCAAGGATTGGTCGGATCGTCATCGTCATCGTTGGGTAGATCGACCTCGGGATGCTGGCGAGAGATAGCCGCTCGCAATCTCGCCATTTCGTTCTTAGAACCGGATAATTGCGCATGGCGATTCTGCGCAATCACGTGCGAGTAATTCTGTTCGATCATCGCAGTCGAAGTGCCCATTTCACGGGCGACTTCATCTATTGCTACACCTCGCATGAGAGATTGCGTGGCATAATAGTGGCGTAAGCTATAGGCTGTTCTTTCCATTTGACTGATTGGATCTACTCGAACACCCGCAGTGATGAATATCCGCACGACCTCTCGACCGAAATGTATTACTTTTCCTTTGGAATTAGCGAATAACTTGTCCGTAGGTGCCCGTCCGTTAGTCAAATCCAACAGAATTTTCCGCATGTCAAAAGCATCATTCTGGTAAACGGCGACTTCTCTCCGCTTTCCATTCTTAATTTTTTGATTCAGCACAACTATCGACTGGTATTTCTTGTGAAATAAGACTTGCCCGACATGTAATCTTTCCATCTCTCGCCCCGCACGAATTCCTGTAGTCGCTCCAACGGCAATATACGCACGAATTAAACGGCGAATTTCTGAATCACCAATCCATTTTGGCGACATGAATTCGGCGAGCTTCTTCATATCAGCCGAATTAAATGTCTCTCGGCGAATAGAAGGCTTGCCGCCTTTGCGGGATATTGTAATTTGTTCTCCATCTTCGATCCATCCAAGTGATATTGCCTCTTTCATTACCATTCCGAAGGCATGATTGTAGTTTCCTAATGTATTGGTGGCGGGTTCATTGGGAAATTTCTTCCTCCATTCGGAAATATTTTTTAATTTTATTTCATTGACAGGCATCGAGCCGAAGAATTCCGCCAGTTTTTTTATGTAATTGATTGGATTGGCGTATAGACCAGCCGCACGAGAGCCTTCGGTTTTAGTAATCTGTGTTCTTTTTTTATTCAATTCTTCGATTGCTATCTTAGCTGCTTCGGCGAATGCATTAGTTAATTTCTTCGTTTTAGTTGGCGCATTTCCGCCAATCTCACGACGATTATACTCCACAACAGACTTTACTACGGCATCTGTCCAATCTGTTGTTCCAAGCCGATGATGACGAGTCCATACCCCTGCCAGCCGGTAGGTGGCTTCCCACACGGCATCCGAGGCACCTCGGCGATACTGGTGCAGCCTGATTCGTTCGGCATAGGAGGGCGACGGGTGAGAGAGAATTCGGCTCGGGTTGACCAGTCTCTTGGGCTTGGGCATGGGCGGGTTGACCTCTCTAAATCACGCCCTTTTTAATCACACGTAATCACGAACTGACCACCTGACTCTGATAACCATTGATTTATCTACATAATTCGAAGCCAAGTCTCGACTTAAAATCCGCACTCCTGTGGAGGTGGGGGTTCGAGTCCCCCGGCGGGCATTCCCTTCCTCAGCTCAATCGCCGCACCGCGCTGGCGGAGGTTTCCAGTTGCCGGGCAATCCGGGCCAGCGCGTCGCATTGCGCGTCGCCGCTGGGCAGTCTCGGGCGCGGCGGCAGCGTCGTGAGGCCCTCGGCGAGGCTCGTCGCGGCGCCGTCGATCCACTCCGCCCAGGCGTGCCAGGGCGCCGGGTCGTGGGTGGCGCCGCTGTCGAGGTGCATCGCCGTCAGCCGCCCGGCCATCCGGCGCAGCGCCGCGTCGATGGTCAGCGCGACCTCGACCTGACGGGAGGGGCGGCCGGGTTCCAGCAGGGCGCGTTGCAACGTCGCTTCCAGATTGTTGCAGGCCACACCGCAGGCACGGCGGGCCGCCTCCACGTCCGGCGCGGTCGCCTCGCCCAGCAGCAGGCCGATTTCGGCGCGGGCATAGGCGCCGTGCGCCAGCATCGCCGCCTTCAGGTCGCGTGCCACCCGCCCCGGCTCCCAGCTTGGCCACAGCACCAACGAGGCGACCACCGCCAGCCCGCCGCCGATCAGCGAATAGAGCGCCCGCATCGCCGCGATCGTCAGTTCGCTCTCCCCCGGCCGGCCGAGTTCGGACAGCAGAACCACCAGCGGCGTCAGGCAGGCGATGAACAGGCCGAAGCTGGCCGGGCGGACGGCCAGCGCCACCACCGCCAGCGGGAACAGTGCCGCGGCGATCGCAATCGGCGTGGTGCAGACCGTGGCGATCACGGCGGCGACAAGCCCGCCGACGATGGTGCCGCCGATCCGCTCCAGCGCGCGGGCGTAGGTCAGCGCCACGTAGGGCTGCATCGTCATCACCAAGGTGATGGTTAGCCAATGTTCATACGGCGCCGGCCAGGTCAGCGTGATGGCGAAGGCCGGGGCCGCGGTCGCGGCGTTGCGCAGCGCGTGGCGCAGCGCCTCGGACTGCCAGGTCAGGTTGGCGCGCACGTTCGCCACCGCGCGCCGCCAGAGCGGTTCGGGCGCCTGCTCGGCGGGCGCCCCGGGCCGCCAGCCATCCGGGGCGGCCAGCGTGATCGGCACCCGCAGCCGCTCGGCCAGCACCTCGACCACCGCGTGCAATGGCGACCCCTCCGGCGCCGCCGCCGCGAT
>JARLJC010000037.1 GCA_031291435.1 Alphaproteobacteria bacterium | reverse complement strand
CGAAGGCCAGCGCGTTTTCGCCCAGGTGAAATATGTGGCGCTCGGCGCCGGACGCGGCGAGCCGGAGGAATAGGGCGGGCCATTCACCTTCCGGACCGTGCTCATGAACGCGGGTCTCGCCTTCCGGCGGGACCCGATTTTTCTTGATTGCACGATAAATGCGGAGATCAAGCGGGGATTTGGATCCTGCGGCGCAACTGCCACATCGCGCTGAACGGCGCGCCATTGATGAGGCAGCAGCGGTTCGAACGCCTGCGCCAGAACGAAAATCGGCAGGAAAGTCGCCCAGACCGGCTAGCATGGCTTCTGCCCAGGCCACCGATTTCGTGACGATCCAAAGGCGCGAAGCGCGAGAGCCCGGGGAGATGGCCGCCTCGTCTTTCAGCGATGCCGCTGGGAAGATCTCCCTGGGCTTGTCACGTCGATTGGGGCCGCGTTAACAGACTGCGGCGCCTCCCGCGCCGCCGTCCGTCCATTCGTTAGACGTCCGCCTTGATCTTGGCTGCGTCTTTCGAACCCGAAAGCGGGTTTCCCGCGCTGTAGGAATGGGCCCCGGTTCCCGCCAGCCCGCAGCCGTCGACGATTAGATAGTCCTGGATGATCGGTCTTTTCTCAAACCAGCATTCGAGAATCTCGGGTGTTCCGACGGCATAGCGGGTTTGCGCGGACGGCGAGGCGCCGGAAATATGCGACGTCATGCCATGATGCGGCATGTTGCGCGATGAATGGTCCTTCGGCGCCGGCTGCGGGAACCAGGCTTCGCTGGCATGGCCCGCCAGCTCGCCGCTTTCGAGCGCCCGGACGATGGCGTCGCGGTTGCCGATTTTTCGGCGCGCCGTGTTCACGATATAGGCGCAGCGCTTCATCTTCGACGGCATTTTCTCGTCAAACAAGTTTTCCGTTTCGGGATGTAGCGGGCAGTTGATCGTAACGATGTCGCAGACCTTCGCCATGTCCTCGACGGTCGGGCGCCAGGTGAGGTTTAATTCCTTTTCAACTTGCTGCGGGAGGCGATGGCGATCGAAATAGTGCAGATGCATGTCAAAGGGCTTCAAGCGCCGCAAAACAGCAAGT
>JARLJC010000255.1 GCA_031291435.1 Alphaproteobacteria bacterium | reverse complement strand
TCGCCCGCGCCGCAGGCACCTCGACCAAGAAACTGCGCGCCCGCGCCATCGCGCTGTATGAATCCAATCCCATGCTAGGCCATCGCGGCTGCCGGCTGGGCATCACCTATCCGGAAATCTACGAGATGCAGGCGCGCGCCATCCTGGAAGCGGCGCTGGCGGTGGAAGAAGAGGGCGGGGCGCCCGTGCAGCTGGAAATCATGATCCCGCTGGTCGCCTTCAAGTCCGAGCTCGATATCCTGGCGGCGCGCATCGCGGCGGTGGCCGCGGATATCAGAAAAGAGCGCGGCAAGGTGCCCGCCTATCTGATCGGCACCATGATCGAGCTGCCGCGTGCCGCGTTGCGCGCCGGCGAAATCGCGCAAACGGCGCAGTTCTTCTCCTTCGGCACCAACGATCTGACGCAGACCACGCTGGGCGTGTCACGCGACGATGCCGGCATGTTCCTGAACGAATATCTTTCCAAAGGCGTGATCGCGCGCGATCCTTTTGTTTCTCTGGATACGGACGGTGTTGGTGAACTTGTCCGGATTGCGGCGGAAAGGGGGCGCAAGACCCGCGAAAATCTCAAGCTTGGCATCTGCGGGGAGCATGGCGGCGACCCGGATTCCATTCGCTTTTGTCACGACTCAGGGCTCGACTATGTGTCCTGTTCACCATTCCGCGTGCCAATTGCGCGACTGGCGGCAGCACAGGCGGCTTTGAAAAAGAGTCGCAGCGACGTTTAACATTTCTGCGAGGCTGCAGGGAATCGCTGGTTTTTTCGAACGTGTATGACGCACTGTCACGTTAATGAAAAAATTTATTTGACGATTCGTTTTTTGAGGGGCACAAGCCGCCTCACAGTATGAGGGTGCTGGGAACCATTCGGAACTTTTGAGGAATACGCGCGATCGAAACAGCCTGATTGAAATAGCAACTGCGAATGGAACGCCGAAGGGGCGGAACGAGACGCAAGGGCGAAATAGACCAAGCCACATTGACCAAGCGATACCAACGAGCCGAAAGAGTTACACAGCCAATGTCCAAGAAAACCAACGACGCGATTTCGCGTTCCGACCGCGTGCTTGTTGCCGCGCTGGCGATCATTCTCGCCACCGCCAGCGCCGCGATCGGCGCCTCCCTGACCTATCATCCGTCTACGGAACATGCCGCCGTGTTGAAGCCGGCCGTGCAGGTCGCCGAGGCCCCCAAGCCCACCACCGATGTGGTGATGAACCAACTCCTGGCCGAGCATAAATGCCTGTCGGAAGTGCTGTATTACGAGGCCCGCGGCGAAGGCGCCGGCGGCCAGAAGGCCATTGCCGAAGTGGTGTTCCACCGCATGAACCATGGCGACTACGGCCACTCGATCTGCGCGGTGGTCTATGAAGGCTCCAGCCATTCCGGCTGCCAGT
>JARLJC010000254.1 GCA_031291435.1 Alphaproteobacteria bacterium | reverse complement strand
CCTTGATCTCGGAAACGCGGCCTTCGCCGTCTTCCGGCGGGCAGGCGGAACCGATTTCCTTCTTGATGCGCTCGGCGGTGGATTCACCGATCAGCAGATTGTGATAGCGACGGATGTAATTGATGATCGCTTCATCGAGTTTGTCGCCGCCGACGCGCACCGAACGCGAATAGACGATGCCGCCCAGCGACAGCACCGCGACTTCGGTGGTGCCGCCGCCGATATCGACGACCATCGAGCCGGTCGGTTCGGTGACCGGCAGCCCTGCCCCAATCGCGGCGGCCATCGGTTCTTCGATCAGGAACACGCGGCGCGCGCCCGCCGACTCGGCGGATTCCTGAATCGCGCGGCGTTCGACCGCAGTCGAGCCGGACGGCACACAGATGATGATTTGCGGATTGGCGAAGCTGCGGCGGTTGTGAACCTTGCGGATGAAATGCTTGATCATTTCTTCCGCCACTTCAAAGTCGGCGATAACGCCGTCGCGCAACGGACGGATGGCCTGAATATTTCCCGGCGTGCGGCCCAGCATCAGCTTGGCTTCGTCGCCGACGGCCAGAACGTGGCGCTTGCCCTTGTTATGCGCGATGGCGACGACCGAAGGCTCGTTAAGCACGATGCCGCGGCCCTTCACATAGACCAAAGTGTTCGCCGTGCCGAGATCGATGCCCATATCGGCGGAAAGCATACCTAACAAATTGGAAAACATACGCGTATGACCCGGAAGGAAAGGAGGAAAACGCAAAAAGCGACCCGCGAGTTTTGACACCGGCGCGGCTTTTTCGCAAGAGGTATATGTTAATATATTATCAACAGCCCGAACAGCGGGTTGCAACTTGAAGAACCGCCCACGCCGCGTCATCCCGGCGAAGGCCGGGATCCAGCACGAAAAGTGACATGCGCGCTGGATTGCGGATGCTCCGGGACTGGATCCCGGCTTGCGCCGGGATGACGGCTCTCATAGCGCGTGGATTTCTTAGGCGGCGGAGGCCAGCACTTCGGTCTGTATCGCGGTCAGTTCCGCAATGCCCTTCTGCGCGAGACGCAGCATCGACTGGAACTGCGATTCGGAAAAAGGCGTATGTTCCGCCGTGCCCTGAATCTCGACGATGCCGCCGGTGCCGGTCAGAACGAAATTGGCATCGACTTCGGCATTGGAATCTTCGGCGTAATCGAGATCGAGCACCGGCGTACCTTGAAAGACGCCGCAGGAAATCGCCGCCACCGAGGCTATCAGCGGATTGACCTTCAATTTACCGGTTTTAACAAGGAACCGGCAGGCGAGGCCGAGCGCGACATAGCCCCCGGTAATCGAGGCGGTGCGCGTCCCCCCATCGGCCTGCAAAACATCGCAGTCGATCTTGATCTGGATTTCGCCGAGCAGCTTGCGGTCTACCACGGCGCGCAAACTACGCCCGATAAGCCGCTGAATTTCCTGCGTGCGGCCCGACTGTTTTCCTTTGGCGGCCTCGCGGTCGGTGCGGTCATGCGTGGCGCGGGGCAGCATGCCATATTCCGCCGTGACCCAGCCGAGGCCCGTATTCCGCAAAAACCCCGGCACTTTTTCATCGACGCTGGCGGTGCACAGCACATGCGTATCGCCGAATTTCACCAGACACGACCCTTCGGCATATTTGGCAAAGCCGGGCTCAAGACTGACGGCGCGCAACTGATCGGGGGCTCGGTTCGAAGGACGCATGACAATTTCCGGTTGGGGTTGGTTTTGCGCTTATGCCATAAAGACAAAGGCTTGATAAGATTATTCGAGGGAACGAGCATGGCAGACAAATTATTCGCGGTCTATCTCGGCGGACGCGCCCATCGGGGCAATACCGAACTGCACGACGTTGTTTTCGTGACCGGAACCGCCATCGAGGACACCTACGAACAACTGATGGATAAATGGTTCGGTTCGCCCGAAGGTCTGCATCTCGATTCCTGGCTGGAACTCGATTATGTCGATGGCTATCGCGTGACGCCGGAAGGATTCAACGCAACCGGCAACAAACTGTTCTTCGTCAATCTCGGCGCTTATGAAGAAGGCGCGTTCACCGAAATCCACGCCAGCACCTTCATCATCGCGACAGAAGCCCTCGAAGCCAAGAAACGCGCCAAGGCCGAATTGCTGCCGGGCTGGGCAAGCCCCGTGCATACCGACGATCTTTATGACGTGGATGATTGCATAGAAATCGCGGGCGTCGGCCTCGTCCATACCGGCGAGGCCAGCCACACAAAACCCGTCAACGGCTATCACATCATCCCGAAAGCGATTGTCGAAGATTACATAAGCCGCCATCCCGACCACGCTGCACCACTCGCACGCGCGACCCATGGGTGAACGCCCCCCTCCCTAACCCTCCCCGCGAGGGAGAGGGAATCAGGCCGGTCTTCTTGCAACGCGAACTATCTTCCTGTGAATGTCGAAGGAAGAGAATCTCCGTGCCGCAAGAGGAATGGTGTTCCCTCCCCCTCGCGGGGGGGGGTTAGGGAGGGGGGCGAGCGAAATGAATTACGGCTCAACCGTCAGACAACTTTTGCCGCGCTGCACGAGATAGGAGCAAACGCTCTGCGCCGTGCGTTTATCGAGCGCCATCAGGCGCGCGCGATACATGGTAACGCCGCCCGCCGAAACTTTTTCCACCTTGGGATCGGCCCCGTTCAGCATATCGGGCATGCTCGAGGTCAATCCGGCCAGCGCCTGCTGCCCGATGGAAGCGTCGCTGTAAGCGCCGATCTGAATGCCCCAGTCATTGCCGTTGGAGGCCGCCTGCGCGGGCGCGGGCTGCACCGAAGGCGCGAACAACCGCGCCGCGACCGGCGAGGGCTTGACCTGCGGTTGCGGCGGCGGCACGGGCTGATCGTCGTCGGAATCGCGCGGCGGGAAAATCATCGCCACCTTGGCGGGCAGCGTCACATAATCCTGATTGTCGCGCGGATTGTCGGCGCTGTCGCCTTCGCCATCCTCGCTGCTTACGCGCGGCGCGTTTTTAGCCTCGGCGAAACTGGCGTCGAGCAATTGCGCCATGCGGTTGTCGCGCGCCACGGCGGAACGCCCGCCGAACATCACGCCGATCAGACGCGTATTGCCGCGCTTGACCGAGGCCACCAGATTGAATCCCGACGCGCGGATATAGCCGGTCTTGATCCCGTCCATGCCATCGTAACGATCCATCAGATGATTGTGATTATGGTGATAGATACCGGCATAGGTGAAAGCGTCGCGGCTGAAATAGGGATAAAATTGCGGGTAATGGTTGATGAGCGCCGCGCCCAGAATGGCCATGTCATGCGCGGTCGTCACCTGATCGGGGTCGGGCAGGCCCGAAGGATTCTGGAACACGGTATGAGTCATACCCAGCGCGCGCGCCTGCCTGGTCATCATCTGGGCGAAAGCATCGGAACTTCCGCCCAGCCCTTCGCCCAAAGTCATGGCGGCGTCATTGGCGGATTCGGTGACGATGCCCATGATAAGGTCTTGCACCTTGACATGCGAGCCGGCGCGCAGACCCAGTTTGCTGGGCGACTGATAGGAAGCATTGGCCGAAACCGGCAGATACTGGGTCAGGCTGAGCTTGCCCGCTTCCAGCGCCTGAAAAGTGATATAAAGCGTCATCATCTTGGTCAGCGAAGCCGGGTGGCGCAGCGAGTCGGCATCGGTATCGTGAATGATGCGGCCGCTTTCGGCGTCGATGACGATATCGGAATAGGCCGCCGAGGCATCGACCCCCGCCCCGTGATGATGGCGGGGATGATGCGCGGTGTGATGGATGCGTTTTTTGGCTTCGGCGGCGTGAGGGCTGAAGACAAGGCCCAACACCATGACAAGTATCACTAAATTACGTTTTTTCATGCCGCTCGCGCATCGCTCGATGATTGATTCGGGGTATGGATATAAGAATCCCATCGCCGCCTCATGACAAGAATTAATTGACAGACTCCGCCGCCGCGCCTAACTTATTGTGCAGCGCAGCAAAGTTGCGCGCCCCTCTTTTTCATCCCACCAGGAGAGTCCCATGACTTCGCCCGCCAACGATTCCAACGATATCACCAAAAGCATAACGAGTGGTTGCGAAGCCATGAACTCGATGCTCTCCAATTATGTCAATGCCGCGACGCAGTCGCAGAGCATCACCTGGCAGGGCATCGACGACATCGCCAAAAATATGAACAGCCTGATGCAGGAAACCTATGCCCGCGCCATCAGCGCCTGCAAAACCATCATGTCGGCCAAATCGCCGCAGGAAGCCGCTGAATCGCAGAGCGAATTCTTCAAGGATTGCTTTGACGGCATCGTCGCCAGCCACGGCAAAATGTCGGAAATCTCGCTGCGCACCGCCAAGGGCGCGATCGAGCCTTTGACCCAGCACGCCAACGACGCGATGGGTTCGCTTATGAAGAAGGCGTCGGTTTCGGCGGCGTAGCCCCGCCGAGACGAACCTGCCGGAGCGCGCCACGGTAATCGCGGTTGCGCACGAAGGATTCATGATGTCCGGCGGCGATCAGCTTGAGCCATGATTTTCTCTGCGAAACCGCCTTTTCAGCCGTGCGCCACGCTTCGAGCGCGCCGATGCAGTTGCTGACGTCGGAGATCAGATAAGTCATCGCGTCGCGGGTCAGGCGCCGCATATCCGGGGATGGGAACGGCATAACCGACGCAAGGTTCGAAGGGGCGCCCATATGGCGCATGGCCTTCTTGCTGACCTCGTTATACGCCACTTCCTCGACATCCCAGACAAGCCCGGCGCGCGCGACGGACAAAGAAAAATGTGCATAGGCCTCCTTGTCGCTCACGGGTTGGCGCGCCGTGCCGGCCATATAACCTTTATAGCGTTCGACCATCTCATCGACGATCTTGTTGCTGGCGTCGGGCACGATCTGGACGGCCAGCAGATTTTCGTGGGCGTTTTCGGTGCGCTCGGTAATAAAATCGTCGAAAGCGGGCAGGATCACGGCTTCCTGCAGATAGAGGATATATGATTTGAGAACGCCCGCCGGAGGCAGCCGCGCCGCATCGATCCCCCACTCGGCAAATTTGAGCGAACCCGGCAACAGGATGTCGGCCGGAAACACGCCGCCGCGAAAAACCTGGCGGGCATCGCGCAACACGCCGATTTCCTCGTCGAGCATGGCGACGGCAATATGGCGGCGTCTGGGTTCTTCTACGGCCTCGATCATAAGGATCTCTTTAAAAAACAGGCATTTCTCTGAATGGCTGCATTCTAGCCCTTTCCCCGGACTTCCCCAAAACTTTCGCCTCTTTTCTGCATTAAAAAATCGTTAACGCCCCTTGAAACCGATGGGGATATGGCCTATCTCCACCGTACAGATAAGGGCCTGAATGGCCTTAACCTTTGGACTTTAATTTTTGGGAGCTACCAAATGAAATTCCGTCCCCTGCATGACCGCGTTGTCGTTCGCCGCCTCGAAGGCGACACCAAGACCGCGGGCGGCATCATCATCCCCGACACCGCCAAGGAAAAGCCCCAGGAAGGCGAAATCATCGCCGTCGGCGCGGGCGCGCGTGATGAATCCGGCAAGATCGTCCCCCTCGACGTCAAGTCGGGCGACCGCATCCTGTTCGGCAAATGGTCGGGCACCGAAGTCAAGATCGACGGCGAAGACCTGCTCATCATGAAAGAATCCGACATCATGGGCGTTATCGAAGGCGTCGCCAAATCGTCGAAGAAGGCCGCTTAAGAGAGAGGAAGAACGAGAAGAAGCGAGAGAAGAGATGAGGGACGTCATTCGACATTGCTCTCGTTGCTATCTCTCTTTTTCTCTCTAGCCCCTAACACCAGAACACTACTCAACAAAGGAACAATATCATGGCTGCTAAACAAGTCTCCCACGGCACCGAAGCGCGTCGCAAGATGCTGGTCGGCGTCGACATCCTCGCCAACGCCGTCAAGGTTACGCTCGGCCCCAAGGGCCGCAATGTCGTGATCGACAAATCGTTCGGCGCCCCCCGCGTCACCAAGGACGGCGTCACCGTCGCCAAGGAAATCGAACTTTCCGATAAAATGGAAAATATGGGCGCTCAGCTCGTCCGCGAAGTCGCCTCCAAGGCCAACGACAAAGCGGGCGACGGCACCACCACCGCCACCGTTCTCGCTCAGGCTATCGTGCGCGAAGGCAATAAGGCGGTCGAAGCCGGGATGAACCCGATGGATCTCAAGCGCGGCATGGACAAGGCCGTCGAAGCCATTGTGGAAGACCTCAAGGCCCGTTCCAAGAAGGTTTCCAGCAATGCGGAAATCGCGCAGGTCGGCACCATTTCGGCCAACGGCGACAAGGAAATCGGCGACATGATCGCCAAGGCGATGGAAAAGGTCGGTCATGAATCGCCGATCACCGTCGAAGAAAACAAGAGCCTGGAAACCGAACTGGAAGTCGTCGAAGGCATGCAGTTCGACCGCGGCTATCTGTCGCCCTACTTCGTCACCAATGCGGAAAAGATGATCTGCGAT
>JARLJC010000253.1 GCA_031291435.1 Alphaproteobacteria bacterium | reverse complement strand
CCGCAACACCTTATCAGGGTGTTGCACTTCGTTTGTGAACTTAGGGGATCCAGTCCCGAAGCACCCGCAAGACAGTACTTATGGCACTTGTCGTACTGGATCCCGGCTTACGCCGGGATGACGATTCTCTGGCAAGGGTTTTCTTAAATACCGACCAGCGCGCGGGCGAAATCCTCGGCCACGAAGGGCTGGAGATCCTCGGCCTGTTCGCCGACGCCGACCGCATAAATCGGCAGTTTGAATTTATCGGCCAGCGCCACGATCACGCCGCCTTTGGCCGAACCGTCGAGTTTGGTGACGACAAGGCCGGTGACATTGGTCATTTCGCGGAAGGCTTCCACCTGCGCATGCGCGTTCTGCCCGGTGGTGGCGTCGAGCGTCAGAATGGTGGCGTGCGGCGCGGAGGGATCGAGTTTTTTAATCACGCGCACGATCTTCGCCAGTTCCTGCATCAGATCGTTTTTGTTGTGCAGACGCCCGGCGGTATCGATCAGCAATACGTCGCTGGTCGCCGCGCGCGCTTTTTCCAGAGCCTGATAGGCAAGAGCCGCGGCATCGCCGCCCTGCTCGCCCGCCACGACTTCAACGCCGGCGCGGTCTCCCCAGATTTGCAACTGGCTGATAGCGGCAGCGCGGAAAGTATCGCCCGCGGCCAGCATGACCTTGAGCCCGTGATCGGCATAGCTTTGCGCGAATTTGCCGATGGTCGTGGTTTTGCCGGTGCCGTTGACGCCGACGACGAGGATAACAAACGGTTTTTTGGTGAGATCGAGATCGAGCGGTTTGGCGACCGGGCGTAGAATGGAGGCGATCTGTTCGACCAAAGCGGCTTTGACTTCGGCATCGCTGGCTTCCTTGCCAAAGCGGGTTTTGCCGAAATCGCCGACAAGGCGCGCCGCCGTGGTGGGGCCGAGATCGGCGGCGATCAGAATTTCCTCGAACTCCTGCAGCACTTCGTCATCGAGCCTGCGCTTGGTGAAAACGCCGGTGATGCCTTCGGTCAGTTTCGAGGAACTGCGCTGCAGCCCCGCCGTCAGACGCGATAACCAGCTTTTTGAAGAAATTGCGTCTGCCATCGTGAAACTAATTCCTTTTATGCCTGCCGGAGAGCTATCCTAGTAAAATAATAACATGTGAATTGCTATATGAAATTATATCACGCTTCGCCTTACGATATAGAACATATCGAGCCGCACCCCAGCCCGCCGCTCGGCAACGTCATCTATGCCCAGCCCGATAAAATTCTGGCCCACGCCTACGCCCTCAAAACCCCGGCGGTTTTCATGGCGGGCACGGTTCAGAACTGGCGCTTCATGGTTGCCCATGCCGCCGACGAAGCCGCGTGGCGCAACCAGCTCGCCGAAAAAGACGGCGTGCGCGGCGGCTTTATCTATGAAGTCGATCCCGGCGCTTTCACAATCGAGACTACGCCGTTCGGCAACGAATGCGTCGCCCGCGTTCCCGTCGCCATTCTTGCCCGCACTTTCGTTACGCCCGAAGAGGCGATGAAACAGGGCGTTCAGATATTCATCTCCCATTCATTGGCGCCGTTCAGCGAGGCATGGGACAGAAAAATGGCTGGATTGCTGATCGAGAATTTTCTCAAGGGCGATATCGAATGGGTCAATTATACGCACGTCATCAACCCCACCCTGCCGCCTAGACTGAAAAATCCGCCGCCAGCTCACCCCGAAAGCTCAATGCCGCAGGGCCCATCATAATCACGTGATTATCGGCGCGCCATTCGATCACAAGCTCACCGCCATCGAGGATAATCGTCGCCCGGCGGTCGCTGAGCCCGCGCCGGACAGCCGCCACCAAAGTCGCGCAGGCGCCGGAGCCGCAGGCCTCGGTGATGCCGGTGCCGCGTTCCCATACCCGCATGCGGATGCGGTCGGGGGCCAGAATTTGCGCCACTTCGATGTTGCAGCGTTCGGGGAATAGCGCGTCATGTTCGAGAACCGGCCCGACTTGTTCCAGCGCCACGGCTTCGGCATCCGGGACAAAAAACACCGCATGCGGATTGCCCACGCTGACGCAGCAGGGCCCCGCCAACCCGCCCGATGTGACCGGCACAAGCGCGGTGTCCATCTCGCGCGCCAGCGGGATTTGATTCCACTCAAGGCGCGGCGCGCCGAAATCGACCGCGATCAGGCCCGGAGATTCTTCCCACACAGGCAGCAGGCCGGAAACGGTTTCGATCACCGCCTTGCTGCGGCCCAGTTCCTTGAAGATCAAACTGGCGACACAGCGCGTGGCGTTGCCGCAGGCGCCGACCTGGCTGCCATCGGCGTTATAGATCGACATGAAAATATCCGCGCCCGCCGATTTGGGCTGGCGCAGAATGATGCATTGGTCGCAGCCGATACCGCGATGGCGGCTCGATACCGCGCGCAGGAATTTTTCCGAAGGGGTGATATCGGTGGCGCGTCCGTCGATGACGACGAAATCGTTGCCAAGGCCGTGCATTTTAAGGAAAGAAAGAGTCATGGGCGCATCATGAAAGAGCCGGAGGAATAAGAAACTTGTACCTTATTCGCCGTTAAAAACGGAGAAAATAAGGCGTTCCGCCTGCGTACCGGAGCTTAACGGACGGCCGTCAGCGGCTGGTCGCCGTTATGCTCGTCCACTTCTTCCTGCGTGAAAAAGGAACTGGGCTGCGGCGGCGGCGTGCGCGATTGCACGGTGGCCTCGGCAGAGGCGCTTTCCGGCTGGCCCGACATATTGCCGTTGGGCTCGGAACCCGCGGGCGGCGGTGCGAGGGTGCCGTCAGGATTGTAATAGTTGGTCGGAACGGTTGGCTGCTGATCGTAAGGCTGGCCCGCCGGACGCGGAGCCCCGCCCTGCCGCTGCTGCTCGGCGGCGGTCGCTTCGTTGATGGCTTCGATGATGCGGAAATAATGTTCGGCATGCTGCTGGTAATTTTCGGCGGCGACGCGGTCGCCGGCCGAGGCGGCGTCGCGCCCCAGAGCCTGATATTTTTCGTAAACCTGCCAGGCGTTGCCGCGCACGCGCAGATCGCCGCAATTGCTGTCGAACGACTGGTGCCGCAGGGAAGCCGCGGAGCGCGGGCGATTGTCGCGCGCGGGATTTCCGCCGCCGCCGCTACCACCGCCGTTGCCGCGATTTTCGCCGCCACCGCCGCCACCGCCATGATGGCGGCTGCGCGGACGTCTGCCGTTGGGACCCTGTCTCATAATTTTACCATTCCTGTTTTGCGAATCTGTTGCGCTACCTGTTTTACGCCGAAGCCCGCCCGCTCTGGTATTTTTTTGCCCCGGTATTTTTTTATCGTCTATTCGTTTTGTGGGCGGTAGCGGTTGCTTTTCATCCGCGCGACGCCGCATGTTTTTCATGTCCGGCTCATCCGCTTCGAAGGCAATCCTATCCATGACCGCAGAATCGCACAACAAGTTTTTTCGCGCCGCCTTTTCATTTTGGTTTCTGGCTGTTTATTGCTATTTCTGGGGACTCTCACCGCTTTTGAATCATGCCCGATCTCAGCCACGAAACCCGCCACGGACGCGCAGCCGGCAAAGTGATTTGCGGCGTCGATGAAGTGGGGCGCGGGCCTCTGGCGGGCCCGGTCGTGGCGGCGGCGGCGATTCTGCCGGGGCGTTTGCCGCGCGAACTGCGCCGGGAAATCAAGGACAGCAAGAAGATGAGCGCGGCGGCGCGCGAGGCCTTGTACCCGCAGCTTATCTCCTGCTGCCTCTATGCGGTGGCCGAAGCCAGCGTCGCCGAAATCGACAGTCTCAATATCCTCTGGGCCAGCATGCTGGCGATGCAGCGGGCGGTGAATGCGCTCAACACCGTCATCGACATCGCCCTTATCGACGGCAATCGCGCGCCCGATCTGCCCTGCCGCGCCGAGGCGATTATCGGCGGCGACGATAAATCGCTTTCCATCGCGGCGGCCTCGATCATCGCCAAGGTGCATCGCGACCGGATGATGGCGGAACTGGCGGCCTCCTTCCCCTCTTACGGGTGGGAACATAATGCGGGCTATGGCACAGCGGAGCATCTCAGGGCGCTGGTGGAATTCGGCGTCACGCCGTGGCACCGGGTATCGTTCGCCCCCTGCCGCGAAGCTGCCAAAAAGGCAGGGTAGAATCATAGATGACAAGCTTTATGTCCCCCCTCCCTAACCCTCCCCGCAAGGGGGAGGGAATCGCACCCGGATTAGGGCACCGTCTGTTCTCTTCCCGCAAACGTCGAAGGAAGAGAGTTCACGTTGAAGTAAGACCGGCCGAGTTCCCTCCCCCTTGCGGGGAGGGTTAGGGAGGGGGGGGCATACAATCATGGTTGAAATCAGATAAT
>JARLJC010000252.1 GCA_031291435.1 Alphaproteobacteria bacterium | reverse complement strand
GCCTGAGGTTAAAAACGTTCCCAGTCGCGCAGCTAAGGATTCGCGGGACGGGGCGAGGAAACTTTTTTGCAGGTGGGGCGCGCTATTCCCTATTGCAGCGTTCGAGCCTCGATGCAATTTTTTGCCGCAAACCCAGGCCCTCCGGTATGGGGAGAGGCCGCAAGGCGCCTGAACCGGCGAAAATGCCGTTTTGCGGCAGCGCAGCTGCGGCGCGTTTCCATTCAACCTCACTCGGCAGCCTTTTGGCGGCGACGAAAGCCTAGGCCTCGTAAAAACGGACATGCGTTACTGGCGCGGACTCGGCGAGGGCGCTAAAGCTCGCTGCAACACTTCACGTCGACAGCGGTTATCGGTTCGATTAATGCTCCCCGCTTGTTAGCCTGTTTTGAAAATCGATTTTCCATGCAGTGGGCGCCAGCCTGGAATGGATAATTGGCAGATATGTTCGTGAGAGAGATATAAGATGAAGACCTTGGGTTTTACAGAAAGCGATAAAAACCAGGATATTGAAGTGTTGCGCGCCTATTCCGTTCTTCTTGTGCTTTACGAACACCTAACGTCAATCACTGGTTTTGCCGAAATTCATAATTTATATAATATTTTTAATGGGTGGGTTGGAGTAGATCTGTTCTTTTGTATTTCCGGGTTTGTGATTTTCCAGTCTTTGTCGTCGCGACTTTTTTACAATATGCCGCAGCGTGACGCTATTCGCGAGGGCGTTGCCTTCTGGATTCGACGGTTTTGGCGGCTTGCGCCGGCGGCTTGGCTGTGGCTCCTGCTCGGACTTATTCTGATCGTGACCTACAGGCAGGCCGAAATCGGGGCGCCGTTGGATAATGTCGGGGATGGGCTGGCGGCATTTTTCAATTTCGAAAATTTTCATCGCCATGCCTGCAATGTCCAGGGTCAGCCCTGCGGCGCTCTATATCCGCACTATTGGAGCCTTTCCCTCGAAACGCAGTTCTATCTGGTGTTGCCCTTTCTGATGGTTCTGTTGCCGCGCCGATGGCTGACTTATGGGCTGTTCATGCTGATCGCTGTTCAGTTTGCGATGCGCCGTCCGGCCAATGGCGTGGAAATTGGTTGGTTCATCCGCACCGACGCCATCGCCTGGGGGGTCTTGATAGGCAAATTTGCGCTATCGCCCATTCGTTTGCTGATCGAACCGCGTTTCCTCGACAACAGGGTCGTCAAGGTGATATTCACGGTGGTGTTCATTTATATGCTCGGCGCGTCGCAACTGTTCTGGCGCGAGCAATTCTTCGTCGGTCTGGCGGCGCTTGTCTGTGCCGGGCTCGTTTTCGCGGCTTCCTATAACAAGGGCTACATCGCTAGGCTTTTCGGCGCCAATGATTTATTGCTATGGATCGGTGCACGCTCTTTCAGTCTTTACGTCGTGCATATGGTGGTCTTCAAGGCGGTGCGGCAGATTTGTCAGGCACTCAGCTTCTATGATTTTACGACCGGCGGGAAAATCGCCTATCTGGTTATCGCCTATATTGCGACCTTTATCGCCGCGGCGCTGACTTACCGATTTGTCGAAAACCCATTGCGCAAGATCGGTCGGCATCAGGCGGTGGCCTATCTTGCGGCTACTCCCCTCGTCGAACGCGACGCCGCTACGGTCGACGCCTCCGTTTAAACCTTATGGTCTCCAGGTAAAAGCGATGGACGCTGGCCCATAGCAGTTCCCAATTCGAGGATTGCGCCGGGTCAGCCGGCGTTGACCATCAGACATGGGGCGAGCCTGATGAATTATATCGGTTTCGTCGGACTGGATATTCATAGGGCTCCCGTGAAGAAACCGCGTTGAGTGACGCGAGCGGTATCTGTAGTGTTCCTGGCGGCGCAGATTGCGGAATAGAAGCGCCAACCATGCGGGCAAGCGGTGGCTCTCCATCGCTGCACGGACATGCTGGCGATAGATGGCCGCGGTCTTTAGGGCCGAGCGGGTGAGCATGGACTGAACCGTCGCGTTGGCGTCGGACAGGCCTTGGGCCAGATCGCGGCTGGCCGCGGGCGCGCGCCGATAAAGCGGGCGGAGAACGCGATTCGTCGCGAGGCTGGAGAGGACGTTCCGATGCACGGCGACAATTCTCCGTCAGTTAAGGGAAATTCACGACGGGCACCCTCTTTTAGGAAACCACCTAAGGTTAAAAAACGGTCCCAGTCGCGCAGCCAACGATAAACGGGAGCAGGTCGAGCAAGCTTTAGCAGACGAGAGACGCTGTTCCCTATTGCAGCGTTCGAGCCTCGATGCGATTGCTTGCCTGTGACGATGCGGCAAGGCGGGAAATATGCACTCTCAACGAGACGGGGCTTCGACTCCCCCAGTGAAGGATCGGTCTCGGCGGGGCGCCGGGCAAATCGTTTTGCCGGGCGCCTTGGTGATCGCGCTGCTGGCCTCGTCCAGCGCCCGAGCTCTGGACGAGGATCGCTGGGGTTGGAATTATTGCGCGCCCCCTTATCCGCCAACCTGCGTCGAGCATCTGGGGCCGAAAAAATCATCGGAAGAGGCCTGCGCCAAACTAGTCCAGCTTTATATCACCTCGGTTTTCGCCTATCGGGAATGTCAGAGTCGGGAGCTTGAAAGGGCCGTACTAGAGGCTAATCATGTGTCCAGCGCGATGAAGTGCCAT
>JARLJC010000251.1 GCA_031291435.1 Alphaproteobacteria bacterium | reverse complement strand
TCCGGCCGCTCGCTTGGGCTCGCGGCGTTCGTCGCTCAAAACGGTCCGCTGGACCGTTTTGCCGCTTTCAGCGTCGCGCCTCACCCACCGCCGCTTGATGCCGTTCCAGCCAGCGCACGATGGTCGATTCCAGCGCGATGCGGTGGTCGGAATAGGAATGGTCGGTGGTCATATGCTCTTCGGTCACGTCGCTGTCGCCCGCGGCTTTCAAGGCGGCGGCGAGGCGCTGATTGTCCGGCGTCAATCCGTCGTCGGCGGTGAGGATCAGGGCGGGGCGCGATTTCAGCACGCCCGCGTAATCCACGAAATCCCATTTGGCGGCGTTGGCGGCGGCTTCGTCCATCAGCCCGTCGGGCGTGGCGCCGGCCAGCGGAATGACTTCGTCGCCGAAACCGGCATCCATCTGCTTCTTGCGGTGCTCGGGTTCGGCGAAGTGCGGACCCTCCGCGCCGATGTCCCAGGCCGAGATCATCACCAGGCCCGCGATCTTGGGATCGTGCGCGGCCGCGCTGGCCGCCATCATGCCGCCCATGCTGTGGCCGGCGACGAAGATGCGGCGCGGATCGAGATTGTATTTCGCCACGGTGGCGGGATCGCGCATGAAGGCGATGGCGGCATCGGAATCCTCCAGCGCATGGGTGAAGGAGAACACGCCGGGACTGCCCCAGGCGCCGCGATAATGCAGGGTAAGAACGGTGAAGCCGGCGCGGCGGATCGCCTGGGCGAGGTCGAGATTCTGCTCGTTGCCGGGAAAGCCGTGGAACAGCACCACGGCGGGATGGGGCATCGCGCCGGCGGCGGTATAGAGCACCGCGTTCATCGCCGAGCCGTGACTGTCGATGCGCACATCGGCCAGCCCGGGCGGATGCGCCTTGTCGGGATGGGGATCGACGATCACCGCGGCGGGGGTTTGGAGCGCGCGAGCGGTCAAGGGCGCGCCCGGCGCGTCGGCGGCCCAGGCGGAGCCGGACAGAAGAACGGCGGCGCCGGACAAAGACAAAAACGTGACAGCCAGCAAGGCGGTGCGCATGATGGGGTTCCCTTTCGACGGCGCGAGTTTAACCGCAAGGACAAGGCCGCGTCACGGGGGCGTGATGTGCTAGAACAGCACCCGGGAAATGGGGCCGGGCATGATTCCAAGATGGCAGATGGCCGGGCTGCTGATTCTGGTCCTGATCGTGGCGGGACTTGAGATCGCCAGCGCGCCCAATAGTTACGCCCATCTGTTTCTGACCGGGCAATGCGCGCATGAGCCCATGCCCTATGCATGCCATCCGCGCTGGCGGCGCTAGCACGAAACCAGGGCGAAATCAGATCGCGACATTCTTCGGGGCGGTGAATTTTTCGTCCGTCACATTGCCGGTGTTGAGTACGCCCGCCGGTTCGAAGCAGAGGATCTCGGCTTCCGCATCGGCGCAGGTGCGGTGTTCGACCCCGCGCGGCACCGTCACGCATTCGCCCGGCTCCAGCGCCACGACGCGGTCGCGGAATTCGACCCTGAAGCGGCCCTTCCAGACCAGGAAGAACTCGTCCTCCCGTTCATGCACATGCCAGGGGAATTCGCCCTGGACCTTGATCAGCTTGACCTCCTGGCCGTTAAGGGCCGCGATGGTCTTGGGCCGCCAATGCTCGGAGAAGCGGGAGAATTTTTCGGCGAGGTTGATTTTGTCGGTCATGATCACGTTCTGACTATGTGAACAGTGCAACTGTACATCGGCGAGTTGGGCCATAAGTGTTTCGTGCTGGCCCATTGTGGAGCGATACGGATTCGAGACCAACTGTGTCAGCTCGGACCGCGAACAATTTAGATCATTTCTTGTGGCCTGCTTCCCGAACGTAAGCGCCAGCGCCACGTCCGGCAGTGCGCGCGAGCCTTCTTCTTACGCGCATCAGAAAATGGCCCAATGGCGAGCCTGACGACTGGTAGGGATGCGGCTTCAGCGTGCTTTTTTCGGGAAGGTCGTTGTCCGGAAAATTCTCCAATTCCGGCGATAGGATTATTTTTTGCGGCTTTCCTTTCACCGCCGCAAAAGTCAGCCTGTCGGAAGACTGAACAGAACTTTGTGGAGCTAGAATTTTAACGACGGACGTGAAACCCACATGCCTCAGCAAATTGATCAGAGACGGTTCGGTAATCCAAAAAGCCGTATTGTTGTCCAGGGACGACCAGGTGCGCGCCTGCTTCGTCTTTTCGGAATCCTTCGCGGAATGTTCCCAAGCGGTAGTTCCGCAATAGGTCTTGCCATCAACAACGACGGTGCTTTTGCCATCCAACCCCACATGCGTGTCAACGATCAGGAGATTGTTGCACGCATCCGCCATCGATTTGACGAAGGCACAGCCGTCGGCGGCACCGAGGTGATAAAGAATGCCGGAGCAAAATATGACATCGAATGTTCCATATTTTTCAACGCTCAAATTGCGAACATCGTCCGTATAGAATTCGACGTTGAACACACCAAGCGCCTTGGCGGCAAATCGTGCCCGAGCGGTGCTGGCCTCGCGGCCTTCAATTCCGACGACCTGCGCTCCCTGGAGCGCGAACTCGATGGCGTAGATTCCCTCGAGGCATGCCAGATCCAGAATGCGAAGATCCTTCCAGGGTTTATTTGTGAGATCGGAGATGATTTGCACAGACCGCCGCAATCTGAACAGGGGGCCGGAAAATTCGGGCGCGGTTTCGACGCCGTCGGCCAGCTTTATGTTGTACGCTGTCCATGGCCCGTGTGTCTCCACAACGGCCAACATTTCCTCTTTAATGTTCATTGAAGACCGCTTAAAGTTTGGCTGGATTTCATAACAGAGATAAAGTGGCTAGCCAATCATTGCGGCATAATTTTGCGCTGGCGCCCACGCAGCGTTCGCGCCGGTCTAAGGCCGGATCATTTTGATCTGAGTTTGTGCATATTCGGCAGAGCCGTCTCATTGTATCGGAGAGACATGTCCACCGTCTGGCTGAAATGCCTCTCCTATGAAGCACGGGTCGTTGTCGCGCTTCTGGCATGCGGTGCTGGGCTTCGCGTCATGTGGGCCGCGGAAGGTCAGAATCCCGTACCTTATTTCAGCGAGAGCTATCGCGTCGGCGCGGCACTTGCTCAGACCGGGCGCTTTGCCGATCCGTTTGGTGTGGGTACCGGCGCGACGGCGCATGTAGGGATGCTCACTCCATTGCCTTCTGCAGCGGCCTATTGGCTGTTCGGTGCCGGCAGCCCGACTGCTGAATTGGCTCTTTCCATCTGGGCGGCCGGGTTGGTCTCGCTCGGCCTTTGGCTGTGCTGGCGGCTTGCCCATGTTTTGGAGATCCCACCGCCAGCGCGCCTGGCCGCTGTCGCCTTCGTCGCCCTCGTGCCACTGCAATTCAAGATGGAAGTGAGGGAGGGCCGGAACTGGGAAGTAAATTTGGCCGTGGTGTTGTTGGTATGGATCCTGTTGCGGATTGTCACGGCCGACCGGGCTCAAACCGTGACCTCGCGCGATCTTCTTATTACCGGTGCGATTGGCGGACTTCTTTTCATCGTGAGTCCGCCCGCGGGACTGGCGGCGATCGCGGTAATCGGAATATTCCAGCTACTGCGGTTACCCGTGCGGCAATGGTGGATCGCTCCAGCGGCAATCTGTTTGGTCGCGGGATCGCTCGGCGGGTTCTGGGCGGCCAGAAATCAGGCAGCGCTGGGCGAACCGATCGCGCTGCGGGACAATTTGGGTCTGGAGCTGGATCTTGCCAATTATTCCGGGGCCGTTCATCCGGCGGACCCGCGGGCCGCATTCTTTGCGCGGCTCTTTGAAATCCATCCGATCCATCGGGAAGCGGGGCTCGATGCCATGCGCGCCGCTGGTGGCGAATTGCCCTATTACCACAAGCTTAGTGCCGAAGTCGGAACGTGGGTTCGGACCCATCCCCTGGATTTTTTGCTGTTGAGCGCCCGGCATTTTGCGCAATTTTATCTGCCGCCACTGTGGTTCTGGTATACTTATGGCCATCTGGGCCTGGTGGCGCGACTGCAGCATTTTCTGGTGCTGCTGAGTTCGGTGGGCGGGATTTGCACACTCGCTTACATGGCCTGGCGCCGGCGCGCCTACGTATATTTGTTGACCGCGACCCTGATGTGTTCGGCGCCCTATGTCTTCGTTCAGCCAACGCTGAGATACCGTTATCTGATTTCGTCGCTGCTGATTTTCCTGGCGTTCGGCGGCGCCGGGTTGCTTATGCATCGGGTCGTCAAACGCAGATCCAGCAGATATCCCGCCGCAAATGTGTTGGAAAAGACATAAGTGTCTTGGTGCTTTGGATATCATGCGGACTTGTCAAAGAGCTTGGAATTATGGTCATGATTTTCCCGACAGATTAATTCAACTGGATGCCTGCCGATGCGAGCTGACACAGAATCGTGGCGCCCCTCGATTGCCGCGAGCGATCGGGTCGGCTCCCGCCTGGTTATGTCGGCTCTCTTCGCGGCTGCGCTGATCCCGATGCTGGTCACGCCGGTGATGCCGCTGATCGATTTCTACAACCACCTGACACGCTATTTCGTGCTGGCGCATATCGGCACCGATCCCACGCTGCAGACCTATTACCGGGCGCACTGGACCTTGCTGCCCGATATCGGGGTGGACCTGCTGGCGACACCGCTGCTGCGATTCATTCCGCCGTTGCTGGCGGGGAAGATTATTGCGATGGCGATTTGCGCCATTCTTTACAGTGGCGTGCTCTATCTCAACCGGGTGCTGACGGGCCAGCGGTCGCTGCTGGTCGCGGTGCTGCTTCTGCCGCTGTTGTACAGTTACATTTTCAATTTCGGCTTCGCCAATTTCCTGCTCGGCCTGGGCCTTGCGTTCTGGGCGGCGGGGTGGTGGATCGCGCACCGCGACCGCCCGCGTTTCGCCGTGCCGGCATCGTGCCTGTTTGCGGTGGCGATCTTTTTCACCCACGGTCTGGCATTCGGCCTGTACGGCATTCTGGTCGCCGCGCTGGAAGTGGGATTATTTTTCAGCGCATCCACTCGCAGGCCGGTCGATCTGTTGCGGTCGTTGAGCCTGGTCGCGGCACAGGCGATCGTTCCGCTGGCTTTCTTCGCCTGGTGGATCGTTCTGCGCCCGCATCACGTGCCGCTGGCCGATGCCGCGGTGCTCGCGCCCCAGGCCCTTGATGATGGCCGGCCGGTGGGGGTGGCGGCGCGCATCCTGAAACGACTGATCCCCATTTTGCGCGTCGAGGAAGGGCCGGCCTATTGGTTCGACATCGCGACCTTCGCCATCCAGGCGCTGGGAATCGGCTTCCTGATGCTGCGCGGACGGATTGCGGTGGTTCGCGCGGGATGGCCGCTGATGATTGCCGCCCTGCTGACGGTCGGCATCGGTGCGCCAAAACTGTTCGGCGTCTCCTATATCACCGATCGCATGCCGCTGTTCGCGGTGCTGTGCTTTTTGAGCGCGCTGTCGGTGCGCCCGGCGCGGTGGACATTCGCCAGCCGCGCGGTTGTGCTGGTGCTGGCTGCGACGGTGGCCGTGCGTTTGGTCGTGGTGGCGGTAAGCTTCCACGAATTCGGGCAGGGGTACCAGGAATTCCGCACATTGGCACGGATGATCCCGAAGGGGTCGATAACGGTGGGCGTCACGGTCGGCAATTATTTTCACGAGACCGAAGTGCCGCGCTGCGAGATGTATGATCCCTTGCTGATCTCCCAATATGGCCAGGTCGGGCCGCTGTTCGCTTATCCGGATCAGCAGCCGTTGCAGTTGCGGGGCAAGTTGAAACAGGCGGTAGACGCCCTGACTGCCGCCTTTCCACTTGAGAAGATCAATGACTATAACCTTTATGCGCAGACCGCCGCGTCCGTGGGGTTTGACTATCTGATGGTCTGCAATGCCGATCTGATGGCGCGGCCCTTTCCGGCGAATGTGCGGGTGATAGCAGAAACACCGCACTTCGCGCTGCTGCGCGCGAAATAATGAGACGCTGGGTGGTGATCGAAAATTCCGAGCAAGGTGCGGTTGCATGAGAATTCTCGCCCCTGATTGGCGCATCGCGATAGCCGGGTTGTTCGGCTTCGCGCTGATCCCGCTGCTTGCAACGCCGGTGCTGCCGTTGATCGATTTTTACAATCATCTCGCCCGTTTCTTTGTACTTTCCCACATCGGTTCGAATTCGGCATTTCAAACCTATTATGCGACCCATTGGGCCCTGCAACCTGATATCGGTCTGGATTTTCTGGCGGTTCCGGTCCTGGCCGTGGTTCCGCCGCTGATAGCCGCCCACGTCATCACCATCGTCATTCTCGCGACCCTGTATGGCGGCGTACTCTATCTCAACCGGGTTTTGACGAGTCAAAAATCCGTTCTGGTCGCGGTACTCCTACTGCCATTGCTGTACAGCTATATCCTGAATTGGGGCTTCGCGAATTTCCTGCTGGGGCTGGGTCTTGCCTTTTGGGCAGCAGGATGGTGGCTGCAGAACCGCCATCACCCGCGGCTGGCCGTGCCTATTTCCTGCCTTTTCTCCATCGTGATCTTTTTTACCCACGGCCTTGCCTTTGCGCTTTACGGAGTCCTGGTCGGTTCACTGGAGATTGGATATTTCGTCAATGCGCCGACGCGTCGCCTCTCCGATCTGCTGCAATCTTTATTCTTCTTGGCGGCGCAGGCTGTCATCCCGCTTCTTTTCCTCTTCTTTTGGATATCGTCGATGGCGCCGGCGAGTCCCGACGCGATCGCTGCGGCAGCGCGATTCTCCCAGGCCGCTGCAGCTATGCGGGGCGATCTGCCCGGCCGGATATTGAAACGGCTGGTGCCAATTCTCCGGGTCGAGGAAGGGCCGACCTATTGGTTCGATGTCGCGACCTTCGTGGTGCAGGGTGTCGCAATGGTCTTTTTGATGCGGTGCGGCCGGATCGCGATTGCACGTAAGGCGTGGCCGCTTATCGCCGCCGCAGTCCTGACGGTTATGATCGGGGCGCCTGTCTTGTTCGGCGTTGGATACATTACCGACCGCATGCCGCTTTTCGCGGCGCTGGTGCTGTTAAGCACGCTCTGCATTCGTCCGGGACGCTGGAATAATCCAAGCCGCGTTGCCGGTGCGATCCTGGTTGCGGTGGTATTTTTGCGCCTTGTCGCGGTGGCGGTGGACTGGCATGCCTATGCGAGCGAGTACCGCGAATATCAAATCCTCGCGGCGAAAATTCCACCGGGATCATTGACAATCGGGGTTCCTTTGGGCGGGGGCTATCACAGAACCGGCAATCCCCGCTGCGAAATGTATGGCCCGCTGCTGGTCGCGCAATATGACCAGGGCGGGCCTCTGTTCGCACAGAGCGATCAGCATCCGCTGCTCACAAGAGGCCGGTTGAAGACGGCCGTGGAGGCGCTGTACCGCAGTTTTCCGCTTGAAGGGATTGACGATGGCAGCGGCTATATCTCTGCCGCAGCTTCGGCGGGCTTCGATTTTCAACTGGTCTGCAACACGCAGCTGTTGTCCCAGCCGCTTCCTTCAAATGTCAATCTTATGGCGCGGACGGCGCATTTCGCGCTGTTGCGCGCCGCACGATGAGCCATTCCAGCCAACAGCGGTGAAATCCGGTCAGTTACCCTGATAAGCATAAGCGCCGACATCGATCTTGCCCTGGCGCGGTCGGCCATCGATGTCGACGGCCGGCGCACCCTCCGCCGATCCTTCGCCCCTGGCGTCGGAGCGTTTCGTGGGGTGCAGGTCATAGGCGAAATGTTCCGGATCGAATTTGACGAAATTGTCGGCAAAGTCGCTCGCACTTTTCAAGACGAGGTTATGATCCACGGCCAATCCCGCCTGGGTGGCTCCGCGCTTGTCATTGGCAATGGCGGGCGCGACATTGTTGCGGATGACGATGTGGTACACCGTGTCGGGCGGATCGTTTTTATTGGGGTTATAGGCAATCCAGGTGCCACGCGCCGGATTGGTTCCCACGACCGTGTTGTTGACAATCGATAGATTATTGACGCGGTTGGTGGAGATTCCATGCCACGTGCCCGTGACGATAAGGTTGTTGGAAATCTGCATGCCGTCCCAGATCCCGTCGAAAATGGTGATGCCGTGAAAATCACCGGCCGTCAGTACCAGCCCGGGCTTGGTTTGAAGGATGATTTCGTTGCTGTCGATCACGACATCGGTGTTCAGCAAGCCGGGCTTGTTGTGCCAGTTCCATCCCTGAATGCCATCGGTATGGATGCATTTGTTTTCGCAGATATCATGACTGTTCGTAATTTGGTTATGAAGGATTCGAATATGGCTGGCGGAATGGTCGATGCCGTCACCGGCAATATTGTCGATCGTATTACCGTCCACGACGAAGTATTTGCCGCGATCGCCAGTCTGGTCACCACCAACCATGATACCGTTAAAGAGGTTGGACAGATGATTCTTCACAATGGATATGCATGACGATTGATCGACGCCGATGCCGCCGGACACGGTCATCTTCGCCGCCGCCATATCGGCTTCCGACTTCCATGACATTTGGCCGTTTTGCGAATAGATGTTGTTTTCTTCAAAAATGATATTATCGCTGTTCGTCATGAAGACGAGACCGGGATGGGCGATGCCGTTGCCCCACATGCCGGTGCTGAAGCCCGAAACGGACAGTCCTTTCAGCCGCCAGTGCGAAGCGCCGCCCCCTTCGCCGATCAGCAGCTTTGTAAATTGAGGCGTCTGGCCGGGCGCTGCTTCGATCGTGACGAATCCGCTGTTCCGACCATCGATTCTGACATCACCATAATCGCCCGTCATGAGATCGACAAAATCCCCCGGCTTCGCGGCCTTGAGGGCGGCGGGAATGTTCGGATAAGCGCCGCGGCCCGACGGATCGACAGTGAGGGTTCGGGCCGCCGACGCTGGCGGCTTCGCGCAGATGGGGAAAAAGTCGCTCGCGACGGACGCATTGGCAGCCGTTCCCGCGCAAGCGAGGGCGGCGATGATTAACGTTCCCAATGCGCGCATTCGAAAAGTTCCCTGTTTCATTTCAGCATACCGTCAAAAGAAGAGCGACGCTACGCGCTGAACTTCATCCGCTTGCCCGATATTGAACATAATTGCCCGCAATCCTGTTCAATCACCTCGGTACGTCCAGGCCGAACGACATGAAGCAAAGATATGTAACCCTGGACGCCATGCGGGGTGTGGCGGCCCTGTTTGTCGTGGCCCGGCATTTCGGCGGGCTGCATGGCGTGCGCGAGACGCAGTTCAGCTATCTGGCGGTCGATCTGTTCTTCCTGCTCAGCGGCTTTGTGCTGTCCCTAAGCTATGGCGACCGGCTCGCGAGCGGCATGTCTTCCGCCGAATTCCTGATCCGGCGCGTCATACGCCTCTATCCGCTCTATCTGATTGGCATCTCGATCAGTATCGCGATCGCCTTGTTCGATGTGTCGAGCGGCGACGTCCATGCGCCCACCATGGCGACATGGGCGGCGATATCCGGATTCGGCCTGCTGATGCTGCCGTCTCCCACGCAGTATTTTTCTTCGAACATATTTCCGATCCTGGTGCCTGCCTGGTCGCTGTTCTTTGAGTTGTTCGTCGCCAATGTGCTGTTTGCCGTTCTGCGCGGGCGGGAACGGATTTTCCAGATCGCCGTGGTGACTGTTTTGTCCGCCGTCATTCTTTTGCTTGCGGGTTGGCTTCATCGTTCCCTGGACATCGGCGCGACATGGGGCACGTTCGTCGGCGGCTTCCCGCGCGTCGGATTTTCCTTCTTCGCCGGGGTGCTGCTGCAGCGATGGCATCGGGCGCACCCGCCGCGCCTGAGGATGCCGTCCTGGCTGATGCTTCTTATTCTGGCGCTCGTCCTTTTGCCCTCGATCGGCGGGCTGCCGGGCCTTGTCTACGAATATGCGTGCGTGCTGTTCGTCTTCCCCGCCCTGGTGTTCTGGGGCGCGGAGGCAGTGGAGCGGCATGGCTGGATCGGAACTGCGCTGGGCGATACGTCCTATGCCCTTTATGTCATCCATTATCCGCTGGTCGTACTGGTCGGACGAGCGCTGATTGGGACGAACCTTTATCCCGGGCGCTGGGCAGAGTTGTTGTTTTTTACTATGATTGTACCTATCGCTTATGCCCTGCACCGATTCTATGATGAACCGCTCAGGGCTGCGATTACGCGTTGGAGAGTGCAGCGTAAATCCCACCAAGTTGCGGCTATCTGATCAAATCCGATGGAATGGACAGAGATGCTGTGGCCCGGACCGGGAACGTCATTGGGTAAAGCGCTGGGCTGGCAGGTGGTGACTAGGGTAAGTGGGCGTTCACGTCTTGCCATGGCCGGTCTGTTCGCGCTGGCGATGATTCCGTTATTGGCGACGCCGGTTCTTCCTCTGATAGATTTCTTCAATCATCT
>JARLJC010000250.1 GCA_031291435.1 Alphaproteobacteria bacterium | reverse complement strand
AGTACTGATCGCCGCGCCGCGCCTGCGGCGAGTGCTCTATCTGTCAACCGTCGTGGTTTATGGCGGGGCTGATGGGGCCTGGGTAGATGAGACGGCCCAACTAAACGGGTCGAGCCCGCGCGCGCGGGCTCGCATCGCGGCGGAGGCGCGTTGGCGGGCGCTCGGCGTGCGACGCGAAACGCGCGTCGACGTGCTCAGGCTCGCCGGCATCTACGGGCCGGAGCGCAATGCGCTTGCCAAGCTCAGGGATGGGACCGCGCGGCGGATCGTCAAGCGGGGCCAGATCTTCAACCGCATCCACGTTGCCGATATTTCGGGTGTGCTCAATGCGCTGCTCGCCGGGGGTGGCGAAGGTGGGATCTGGAACGTCGCCGATCTCGAGCCCGCGCCGCCGCAGGACGTCGTCGCCTTCGCGGCCGATCTACTCGGCGTGCCGCCGCCGCCGGAAGAGCCGTTCGAGACCGCCGAAATGACGCCGATGGCCAGGAGTTTTTACAGTGACAACCGTCGCGTCGCGGCAGCGAAACTCAAGAACACACTGGGCTACGAGTGGCGTTATCCGACTTACCGTGAAGGTCTGCGGGCCCTAACGGAAGGGTTCAGGAGTTGAATTTGAGTCCCGTTCCGGTAACGGACCGAAATTGCCGAACCCGCCCTCGATTTCAGTGGCAAGCGCGATGCCCTGCGACTATCTGTGGAAGGAGTCGCCGGCGTTCAGACGCCGGGATGAAAAGGCGGCCGTCGTTGTTCGAGGAAAAGTGAGGGCTTGCGTCCTCAGCGCCTGCAGCAGATCAGGCGACCTAATCGAGAAGCCGCCGAAGCGGCTCTACAGCATAAGTTTTTGATTATGTAGGATATTTCTCATTAATTTGAAAGAAAAAGCTTCCGATGGGCGCCCTATTGGCTGACCCAGCTTGTTTCCGTTGCTGATGTCAGTAAAAGAACTCCCATTCCGTTAGCCTTGTTGGCCTACGGAGGGCAGAACTGGACGCAGAGAAGTGGCTTGAGCCATACATACCGGGATGCGGTGGCGCAGGTTCTGCTATCCGCGCAGACGATGGCGTAAGGCCGGGAAGAGAATGTGGAAAGCGCGGCTTCATCGGTTCCGAACAAGATCGACCTCAAGCGCCTGTTATTTTTCGTGCCGGCCCGTCAGATCGGCGGCGCCGAGAAACATTCGGCGCACTTATGCGAGGCTTTCGCGGCCGCTGGAGTGGAAGTGACGCTAGTCGCCCCCGCCGCAGTGGTTGAAAGCGCGACGCTGCGCGCAGTCCGGGCCAGGCGCATCACCGCCGAAATCGCCTGGGATGACGCCGAAAGCCCGAGGGATAATGTGATCCGACAGCAGTCGGCCGCAGTCGCCCGGCTTGCCGGACTCGAGTTTGACTTCGCCATCGTCAGCCTGCCATGGCCGATCTATGGATATGGACTGCATTGGCTTCTGAGCGCCGTGGGACTTCCGCATCTGCTGGTTTCCCATCTCGCCCCCGCCGCCCAACCGCCCTACGATTTGGCGCCCGAACTGAGGGTGGCCCCGGAGGTCTATGCCAACGGTCTTGCGACCTGGGTCGGCGTGTCGGCCCCGGTGGCGAGTCGCATCCAAAATCTCTTCGCTTTGCCGGGTTTCACGGTGGGCCATATCGCCAATGGCGTTGATGTCCGGCCGCTCTCGGATGCTCAGCGCCGCTGGCGTCGCAGCGCCGCCCGCTGTCGCCTCGACATATCCGAAACGCAGAAATTGGTGCTGGTTTTGGGCCGACTCGACAAATCCAAAGGCTCGGACCTGCTTCCCGCCATCGCAGAGGCTATAGCCGATCTTCAGGCATTGCTGGTCTGCGTTGGATCAGGCCCGCTTCAGAGCTTTCTCGAAGAGTCGGAAGCCGGGCGAAAGGGCCTTATTCGTCTCGTCGGACAAGTCCCTGTCGTAGACGACTGGCTGGACGCAGCGGACGTACTCTTCCTGCCCTCACGAATCGAAGGCAGCCCGCTGGTCTTTCTCGAAGCGGCGGCAGTGCGATGCCCGGTGGTGGCCAGCGACAGCGCGCTCGAGGCCCATGGCGACGTCGCCCCACAACTCGCTTTGATCGCACCGAGCGAGGATGTGGCGAACCTAGGCCATGCCCTCAGATTAGCATTGGACAATCCTGACTTATTGAAAGCCAATATTGAAAGGGCTTTTGACTTTGCTTCAGGCTACACGCGTCAAGATATGACAGATTCCTACATGAAGACATGTCGCCTGGCCTTGGCGCGCTACGATTTCGCCCAACGAAAACGAGAGGTCGTGGCGCGTGGCAACGGAGATCGTCTGGGATGAAGGCGCCGCCATGTGACATCGTCATCGTCATCCCTGTATTTAAGCAACCGGCTTTCCTGGTGGAAGCGCTTGAGTGCGTACGTCGGCAGCGCGGCAGCTCGCAGGTGCGCGCCGTGGTCGTAGATGACGGCTGCCCCTTTCCAGAAACTCAGAACATCGGCAATGCGTATGCGCGCGCCAGCGATGGCCGCATCGCCTATCTGCGCCGAAAGAACGGTGGGCTGAGCGCGGCGCGCAACGCCGGCATCACCTTCGCCCTGCAAGCCTTTCCCGATTTCAAATATCTCTATCTGCTCGACGCCGACAATCGCATCTCTCCCGACACGATGGAGCGAATGAGGCAGCGCCTCGACAGCGCTGGACCTGAAGTTGGCTGGGTCTATCCGGATATTGACATGTTCGGCTATCGCCAGTGCTATTCGAACAGCGGAGACTATTCTTTTCTCGCCCATATTCTCGAAAACTACTGCGAGGCTGGCAGCTTTATCTCGCGCAAACTGATCGACGCGGGCGTGCGCTTCGACGAGGCCATGCGCTTTGGCTTCGAGGACTGGGAATTCTGGCTTCAGGCGGCGTCAAAGGGCTTTCGCGGCGTCCACATAAGCGATTCCGGCTTTCAATATCGCCGTCGCGCGGAAAGCATGCTGGTCGGCTCGGAGCGGATGCGCGAGACCATCATTGACTATATGCGCGTCAAACACGCCAAATTGCTCAGGCCGCAATCGCTTATCAAACTTGAGGAAGTCGAGGCCCCTCGCTTTATCCATTATCAGCTTGGCTCCCCGGATGTTCGCGCCTTCGTCGATCCGCGCCGCCCGCCGCGTCTGCTCGACAAGGCAACCGCGGCGCGCGATTTCGCCCGCGCCTATCGCTATCCCAAATCGGTCTATTTCCCGGACTGCTTCCTCTTTTCCGCGCCGGGCGCCCTGGAGCTTCTGACCCGCGCCGGCCTCGACCGTGCGCTGCTGTGGATGGCGCAAAACCTGCTGCGCGAGCGCCATTTCGTCGTCGTCAATTTTCAGTTCACGGACAAAGATCGCCTCGGTCTCACGCCCCGACGCGAGGGCGCGGAACAGGCGGGCGTGCTCAGCGCGCGGCTGATCATCGGGCGCGCCGATCTTATGTCGGCCGCCGCCAATGATCCCAATCCCGCCTGGATTTCGTCGATTCTAGGGGAAAACCAAGGGCCGCTTCTGGCCTCCATCGCCTGCCTGCTGCCGGAGTCGCTTCGCGAACATGGAATCGATGTTGGCAATGGCGCGGTCGCGCTCGATCTGCTGGCGACGGTCGCCACCCTTGGGGAAAGGCTGCGCAGCCTTTCCGACGCGCGCCCGGAATGGCGCGAGGACGCGCGCAGGTCGCGCGGGCGTCTTCAGGATGTCTATTCCTTCAATTTCCCTTGTGGGAACGTTTTGCCGCATGTCGCGGAAGACGGGCGCAAACAGGTCGGTTTCATCTTGCCTCTGATGGAGTTCGGCGGCGTCGAGAAAGTGGTGTTGAATTACGCCCGCGTGTTCAGGGATCGCGGCTGCGACGTGCATCTGTTTATCGTCAATGAAACGGAAATCGGCCTTGCCAGTCAGGCGCGGGAGATTTTTGCTTCGGTGAATTTCCTCGCGGTTCCCGGAGCCGGCGACGGTGATTGGAACAAGCTCTATTACGGGGCGGGCGCCTCGCAATATGCCGCCGACGGCGACACGCGAGAAGCTGTCGGCCTGCTGGCGACCATGGATATCGTCCTCAACACCCATTCGTTGGCGGGCCACGCCATCATGGCGTCGCTGCGCAAACAGGGCATAAGAACCTATGTCGGCCTGCATCTGGTCGAACGTTCCCGGCATGGCCAGCCGATGGGCAATCCCAACCTCGCCTTGCCCTATGAGCATGTCTACGACGGCTTCGTGGTCATATCCGATCTATTGGCGAGGTGGTGCCTTGGCCGCGCCATTCCCGCCGAAAAAATCGTGCTGGCGCGCAATGCCGCTTCCTATGCCTGCCCGCCCGGCGCCGCCGAGGCCGCCATCGCCCTGCGCGGCGAACGCCGCCGCGCCGATTCGCTGCGGGTGCTCTATCTCGGGCGTCTAGATGCGCAAAAAGGCATTGATCGCCTGCATGAAATCATGCGCGCGACCAACACGCCCGACTTTGAATGGCGCGTGGTCGGCAAGGCCATTCTTGCCGATGCGGAAGGCCTGGTCACCCACTTCGATGTCGCTATTGAGCCGCCCGTTTTTACCGGCGAGGAGCTGAATCGCCTCTATGCCTGGGCCGATGTCTTCGTGCTGCCGTCGCGCTTCGAGGGCGTACCGCTGACCATTCTCGAGGCGCAGCGGATGGGCTGCATTCCCGTGGCGACCAAAGTCGGCGCTGTCGCCGAGATCATCCAGGATGGCGTCGATGGCTTCCTGGTCGACAATGAAAATCCCGAAGCCAGCGTCGTCGCCGATTTCGTTTCGATACTCAACACTCTGGCCGCCAATCGCAATCTGGTCTCTGAAATAGCGCAAAGGGCCTTTGCCCGCCAAACCGAGAACAACTGGCGGCGCAATCTCGAAAGCTGGTTCGAGCACGCCGGACTTTCGCAGGACAGGAGCGCTCATGTCTGAGTTTTATTTGGCCAAGCAGGATGCGGCCGATTTCTTCGACCTGTCCTGCCCGGTGGCCATTGGCGCGCCGGAATTACGTCTGGGCGTTATCGGCGACGCCCGCTGGAAGCCCTATGCCCTCGTCCCCGCCAAAAACGGCGCGCTCGGCCTCTGCCGCGATCCGCGGGCTCCGAATTGGGACTGGGAGCCGCTTTCCTATTTCGGCTCCAACGTCCTCGCCATCGCCGTCAAGCCCGGCTCGTCGCTTGAGGCTGCGCTGAAAAGCGGCGATTTCGCGCCCCTGACCCTGCCGCCGGTCATCGCCGCCGCCGATACGCTGGCCGCCGCCGCCGGCCTGTTCGGCATTGCGCTGGACGAAATGCGGAAATCGGCGCGGCTCGCGGTCGACGCCCAATCGGCGCTCGCCGAAACCAGGTTGGAAATTGAACGCACGCAGGAGGCGATGGCCGCCGCGCTGCGCACGCTGGGCGGATTGCCGTTGGGTGAAGCGCAGATTGCCTGGTCGAGCCTGCCGGCGCAGGTTGGCCCCACCTACCGCCTTCCCAAGGGGGCGACGCGCCTCAGGCAGCGGCTGGCGCTACCGCTCGACGGCTTGACCGCCATCGCCCTGCATATTGCGGCGACGCAGGGCTCCGCTGCCAGTGCGCTGAGCATTCGGCTGCGCGGCGCCGACAGCCAGATCATCCATGGCAGCTGGCATATACCCGCCGACAAGCTCACGCCGTCATGGCTGACGCTGGACCTGCGCCATGTGCTTGGCCCACTGTTCGAGACGGCTGTGCTTGATATCGAGGCGACTCTCGTCGGCGACGACCGTATCGAACTCAGCCTCGACCCCAAGGATTGCGAAGACTATGTCGCGCTGACGGGCGACGACGCGCTGCCCGCGCGCAGCGGCGCCTGCGTGCGGCTGTTTCGCGCCGCCTATGGCGCGCGAAATATCCTGCCGCGCTTTTGGAACTGGGACGAAATCAACTCCGGCGGCGTCGAGGGGCAATTGTCCGGCCATATCGCCCCTGAATGCTGGAGCCGCGTCGAGACCGTCTTTGGCGATGCGACCTTCGTCTCCATAGGCGCTCAACCAAGCCGCCCCGTCGCCAATCTGGCGCCGGGCGAGCCGGCGCGCTTCCGCATAGACGATATCGTCGCCCCTCATACCGACGCGCTCGAGTTCATGTTCACGATGTCGCCTCCGGCGCGCGCGCCGCTGCGGGTGCAGACTTGGATCGAATCGCGCGACGCCGAGGGCCTCGCCACGGGCGCCTGGGCCTCGGGATGGAAGGTGCTGCCGATCGATTGCGAAAGGGCGTATGTGGCGATGCGCATTCCCGAAGGCGTCGGCTGCCTCAACCTTGTTGTAGACCTCGAAACCAGCGATAGGGAAATTGCCGTCGAATGGACCGGAGTCGCCGGGATCAAACTCGATGACGAGGACGCCGAACAATTAGCGCAAATGCCTGGCGGCAGCCAAGAAGTGGCCAAGGTTGACGAGGCCCCCGCGCCCCACGACAGCGCGGCGGCAAGCCGCACCGGCCCCTTGTTCTCGGGCATCCAGATCGACCATGTCTTGGTTATACCCGATGCCGATTATAAGCATATTGACTTGAATATCTTCGATCTTCGGGTAGAGAACGCCTGCATTCCCGTGGTTCGCACAAAACTTGTGAGGCGCGGGGAAGGCCTGATGCTCGAATTCCGCAATCGCGCTGACTGGCCGAAATTCTTCGAACGATGGCCCGAGGGCGCCAAGGATCAATTCGGGCCGCTGTTCCTGCTCCAACCTTCTCCCGCAAGTCTGGAGCGCTTCAAGAGCCTCACAACCCCCCAAGACTTCAAACTAATGTCAGCCCTGTTTTCCGCGCTGCCGCGTGTTGTCGTGGCGGCGTTGAACGATCCCCAGGCGGCTGGAGAAAACCACGACGAATGGACGGCAAACACCGCAAGATTTCTCAAGGATTTAGGATTCTACCCCTGATCGGAACAGCGATGGCGAAACTGCTCTTTCTGAGGAGTAGGAGGCGACATACGCACGCGACGGTGAGTGGGGGGTTGGCAAGGGAGCAGGGCGCAGGTCCGTAGTGAGTGTCTACGGGCGAAAGAAACGTTATCTAGAGATCTGGCTCGGTCATGGAAAAGAGAATACTTTTCTGCATTCTAGTTCACGACAGTCCACAGCAGACGCTGCGGCTCATGCGAACGATCTACAACACGCACGATTATTTCAACATTCATGTCGACAAAAAGGCGGATGAAGGTTACCGGGACCTCCTCGATGCGCTGAGCCGCGCTTGTCCTAACGTCACAGTGGTCTCGAACGAGCTATGCGGCTGGGGCGGTTTCAGTCTAGTGCGGTCGTCTAACGCCCTGCTTAAACTTGGGTTGGAGGCGCATGCCGACTGGACGCACGCGTTTTTGTTGAGCGCTACCCATCTGCCGCTGATCCCCGTGGCGACGATTCGCGCCGCGCTTACGGCGGGCAAAAGCTATTTCAAGTGGCACGAAATCAGGGACGCTGTTCCCGCCCCGCAGGACCAGTGGCTGAAGTCGATTTTAGACCGCATCGAGTGGTCGTTCGACGAAACCGATGAGGGCAAGATGGTCAAGGGCGACTGGCTCGGTCGCCCGGATTTTTCCTACTTCGTCGGCTCCCAGTGGGTGGCGCTGGCGCGGGATCATGTTGGCTACGTACTCGACGCGGCCGATGGCGCCATCGCGCAACGGCTTGCGCACAGCAATGTCGCCGACGAGGCCTATTATCAGACCCTCCTGAAGAACTCGGTCTGGAGCGACGATTGTTGGGGGAAGGAGAGCACCCAGGTGTTCTGGTCTGCCGGGGCGTGGAGCCCCAAAATTCTCACACTTGAGGACTACAGGAAGCTGGCCGCAACCCCCCGGGCCTGGTTCACGCGAAAGTTCAACGACGATTTGGGCGACGAAGCCGAGGTCGTCGCTGCGATTGACGAGATCGCTGGCCCTGTCGAATGGCCCGATCTACCGGAGCGGGTATTGCAACTGGCGGAGCAGGGGGGATGAGCGGGGCGTCACTCCTGCGTAGATAGTCTACTTTTTCAGATATTCGCGGCGTACTTGTTCCCGGAGGGCTTTGTCAGACGGGCTGGCGATGCTGCCGCCTAGTTCTGAGTAGGACGTATCAAGGCTGTCGCCCCGTACTTTCAACGCGTCAGCAATTTCGAGGCAAAACGCTCTTGGGTCAGCGCAAAACCGCTCGTAAACGAGATCCATGTGCTTGAGATCGCGATGCGCCAGAAATTTCCGCCAGTTGAGGTCTTCCGCCAGAATATTATCCATGGCGAGGTCGATGAGTTTGCGGTCAAAAATTCCTGACGGGTCTTGCGATGCTGTCGTGGGGGCTTCGTCGGGCGCACCCCAACGGCCCGTGACGCGGGCGAAATGCAAGGATAGCGATTGGTCGAGCACATTGCGGCGATACAGGTGGACGACAACGCTGTCCGCGAACAATTCGTCGGCTAGCCCATGCGAAGCCAGACGGTCGAGTTGCCAATACTGGATCTTCACCGCGAAAACGCCGTTCTTCGTCCGCCGGGACTTGATGGCGGCAATGTATTGATGCAGTGCGGCTTCGCTAATCTCGGCGAGATTGCAACGCGCCAATTCGACCACGCCGAGCCTGGGGCCAATAATTTTGGCGTGGATGTCATTGAAATACTCGTGGGGAACGCCCAGACCACAATTGACCAAATATCGGCAGAGCATGAAGCTTCCTGACCGCGGCGAAGAAACAATCACCAATTTCTTTGGTTGATTGTTGCAAGGTGGCTGGTCGAGCCGCGCCTCACTCAACTGAAGTTCAGAAAACCGCATTCCAGCTTTATCCCATATCGTGTACAAGCAGGTGGCCCTGCCACCTGCTTGCTTCACGCGAAAATTCAATGACGATTTGGGCGAGGAAGCGGAGTTTTCGCGACGATTGACGGGATCGCTGACCCGTCAAAGGGTCTGGCTCGTCAATGCGGGTTTTAACGGAACGGGAACGATGAGCGTTTTCAAGTTTCTTCAAAGGGTGTCGATCACGGCGCTACTGGCGCTGGCGCCTTTCGCCGGCATGGGCGCGAGGGCAGAGGTAGTTCCGATTGGCGTCAATATCGTTAATCCCGGCCGACTGAGCGAGCAGCGCCAGAGCGAATTGCTCGATCAACTCGTCGCGGCTGGCGTAACGACGATCCGTGTTCCGCTGGCTTCGAACGCGCAGCGACGCGGCGCCGTCCGCTTCATCGAGGCGGCAGCGACTCGGAACTTGCATATCCTGCTGATTGTCGATCTGGAATTTCCTCCCGACGCGCCCATGCGTCCGGCTGACCCACGCTATCCTCACCTCTGGTCCGGTCACCCCCTGTCGGCGGCCGACGCCGCCCTGTTCAAAGAGAGCTTTGGCGCTCAACTGGCGGCGTTCGAGGCCAAAGGCATCCGGTTCGCCGGCTTCGAACTCGGCAATGAGATAAACTGGGCCGCCTTCAATGGGGAGTTCCCGATTCCGGGCGAGCAGAAAATCCTTTCCTTCGACGATCTCGCCGATGACCCGGAAGGGCGCAAAATCGCCGCCGGCTTCCGCAACTATGTCGAAACACTGAAGGCCCTGCGCGAATTGCGCGACGCCTCGCAGTTGAATCGGCAAACGCCCATCATTACTGCCGGCCTCGCCAGTCCCGGCCCGGCGGGCCCGCGTCCGGGCAGCCCCGCCGACGCAGTCGCCATTCCTGACGCCTTCGCTTATCTGCAAAAGCTCGGCGTCGACCGGATCGCCGACGCTATTGGCGTCCATGCCTACACGCCAGTCAAGCCGGGTATGAAACCTGAGGATTTTGCTGCGGCCTTGCGTAAAGGGCCGCTGTCTATCTGCGGACCCAAAGTCCATTGTTGGGTCACCGAATGGGGTTTGAATAACGCGGACACGCAATGTCCTGTAGACGACAGCGGTCGCGCGCAGGAAATGACGATCGCTCGGCAGGGCTATAACCGCCTTATGGCGACTCACGCCGTCACTGGCCTTTATTATTTCGCATGGAACACCTCCCCCTGGTCGAAAGCGATCGACCCGCTGAGTCTCTATCGCTGCGGCCGTCTTACCGAATCGGGGCCAATAGCGATCTCGGTCAACCACTAAATTCGCGCTGGGGAGACTCCACGAGAGAGGCTTATCCCTCTGACTCAGGTTCGTCTAGGTGTAGTGGCTGGGCGTCGCCGGCGATCTGATTTTTGCTCGGGCTTTCGCGCCCGGTGATGTCCCGATAGCTCGCCGGCGCGTGGTTGGCGGCGAGGCCGAGCATGGT
>JARLJC010000249.1 GCA_031291435.1 Alphaproteobacteria bacterium | reverse complement strand
AACTCGCGTTTCGCCCGACAATGTGGCGGCTTATCCCACCATCTACGGCATCGGCCTCACAACCGTGCTGGTATGCGGCGGCAAGAATATATCTCCGGCGGGCCGCATGGGAGGCAGACGAAGGTTAATCGCACCCGGCGCGCGCCCCAACCGAACCTCCGCATAGGCCGCAAGCTGGGCCTCAATCATATGAATATCTCTGTCCCGCGCCATCGAAACGCCATCAGTCAATGTATCGCCTTGAAACAGGGCAATCCCCATCATCGCCTTGGAAAAGATCTCTCCCGCGACGACGGTGCCTGTAAGTTTCAAAAGAGCCAGATCCATGACTTTCTCTTCGCCGAATCCGATGCCTTGCTCGGTGATGTAGCTCAACGCTATATTGCGTTCGCTCTGGTCACGTATGATTTCGTCGCTCTCGGCGTCTTGAATGGAATATAGGGTGGCCAGAGCCTCCATTAATTTCTGTTCTGCAGGAGAAATTTCTCCATCATTGTAACGTGCGAAATCCGCAACAGCCCATTCCTGCCTCGACCATTTGTAAACGGCCTCGGCAAAATCAAGCTTCTGATACTCGCCAGCATTGTCCGGCAACCGCGGCGCATACATGATGGATTTCTGATAATCAACAGCTTGCGCCGCCGCATCGGAAACATCCGCACCCTTCGCCGCATTCTTTGCCACGCCGCCCGCATCGCTTGACTGAATCTTCACCGGTTGGCCGGGCGTATCCGTTGTGGGTTGTGGGGGATCTTTCGGCTTGGTCACGTCCATATATATGACTCCGGCGCCTGCCGCCCCCTCGGCCGCCCCCACGGCAATATCGGTTGCGGCGATATCGACCAGATTGACACCCCCCACCGTCGTGCCCGCTGCGCTCGACAAAGTAACGACAGGCAACCCTTCAAGCGAAAGCGTAAAACTGAACCCAACCGCGCCAACGGCAACAAGATACCCACCTGTAATAAGAACCACCCCCGCCGCGACGGCTGGATGCTCCTTCAGATAGGTTTGTATTTTCTTGGCGTCGTGGCCCGTATCGTGCAGGACCGTCGCAACGTTATCGCCGAGTTTTTCCGTGCCTTTGCTAAGATCTTGAAGCCCCGAAGTAGCATTCTCGTTGGTCTTGGTCAGGACTTTTGTGATCGCATCGCCTCCCTTCTCGATAACCTGCGCGGGAACCTGCAAGACCTTTTCGAGAGGCTTCGCGATATCGGGCACGATTTTGTTAAGCGGGGGCACCGAAATATGCGGCACATTTATGTGAATGTGGGGAAGAGACAAATGCACACGAAAGCCGGCGGCCACGGGCGTTGTCACCGCAAGACTCGCTGCAATAAATATGCTAGTGATTAATGCGTTCTTTTGCACGTGAAGTTCCTAATACTAAAACGCTTTAAAACTTGCTTGCAGCTTAGGCATGCGCCGCCATTTTTGCAAACCACCAAGCATCAACGCCCCACTTGTGGCAAATGTTCTTTCGACGTTCTGCACATATCGGCGGAACGGCTCAAACGGGGCGTCAGCAATGACGCTATATTTCATTGGGAGAACTGGTGCTGCCGATAGGAATTGAACCTACGACCCCGTCCTTACCAAGGACGTGCTCTACCCCTGAGCTACGGCAGCAAATCATGCAGAGGCGGGTTTGTGCCATACTCGCGGGCCGCTTGCAAGAACCTGTGTTTTTGCCGGGAATCGCGCTAGATTCGCGCGCCGTTATCCGGTTTCCGCCTAAGTGAGGGTTTGATGGTCATCCGTCCGCGTCCCGTTGTGTTGTGCATCCTCGATGGCTGGGGCTGGCGCGAAGATGCGCCCGACAACGCCATTACCCGCGCCGACGCCCGGACTTTCCGCAGCTATTGGGATAAATCGCCCCATGCCCTGCTCGACGCATCGGAGCAGTTCGTGGGCCTTCCCAAGGGCCAGATCGGCAATTCCGAGGTCGGACATATGAATCTGGGCGCGGGGCGCGTCATATTTCAGGATTTGCCGCTGATCGACCGCGCGATTGAGAAAAATGAACTGGCCGGAAACCCGGCTTTGCAGAAATATATCACGGCGCTGAAAAATTCCGGCGGCGTGTGTCATTTGATGGGCCTCGCCTCACCCGGCGGGGTGCATGCACATCAGGATCATATGGTGGCGCTGGCGCGCATCGTCGCCGATGCGGGCGTGCCGGTGGCTCTACATGCTTTTCTTGACGGGCGCGACGTGCCGCCGCAAAGCGCCGCCGGCCAGATCGCCAAATTGCAGAAAGATTTATCCGGCATCGCAGGCGCCAAAATCTCCACGCTTTGCGGGCGCTATTACGCGATGGATCGCGACAAACGCTGGGACCGCGTCGAGAAAGCCTATGAGTTATTGACGCAGGCCACAGGCACCCGCGCCGATGACGCGGTCGCCGCCATTGAAGCCAGCTATGCCGCCGACAAGCACGATGAGTTTGTGCTGCCGGTCACCCTCGGCGATTACGCCGGGATGAAAGACGGCGACGGCATCCTGTTCGCCAATTTCCGCGCCGACCGCGCGCGGGAAATTCTGACCGCGTTGCTCGCCCCCGCCTTCGACGGTTTCGCGCGCAAGAAAATCGTGAAATTCGTGGCGGCGGTGGGCATGGTCGAATATTCCGAAGCCCTGAATAAATTCATGCCGGCCCTTTTCCCGCCCAAGAAAATCGACAGCAGCCTCGGCGAAATCGTCGCCAACGCCGGAATGACGCAACTGCGCATTGCCGAGACCGAGAAGTATCCGCATGTGACTTTCTTCTTCAATGGCGGGCGCGAGGAACCTTTTCCCGGCGAGCAACGCATCATGGTGCCGTCGCCCAAAGTCGCGACTTACGATTTGCAGCCGGAAATGTCGGCGGCTTTGCTGACCGATAAAGTGATCGAGGCCATCGACGCCGATAAATTCGACCTCATCGTTTTGAACTACGCCAATCCCGATATGGTTGGCCATACCGGCAAGCTCGATGCCGCCATCAAGGCGGTCGAGGCGATCGACAAATGCCTCGCGCAGCTGTTCGCGGCGGTGGAAAAACGCGGCGGCCTCGTGCTGCTGACGGCAGATCACGGCAATTGCGAAATGATGTATGACCAGACCACGCATGGCCCGCATACGGCGCATACGCTCGATCTCGTGCCGGTCATGCTGGTCAACGGGCCGAAATCGGTCACCAAACTGCATGACGGCAAGCTGGCCGATGTCGCGCCGACTTTGCTTGAGCTTATGCATATGCCGCAGCCCGCCGTCATGGACGGCAAGAGCCTGATCGAGCGGTGATGCGCGCTTTTCTCCTTTTGTTTGTGCTGCTGGGTGCTGCTTCGCCCGCAGGGGCCGCCGACGCCGGCAAGCTGCGCACCCTCGAACAGGAAATGAGCGCGCAGCAGGACAAGCAGGATCAGCTCGACGCCGCCGCGCGGGCCGCCAGCAAGAATATCGAGGATCTGCGCGGTAAACTGATCCGCGCCACCCGCACTTTGCAGGACAAGGAAGCCGAGCAGGAAACGCTGGAAGACAAGCAGGAAGACCTGACCCAGGAAATCGCCGAAAAAAGCAAAAACGCCAGCGCCGAAAAAGCGCGCCTCGCGCAAATGGTGTCGGCGCTGGTGGAAATGGCCAGCCGCCCGCCCGAGACTTTGTTTTTGCAGCAGGGCATGACGGCGGACCATATTCACCGCAGCATCATCCTGCGCGACGTATTGCCGCGCATCCGCGATGAGGCCGAGAACGAGGCGCGCGATCTCGCCACGCTTTACGATTTGCAGAAACAGCTGGCGCGGCAGAAAAAACTGGTCGCCGAGTCGCAGGAAAATCTGCAACAACAGCAGCATGATCTCGATCAATTGATTTCCGTGCGGCAGGGTTACCTGCAACGCACCGAGCAGCAGAAAGAAGATATCGCCAAACATCTGGCCGCGCTGACCGACGAAGCGCAGGATCTGCGGCAATTGATGGCGCGGGTATCGCCCGAAGCCAAACGCCGCGCCGCGCAGAAAGCGCCGCGCGGCACCGTCGCCCTCAAATGGCCGGTGGCAGGAAATTTACGCAAACATTTCGGCGACCGCGATGCCGACGGCGTCACCAGCGAAGGGCTGACGCTCGCGGCGCCTTCGGGCGCGCCGGTGGTGGCGCCGCGCGCGGGCCGCGTGGTGTTCGCGGGGCCGTTCCGCGGCTATGGCAAGATCGTCATTTTGCAGCATGCCGACGGCTATCACACTTTCCTGTCCGGCTTCGGGCGCATCGATGCGGAAATGGGACAGGATGTCGATGCGGGAGAGCCCCTCGGCGTGCTGCCGGTCAAGAGCGGGGCCAAGCCCGAACTTTACTTCGAATGGCGGCATGGCGATGAGCCGGTCAATCCCCTGCCCGGCCTCAGTTAGGTCGACTTGGCCTGCCAATCAACGCGCGGCGAGCAAATGATGCATTGCGAGACAGCTATCTTCCTTTGCCGCGCGACTCGGCTAGGCTGGATGCATCGTTAACCTTAACCGCACCGCTCACGCCATGAGCCACACAGGTCTTTCTCAATCCCCTTCACGGCTTGTGGCAAGGCCTGTATTTGCGCGCGCTATCGCCGTACCTGCTCCGCAAAAACGTGGCATCTTGTTGAATCTCATAAGAAATATTCTTGCCATCGAAGCGCGTCAGGCGCGCCGGATCTGCCGCGCGCGCCGCCGCCTGCCACGCGTCAATATTACCGTGACGCTGAACGGTTCCATGCAATATGCGGTTCGCACGCCAAACGAATTGACTCTTTGAAATCCGTCTCTTATAAAGCCCCCTCTTAAGTACAGGGAATTGAGACATGAAACGCACTTATCAGCCCAGCAAGATCGTCCGCGCCCGCCGTCACGGCTTCCGCGCGCGCATGGCAACCCTCGGTGGCCGCAAGATCATCGCCCGCCGCCGCGCCCAGGGCCGCAAGAAGCTGACTGCGTAATTTTGCGCGGGTCTCCGCACATCTCCACACTTCGTAAACGCGCTGAATTCCTTGCTGTCGCTGCCAGCGGCAAAAAATGGGTCGCGCCCGGATTCATCCTGCAGATCGGCGATCCACACGAGGCCGCAGCTACGCTGCGTTACGGCTTCACCGCCACCAAAACCATCGGCAACGCCGTCACCCGCAACCGCGCCAAGCGCCGGTTGCGCGCCCTCGCCCATGAAATCATGCCGCACGCATCCCCCGGCCGCGATTACGTTTTCATCGCGCGCATGAATACCCCCGCCTGCCCGTTCGACGACCTGCGGCAGGAATTGATCAAAGGGTTGAAGCGGATGAAAGTGTGGGCCGATTAGGCGGGACGCGCGCCGCCCGGCATTTGCTGGGGCACAGCCGCAACCGCCTGTGCCGGGATAAGGCCAAGCTTCGCCGCTCCATCCAGCATTTTGATAAGCGTTTCCGGCGTATCGGGATTGATATCCTCGAAAGCGAGACGAATATCGATCGGATCATAGAGCGGCGCATTACCTTGAGGCGTGCCAAGCTTGATTTCCTTGCGCGCGGCTTTCTCAAATTGCTTGCGCAGGCCCGCCAGCGAACGGCTGCGTCTGACATCATCGTCAAGAGCAACATTCAATTGCTGCGAAAGCCCTGCAATCGCTGAAACCGTCCTGCTGAAATCGTCGCGTAATTCCTCCAAAGCCGAAACCTTGACCGCAACGATGCCGGCGGCCTTTTTGCCCAGCCTGATTTCCGGCCATAATTCTTCCAGCGTCCGCCGCGTCTGCACGATGAAGGTATAGCCCACGCCGGGAGACAAAGCCTTGACCGTTTCGGTTCTGCCGTCTTTGTGCGTTACGCCGACATTGTGAGTCAGCACCTTCCGGTCGGTAACCAGCGGCAATTGTTCGATCCGCGTCACTTCTTTATCCCAACCGATGTCCATGGCTTCAAGCAAGGCGCGTTTGGCGAAGTTTTCCGGTCCGCCGTCTTTCTGTAACGGCGGCCCCGCCGCCGCGGCAAGAGCCTTGCCGGGAAAGTTTTCCAGCGTGAAGCTGCGCAGGGTATTGACCGCATAAAAGTCCGCCGTGACAAGCAGCACATCGGTCGGCCCGGAGAACGCAGCCGGCATAAAAGCGATATCGGGCCCGCGCATATTTTGAATCCCGATATCGTTGAGAATAAATCTGTTGAAAACCTCAACCAGCGTCCAGGGCAGGCAAATCGGCTCGCCCGACGTATAAGTGAAAGGCCGGCCTGTCGCATCGAACAGCGGTTGAGGTTCGCCATCGGCGATTTTTTCGAGACCGGCCCAGTCTTTGATCATATATTCGGCCCTCACGGCCCCGACGCGGCGGACGAAATGTTCAACCGTGTCGTAAGGCAGAAAGCCCTTGGTCGCATCGGACAATGTAACGCGCGGCAAAAAGGTCATTTAAATCTCCCAAAATAAAAGGCCGGTGCATAGTAACAATGCGGCGGCGCGAATAAAAGGCCGCAGAGAACCCCTTAACCCTACCGCGCTTCAGGCCGCCGCGAATTTCTCGAGATCTTCTTCGGATATGTCGAAATTGCCGATGACGGTCTGAACGTCGTCATTATCTTCCAAAGCATCAACCAGCTTCAGCAAATCCTGCGCCGCTTCGCCCGCGACAGGATTGGCGGCATTGGGATACCAGGCCAGTTTCGCGCTTTCCGGCTCGCCGAATTTGGCTTCGAGCGCATCACGCACCGCGCCAAAATTTTCGACCGCGCTGGTGACGACATGGCTTTCGTCCCCGCTTTCGACATTGTCGCCGCCTGCTTCGATCACGGCTTCGAGCATGGCGTCGGCGCTGGCGACCTTGGCCGTAAACACGATTTCGCCGACGCGCGTGAACATGAAGGCGACCGAGCCGCTTTCACCCATCGCCCCGCCATTTTTGGAAAAGATCATGCGCAGTTCGGCGGCGGTGCGGTTGCGGTTGTCGGTCAGAGCTTCGACGATCAGGGCGATGCCGCCCGGCCCGTAACCTTCGTAACGCACTTCGTCGTAATTGACGCCGTCGGCCGAGCCGGGCTGCGCCGATTTGATCGCGCGTTCGATGCGGTCGCGCGGGAGGTTGTTCTTACGGGCTTCAATCACGGCGGCGCGCAAACGCGGATTATGCGCCGGGTCAGGCAGGCCCATTTTGGCCGCCACCATGATTTCGCGCGCCAATTTGCCGAATATTTTGGCGCGCTTGGCTTCCGTCTTGCTCTTCTGATGCATGACGTTCTTGGCGTGGGAATGTCCGGCCATGGTTTCTGTCTCTCATTAAGGGTTGGATATAATCGGCGACCGACAAGGGAGTGTCAATCGTCGGAAAGTCTACTTTCATGCCGGCCGCCTCGGCAGAGAGGGTATGATATGTCTGCGCCGAAACCAGATGGCCCCCGAAATGGCGGCTGATGGAGCTGGGCGCAATGGCGTCGTGCAATTTAAAGCGCCGTTCGCACAAGATCGCCTGCATGGCCAGCAAAGCGGCGTTGCCCGCCCCCGAGCGGCGGCTGAAAACACTCAGGGAAACGAAAACGCCACCGATAAGCAGCCCGATGATGCCGCCGTCAAGACCGTCGCCATAAACCTCAAGCGACACCGCTTTGCCGGCGGCATGAAGTTGCCCGAGGATGGCGCGTGTGCGATGCCGTATCCATAACCCATCGGGGTCGTCACCCTTGCGCGGCTTCGAACATTCTTCTGCCACCGCCGCGAACTGCTGGTTAGTCGTAAAGGTATAAATATCCTGTGCAAGAAATTTACGCATGCCATGCGGGACATGAAAATTCAGGGGAATAATTTCGCGATAACTGCTGGTGGCGATAATAAAATGCCCCTCACCTTCAAGCAGATATCGTCCGGCCAGGAACAGCCGGAAATAATCTTCCGCATCGATAGTGTATCCCATGCTGGGGCCAGCCCAATGGACAGCCTTCGTCTTTTTGATCAGCTTGTCACGGTCGTCCTTTAGCCTTTCAAGGCCATAAGTAATATTTTTCTTCATCGTCTCTATCGTTTAAAAAATCGGCAGCCTTAAACGTTGAACTTGAAATGGAATACGTCGCCGTCCTGCACCAGATAATCCTTGCCTTCCTGACGCAGTTTCCCGGCTTCGCGCGCGCCCGCTTCGCCGTTGCAGGCGACGAAATCATTATAGGCGATGGTTTCGGCGCGGATGAAGCCATGTTCGAAATCGGTATGGATGGCGCCCGCGGCCTGCGGCGCATGAGCGCCTTTATGCACGGTCCAGGCGCGCGCTTCCTTGGGGCCGACGGTGAAGAAGGTCAGCAAGCCGAGGCGTTTATATCCGGCGCGGATGATTTTGTTGAGCCCCGGTTCTTCCAGTCCCAAGGCCGACAAAAATTCCTTCTTCTCCTCGGCGCTTTCTAGAACGGCGACTTCGGATTCGATGGCGGCGGTGATGACGACGCTCTCGGTGCCTTCGGCTTTGGCCTTGGCGGCGACTTTTTCCGACAAAGCATTGCCCTTCGCCGCATCTTCTTCGCTGACATTCGCGACATACAGAACCGGCTTGGACGTCACCAGTTGCAATTGGCGCAGGATTTCGAGTTTTTCCGGCGATAATCCGGGAATGATCGTGCGTGCGGGTTTGCCGTCGCGGAGCGCCTTCAGCGCCGGTTCCATCACGGTCAATTGCTCGGCGGCTTCTTTTTCGCCCTGCTTGGCTTTCTTTTCGGCGCTGGCGACGCGTTTTTCGAGGCTGTCGAGATCCGCCAGCATCAATTCGGTTTCCACGGTTTCGGCGTCGCGAATGGGGTCGATAGAGCCTTCGACATGGGTGATGTCGCCGCCTTCAAAACAGCGCAGGACGTGGATGATGGCATCGACTTCGCGGATATGGGCGAGGAACTTGTTGCCCAGCCCTTCGCCGCGCGCCGCCCCACGTACCAGACCCGCGATATCGACGAATTCAAGCTGGGTCGGGATGATCTTTGCCGAACCGGCGATAGCGGCGAGTTTATCCAACCGTTCATCCGGCACCGCGACGCGGCCGACATTGGGCTCAATCGTGCAGAACGGATAATTGGCAGCCTGCGCCGCAGCCGTCGCCGTCAGCGCGTTGAACAAGGTCGATTTGCCGACATTGGGCAGGCCGACGATACCGCAATTGAAACCCATTTCTTTTCCCTTTGAAAAACTATGGGGTATATAGAGGTTTATGCTCTAAAAATGAAGTGCTTTCCCCGATTCCCCATCCCGGCATGATTAACCTCGCCACAGCCTATAACGAACGTATCGACGCGGGCGAGCTGCATCCCGATGCGGCGCAGCAGGCGGCGCTTGGTGTTTTGCAGTCCTTCGCCGACGGGCTGCGGGGCTATAAACCGGCGCGGCCGGGCTTGGTGGCGCGCTGGCTGGGTGGCGGGATGCCTGCGCCCAGGGGCCTGTATATCTATGGCGATGTCGGGCGCGGCAAGTCGATGCTGATGGATTTATTCTTCGCGCATGTCGACGTCGCGAAAAAGCGCCGCGTGCATTTTCATCAATTCATGCTGGAAATTCAGGCGCGGCTGCACCGGTTGCAGGAAGAGGAGGCGCCGGATGTGCTGCCCCGCGTGGCGCGCGAAATCGCCGACGAAACATGGCTTCTCTGTTTCGACGAATTTCATGTCAGCAATATCGCCGACGCGATGATTTTAGGGCGATTATTCGAAGCTTTGTTCGATGCGGGCGTGGTGGTCATGTCCACATCGAACTGGCCGCCCGACATGCTGTATAAAAACGGGTTGCAGCGCGAACGGTTTCTGCCCTTCATCGACCTCATCAAAAGACATATGAATGTTTATGAATTGACGGGTGCGGTCGATCACCGTTTCGAGCAGACCAAATCCCTGCCCTGCTATTTCCATCCCTTGAGCGAAGCCCACACCCATAAATTGCAGGAAATCTTTTTCCGCCTCACCGACGACGCCGAGCCGGTGCCGCTCGACCTGCCGGTGCAGGGCCGCACCCTGCATATCACCCATGCCGCCAAAGGCGTCGGCTTTTTCAATTTCGACGAGCTATGCAAAGAGGCGCTGGGGGCCGCCGATTATCTGGCGATTGCCGAAGTGCTGCATACCATCATCATCGACGATGTGCCGCGTTTCAAAGCCGAAGCGCGCAACGAAACCGTGCGCTTTATGAATCTGATCGACGCTTTGTATGAGGCCAAGGTCAAACTCTTCATGGCTGCCGAAGCAGCAACTGAAAAACTCGCCCCGCCGGGCGAACTGAACTTCCCCTTCCAGCGCACCCTGAGCCGCCTGATGGAAATGCAGGGCGAGGAATACCGGCATAAACCGCATTTAGGCGGCTGAAAAGACCCCATAAACCTTAATTTCTGGCCTTAAAGCCTTTGACTCGCGGCCACTTTTCCCCCTATAAGCCACCTATTCCCGAGAAAGCGGTTGGGGCCAATGGGCCTTTAACCCGTTCCTTGCATCGGCTTGGAAACTATCGGGACAACGCTAAAAGGCTCAAAGAGCCAAGGATCAAGACATGACGAAACGTTTAGAAGCCAAGCATAAAATCGACCGCCGCCTCGGGGTAAACCTGTGGGGCCGTCCGAAATCCCCGCTCAACAAGCGCGATTACCGTCCCGGCCAGCACGGCCAGGGCCGCCACAAAGTCTCCGACTACGGCATTCAGCTCAACGCCAAGCAGAAGCTGCGCGGCTATTACGGCAATATCGGCGAGCGTCAGTTCCGCCGTTATTATCAGGAAGCCATGCGCCGCAAGGGCAACAATGGCGAAATCCTCATTCAGCTGCTGGAACGCCGCCTCGACGCCGTGGTCTATCGCATGAAATTCGCCGCCACCGTTTTCGCGGCGCGGCAGATCGTCAATCACGGCCACATCCTCGTCAACGGCAAGAAGGTCAACATCTCGTCCTATCAGGTCAAGGACGGCGACGTTATCGAAGTGCGCGGCAAGGCCAAGCAGTTCGTGCCGGTTCTGGCTTCGGCCGAACTCGCCGAACGCGATGTTCCCGATTACATGACCGTCGATCATAAGGAAATGAAGGGTACGTTCGTGCGCACCCCGTCGCTCGGCGACGTTCCCTATGCCGTGCAGATGGAACCGAACCTCGTCATCGAATTCTATTCGCGTTAAACGACGCGGATATGCGAAAGAAAAAACGGAAGCTTTCGCTTCCGTTTTTTTATTACCTAAAGCCCGATGCCCGCCGCCAATGAACCCACCGTGCCGCGTCATTCCCGCGTAGGCGGGAATCCAGAGCAAATGGGGCAAGCGTTCGTTCTTGTAACCCTGGATTCCCGCCTACGCGGGAATGACGCGGCATGGGCATTTCTTGAACTTATGCTGCCCGCGCGATCTGCAGAATGCGCTCGACGCTGAACAGAATATCTTCGCGGCTGGTCATGCAAAACGCACGCATGCCGAGAAACTGCGTGTCGCGGAAATTCTCCATGCCGAGGGCGCGGGGATAGACCGTGCGCGCCGTTTTCTCATCGCCGCCTTTCAGATAAACGATATCGAGCGCGGCTTTGTCACGAATGGCCTGTTCGATAAGATCTACTGTATCAATATCGGTAACCACATCCACCTCGCGCAGCGCGTCGATTTCTTCCACGCCGACATCAGCCCGTTTCCAGAAATCCTGAATCCGCGCATCCGTCTGAATATGCCGTTTCTGAATTGGCGTTTTCAGCAGGATGCCTTCGAATGTCGTGCAGCGGCTCAGCGCCACATAAACCTGCCCCGCCGCGAACGCCCCCGCCCCGATATCGATCGTGACGCGATTGAAAGTCTTGCCCTGACTTTTATGGATCGTCACCGCCCACGCCAGACGGAACGGATACTGGGTGAAGGTGCCGACCGGTTCCGACTGAATCTGATTATCGGCCAAGGCGAAACGATACACTTCCCATTGATGCGGGAACACCGCGACAGGCGTTTCTTCGTCCTGCAGGCGCACGCTGACATACTCGCCTTTTTCGATATCTTTGCCGATGGCCTCGACGATGCCGATGCTGCCATTGACCCAGCGGCCTTCTTTGTCGTTGTTGAGCATCATCACCTGCGCGCCGATCTTGAACGACAGCTCGGGCGAGGTCGGAAAATATTCGCGCCCGAAATCGCCGGTGACATCGGCGGTTTTCTGATGGGCGCGGCCTTTCAGGGCCGACAGATGCTGGGTGTTGACATCGTCGGCGCGCTGGTTGGTGGCGGTCAGGGTAATCGAAAACACGCCTTCTTCGGGCGTCACCGCCGAGCCTGCCCCGTGCCCCGACACGGGGTCGAGGCGGCTATTGAGCAAGGCGATATCGCCGTCGGTGACCGTATTGTTACGCACGCGGTTGAGCAGCGCGACAAAAGCGTGGTCTTTCTGGCGATAGACTTTTTCAAGTTCGATCACCTGAAAATCGAAATTCTGCATGACATGCGCGCTGAAAAAATACGGCGTGTCATAGTGATCGGCGAAAATCGCGCGGTCCTGCTGCCCCACCACCGGCGGCAATTGATAGAGATCGCCGATGAACACCATCTGCACGCCGCCGAACGCCTCGCCGGGGCGCGGCCCGTGCAATTGCAGAAAGGCGTCGATGCAATCGAGAATATCGGCGCGCACCATCGACACTTCGTCGATCACGATGGTTTCCAGTTTCGCGTAGAGTTTCGGATTGCGCACTTTCTTCTTGGCCGCGACCTTGTGCAGCGTGACATCGATGCCGAAGCGGAAGAAATTGTGAATGGTCTGCCCGCCGACATTGAGCGCGGCGATACCCGTCGGCGCCAGCACCACGACATTCTTTTTGGTGCCGCGCCGGAAATGTTTCAGCAAAGTCGATTTGCCGGTGCCCGCCTTGCCGGTGACGAAAACCGATTTGTCGCTGTCGGCCAATAAATCCAACGCTTCGGCGAAGCGCGCATTGACTTCGACCTCGCCGCTGCCGGGCTCCTCGGCCACCGGGTTTTTCTTCATCGGGCGCGCTGCCGCTTTCTCGGTGCGCTTGGCTGCCGCCGCCGAAGGCGCAAAAGTGGGTTCCGGCACAATCGGCACGCCGTCTTCATCGAGCATGCCCATCGTGATGAGATGCGAGCGGATGCCGCCGCGCGTGCGGCCATGCGCCTCGGCAATCTCGGACAGTTTGGTGCCGGAAACATAGGCGTCGTAAAGGCGCCGTTCCTCATCGGCATCCCAGCCCTGCCCGTGGCGTTCGGGCTTTATTTTTTCGGCGGTTGCATCCATAGGCGAGACTCAAACATTTCGTTCCTGTTATGTTCTTATACTAAAAGCCGCCGACTGGCAAGGTAATCCCACCCTATCGGTTTTAAGAGCGCATTGTCTCGCAAGCCTGCGACGGATATCGTGATTTTTTGCAAGACGCTGCGCAAGCGTACCTTAAGGTACGTGCGCAAAGCGTCTTGCAAAAAAGCGCGATAGCCGGCCAGGATCGCGGGACAATGCATGGAAAACACATGAGACTCGCCCTCTATCAGCCCGACATGCCGCCTAATACGGGGGCGATGATGCGGCTATGCGCCTGTCTCGGCGTCGGGCTCGATATCATCGAGCCGTGCGGCTTTCCGCTCGACGACAAGCGACTGAAACGCGCAGGCATGGATTATATCGATCACCTCGATTATACGCGTCACCGCTCATGGAACGATTTCGCGGAACAAATCGGTGCGCGGCGGCTTGTGCTGCTCACCACCAAAGGTGCCGAACCCTATACCGGCTTTGCCTTTCGCGCGGACGATATCCTTATGGTCGGGCGCGAAAGTGCCGGCGTGCCGGACGATGTGCATGATCGCGCCGATGCCCGTCTTCTTATTCCCATGCAGCCGCCTTTGCGCTCGCTGAATGTCGCTTTAAGCGCAGCAATGGCCTTAGGCGAAGCGGTTCGCCAGATTTCCTGAAAGAAAAATCGGACAAACAACTGAGTTATTAAGCGTTTTTCATATGTTTGAAGAATACTTGGGTAGGAAATCGCCCGCCTCAATCGCCAAAAAACCTTAGAAAACAAATAGTCGCGCCGCAACATTTCGAAATTCGAAGCATTTTATTTACACAATATGTTATTGTTTTTTAACGGGAATATCGCCCTCGTGTTCATTATTCTTTAAAACTTATCGCCTATTCTGTGGCTATCCGAACCCATGGTTCACCACTCATTTAGGAGAAAACATATGCGTAACTTTATCCGTCTTATCAAGAACGAAGAAGGCGCCACGGCCATTGAATACGGCCTGATCGCTTCGTTGATCGCGGTAGCCGTAGTCGGCATCCTGTCGACCGTCGGCGGCAAGTTGCATGACGTGTTCGATACCGTGCAGACGAACCTCTAATCTCTCGCTTAAGTCCTAAACCTCCCGTTCTGGGAAGGTGAGTTGATGCCGGCCCTCGGGCCGGCATCTCTTTTTGTGGCGTGGAATCGCCCGATATTGTTTCTAATGCGGAATGAGTCGATTCACCGGTCTTTAATCATACCGCGTGCATAGTTAACAGGATATATTAACGCCGCGCATGAGCCTTCGCGCGCTCAAGGATACTCAAATGGTTGTCGCCCTGGCCGCCTTTCATATAGCGATTATGGTTATCGCCGCCGCCATTTTCGTGGCCGCAGCGGTCAGCGATGCCTGCACCTATCGCATCCCCAATTATATGTGCGCGGCGCTTCTGGTGCTGTTTCCGCTGTTTGTGGCGACCTCGCCCGCCGGCATTGACTGGCACCAGAATCTGGCCGTGTTCGGCCTCGTCGTGATTTCGGGATTCGCCATGTTTCTGGGCCATCTGGCGGGGGCCGGAGATATCAAGCTTCTGTCGGTCGCGGCTTTATGGGCCGGGCCGCATCTGATCGCGGTTCTGCTGGTAGTGACTGCCATTACGGGCGGTGTGGTTTCCATCGTCATGGCGGGCCTGACCCATTACCGCCACCGCAAATCCGAAACCGAGGATGCGCCGCATCTGGCCAAAATTCCGATTCCCTACGGCATCGCCATCGCAGCGGGCGGCCTCACCACGCTGGGCATGATCGCCCAGCCGATTTTGCTGCCGAATTGAAGGAGCCCTGATCATGGCCTCGCGTAAAGTTACTCTTCTTCTCGTCGCAGGCGTCGTCGCCATCGGCACCGTGATGGCCGCGCGCGGCCTGATGCAGCCCACGCCGGAAGCGCAGCAAACCGCGCCCGTCATTCAGACGACCCAGATCGCCGCGGCATCGCGCGATCTGCCGACCGGCACCATCCTGAAAGAATCCGATATTAAATGGATTCCGTGGGCGACCGGCGCCGATACATCCAGCATGTATGTGCAGGGCAAGGCCGACCTCAAGGACATCACCGGCGCGGTCGTGCGCGACGGATTTCACATCAGCGACCCGATCTTGTCGGGGCATATCGCGCAGCCGCACGATCAGGGTTTCCTCGCCGCCGTGCTGACTCCGGGCATGCGGGCGATGTCGATTCCTTTGTCGCCCGCCACCGGCGTGGCCGGGTTCGTGTTCCCGGGCGATCATGTCGATGTGATTTTGACCCACAGTTTCAGCCGCAAGGATGTCTCCGACCTGACCGAACGCCGCGTCAGCGAAATTATCCTGCAGAATGTGCGCGTGCTGGCGCTCGATCAGCGCAGCGACAATCAGGCGACCGATCCCAAGGTGGCCCAGATCGCGACCCTCGAAGTCGATGAAAAAGAGGCCGAAAAACTCGCGCTGGCCGCCGACATGACCGAAGGCAACAGCATGGGCAAGGGCATGCTGTCGCTGGTGCTGCGCAGCCTCGCCAGCGACGACCCCACAGCATCCGACAAAAAGCCGACTCCGACCTGGGACAGCGACGTCAGCGCCGCCTATCCCGCCGTCAACGGCGAAGACGGGCTGATGCAGCGCGTGCAGATCATGCGCGGCAAGACCGTAACCGAAGATACCTTTGAAAGACACAGGTAGACGCCATGATGAAACGCCTTCTTCTCGTTCTGCTTGTAATGCTGACGGCGCTGCCTATGACGCTGGCCGCGGGGCCCGCCCTGGCGCGTCCGGCCGTGCTGTCGATCACCGTCGATCATGGCGTGCCGCTGGTGCTGAAAGGTTCGGCGGCTTCGGTGTTCATCGCCAATCCCGACATCGCCGATGTGCAGGTGATGTCGCCCGGCCAGGTGATGATTTTCGGCAAGCGCACCGGCGAAACCAGTTTTATGGCCACCAACGACAAAGGCGAAACTTTGGCCGAGCGCACCGTCGTGGTGTCGCAGGATTTATCCGGGCTGCGGCAGGAACTTGACGTCGCCATTCCCGGCAATCGCATCAAGGCCTCGCCGGTGCCGAACGGGATCATCCTGACCGGCGTGGCGACCGACTCCGCCGCGGTATCCGACGCCTACAAAATCGCCATGCGCTATATGCCGCCCGGCGGCGACATCATCAATCGCGTGCAGATTTCCGGCAGCAATCAGGTGCAGATCCGCGTACGCTTCGCCGAGGTTCAACGCAACATCGACAATTCGCTGGGTTTCAACTGGCAGAATCTTGGCAGCGTCACCAGCGGCTTCACCTTCGGCCTTGCCACCGGCGTCACCGGCCTCGGCAGCGGCACCAGCATCCTCAGCAACCGCCCCAGCAATTCCAGCCTCAATTTACCCAACGATGTTCTCGGGGCCAGTATCAAGGCCGGGAATTTCAGTATCGACGCCGTTATCGATGCGCTGGCGCAGGACGGGCTGATTTCCATTCTCGCCGAGCCCAACCTGACCGCGATGTCGGGTGAGACCGCCAATTTCCTGGCGGGCGGCGAATTCCCGATTCCGATTCCGCAAGGCAACGGCACCATCAGTATCGAATTCAAGCCCTACGGCGTTTCGCTGGCCTTCACGCCAACCCTGCTGAGCGGCGACCGCATCAGCCTGCATGTGCGCCCTGAGGTGAGCGAACTGACCCAGACCGGCTCGATCGTCGTCGACAATATCACGGTGCCAGCACTTCTCACCCGCAAGGCCGAAACCACGGTCGAAGTCTCCAGCGGCCAGAGCTTCGCCATCGCCGGGCTGATCGACAACAGTCAGGCGCAAACGGTCGATAAATTCCCGCTGCTGGGCGACATGCCGATTTTGGGCGCCTTGTTCCGTTCATCTCATTTCCAGAACGGCCAGACCGAGCTGGTGGTTATCATCACGCCCTACATCGTCAAGCCAACCGGCGAACGGCTCGCTTTGCCGACCGATGGCCTCGCGCCGCCGAGCGAACTCGACCGCCTCGGCCGTCTGCGCATGAGCGCCAGCGATCCCGACGCGCGTCCGATGAGCGGCGACCCCACCGCCGTGCTGGCCGCCCCTGTCGCCCCGGTTACGACCAGCGATGAGACGCCGCAACTTACCGCTCCGGCCCCGACCGCGATTTCGCCGATGCCGACGCAATCGCCTGACCGGCGGAGTTCGCCGGTGCCGGCGATGACCCCGCCGGTGGTTTTGCATCCCGCCTCGGACAGCCATGCCAATGCCGGCGGCCTTTTGGTGGAGTGACCTATGAAAAAAACCGCGCTTCTCTCCGTTCTCCTCACCCTCGCCGCCTGCGATCCCTATGGCGGCACCACACGCCCCGATTACGCCATTCGCGTGACGCCGACCCCGACCGGCGGCGTGGCGCAGGCGCCGGTTTGCCCGAGCTGGACGACCGAAAGATTCGATCCTTTGGATAATGCGCTATTCCCGCAATATGGCTGCGCCAACGCCCGCAATCTGGCGGCGATGGTCGAGCGGCCCGACGATTTGATCGATGCGCGCCCGCTTGGCCCCGAACGCGGTGTAATAGCCGTGGGCGCCATGCGGCGCTATGACAATAACCAGACGCGCGGCCTGATCGTGCCGGGCAGCGAAGTCAACACGGTGGCGGCTACTTCGTCGTCTTCGGCGACTTCGCCCATGACCGGCGACATCACCGGCGGCACTTCGGGCGGCGGCTCGTCCAGCTCATCTTCATCCGCGACCTCCCCATGAGCGGCATGTTCGGACATAACGACGACGCCGTGATGCATGGCGAGTTCATGGCTTTCGCCGCCGACGAAGCCTCGCTGGGATCCCTGCGCGGCTGGGCAGAACGGCAGGGATATCCCGCCGCATCCGTGCAGCAGGGCGGCGCGGACATGTTCGCGCATATGCTGGAATCTTCCTCGCCGCCGAAAATGGCGATTATCGATATCGACGCGCAGGCCGATGCCGCCGCCGTAACGGCGCGCCTCGTCAGCCTGTGCGGCGCGGACTGCAAGCTGATCGCCATCGGCTCGGCCAACGATGTCGGGCTGTACCGTCGCATCCTGGGCGCCGGGGCGGTCGATTATCTGGTCAAGCCTTTGACGGCGGACATGCTCAATCAGGCGCTGGCTTCGGCCCTGCGCGGCCAGACCGGCGGCAAGCCCGATGTCAAGGAAGCGCGCATCGCCGTGTT
>JARLJC010000248.1 GCA_031291435.1 Alphaproteobacteria bacterium | reverse complement strand
TGAACGTGCCCAGCCGGCGGCCTGGCGGCCTCTACCTCGACTCGAAGGGTTCGAGCAGATACGGCCGGACCTCGAACCGCAACGGGCGGCCCGCGGCGTAGCGGCGCAACTGCTCGCCGGCAAGGCGGTACTTGCGCTCCTCGGATTCCGGTCCGTCTCCCGCGATGTGCGGCGTGATCATGACTCCGGCGGTGGACCACAGGGCGTCGTCGGGTGGACGATGGAGATGATTGTTGCGACCGCTCATAAACACTACTTTCAGCTTCTAAACGCGAAAGGCGTGTGTATAGGCTGTTTTGGCGGGTGGTGCAAATAAACCAAGGCCTATGCCTTAAGTAGATTTTGAGACGCCTAATTATCGGAAATGTCATTCCGGGGTGCGCCTCTTGGGGCGCGAACCCGAAATCCAGATGGCATCTCAAACAGGAACCGGCGTTTCCTACTGATAGACCAACTGGATTCCGCATAAATTTTCTTTCGCCTTCCCCGCTTACGCGGGTAAGAGCGAAGAGAAAATTTTGCGGAATGACGGCTCTTTGGGCCGGAGAATCGTTCTTTCAGGCCAATGAAGCCTGTTCCGCTGCGCCGTCTTTCTTCTTGCCGTCGCGGTTAAGCATATCGAGCGCGGCCGAAGGGTCGATGCCACCGGAATTCTGCCCCAGCATCATGGCGGCAAACAAAGTCGATGAGGTCGAGCGGGTCATGAGGCCGGTGGCGCTGGCGGGCAAAGTCGTGGTGGTGGGCAGAACAGATTGGACATTCGCCAGGCCCTGCATGCTTTCACGCAGGCTTTGCGGCGGGGTGGCCAGCGAGGCGACCGTCATCTCGGATGCGGTCGATGTCGCGGTCACGGCTGGAGTGGCGGAATTCTGGGGGTTGGGTGTTGCGCTGGCCATCTGGGTGATCCCTGTTGAGAATTTCTGGGCGAAGTGGTGATAGATTTGCGCGAGCGTCCGCGGCTCGCCTGATTTGGTGTAGAAAACCGATTGATTGGCTTCCGCCGCGCTGGGCACCACATCGGCCGCCGCCGCGTTGGGATTGTCGCGCATGCTGCTGATAAAATCGCTGGCCCCGCCTGCGCCGAGGAAATGCGCGAGGTAAAGTTCGGTCGCACCTATCTTGCCGCCCACGGTGGATTTCAACGAAGCGGCGTTCTGCTTGTCGAGTTCGGCGGCCATTTCCGCCGACAAAGTCGGATCGTTGCGAAGGGCAAGAATTTGTTTTTTGGTGGCGCTGTCGGCCACGGTGAGATGGCCGTTCGATTTCGCGGTAATCTGCGACGCCGCGTCGCCAAGGCCATATTGCGCGCCGAAATTCTTGATCATCTCGAGCCAGGTCTGGCCCGTGAACTGAAACAGCCCCGTGGCGCTGCTGGTCGAAGATTTGGCGGTGGAATCGAGTCCGCTTTCCTGCACCGCTTTATGGAGGAGATAGGAAAAATCAACCCCGGTCTTTTGAGCGGCGGTTTTAATAGCCTGAAGGATGGCCGATGGCGCATTGACGCTATCCGATTGATTGGCAATCGTATTTATCGCACCTGGGATAGCATAGGGACTGGCCATGACCGTGATTCCTCCTTTCCTGCCCTGTATGGTGCAACCGCTGTGCCAAATCCGGGGTTAGACTGTCTTTAACGTTTAATGCCTAGGATTCGAGACGTACCCCCTTGTCGCTGTGAGCTTTTATGCCTGTTCCCTATACCGCCCCCCTCGCCGATATGCGTTTTGTCCTGTCCCGCCTTCTGGGCATTGCGGATATGGAGACGGCGGACGCCGTGCTGGAGGAAGCCGCCAAGATCGCGGGCGAGGTGTTTGCGCCGCTGAATGAGATCGGCGACAGGCAGGGCGTAAAATTCGAAAACGGCAAAATCACGATGCCGCCCGGATTCCGCGACGCCTACCAAGCCTTCGTTGCTGGCGGATGGAACGGCTTGCCGGTTGCCGAGGAACATGGCGGCCAGGGATTGCCGTGGCTGTTGGCGATAGCGGTGCAGGAAATGATGCAGGCCGCCAATATCGGCCTCGCGCTGTGCGGGCTGCTCAATCAGGGCGCGATTGAATTATTGTCGGTGCATGGCGACGACAGGCTCAAACAGAAATTCCTGCCGAAACTGGTCGAAGGCGCATGGGCGGGCACGATGAATTTGACCGAACCGCAGGCGGGTTCGGATGTCGGCGCGGTAAAAAGCAAGGCGGTGAAAGAAGGCGACCATTACCGCATCACCGGCCAGAAGATTTTCATCAGCTATGGCGACCATGATCTGACCGAGAATATTTTGCATCTGGTGCTGGCGCGATTGCCCGCGGCGGCGGAGGGCACGCGCGGATTGTCGCTGTTTCTGGTGCCGAAAATTCTCGTCAATGACGACGGTTCGCTCGGCAAAGCCAATGATGTACGCGCGGTCTCGATCGAGCATAAACTCGGCCAGCATGTCAGCCCCACTTGCGTGATGACCTATGGGGACAATGGCGGCGCGGAAGGTTATCTCGTAGGGCAGGAAGGCGGCGGTATTGCCGCCATGTTCACCATGATGAACAATGCCCGTATAAGTGTGGGCGTGCAGGGTTTAGCCCTGATGGAACGCGCTTATCAGCAGGCGCGCGATTTCGCCAAGACCCGCGTGCAAAGCCGCCCGATTGAAAATCCCAAAGCCGCGCCCGTCACCATCATCCATCATCCCGATGTGCGACGCATGCTCCTGAGCATGAAGGCGCATAACGAAGCGGCGCGGGCGCTGGCCTATACCTGTGCGCTGGCGGTCGATGAGGCCAAGCAGGAAAATTCCGCCGCCGCGTTGCGCGTCGATCTGCTGACGCCCATCGTCAAGGGCTGGCTGACCGATCTGGCCAACGAGATGACATCGACCGGTGTACAGATTTTCGGCGGCATGGGTTATATCGAGGAAACCGGCGCGGCGCAGCATATGCGCGACGCGCGCATTCTGGCGATTTACGAAGGCACCAACGGCATTCAGGCCAACGATCTGGTATTCCGCAAACTGGGCCGCGATAATGGCGCGGCGTTCGGCGTTTTGATCGGCGAAGTCGAAAATTTTGTGGCCGCGACGAAACAGAAAAACCGCGAAGCGTTGGCGGATGCGGTCGGGGCCGCGAAAGATTCCGCCGCATGGCTGTTGCAGAATGTGAAAAGCAATCCGGCGCTGGCAGCGGCGGCGGCTGCACCCTTTTTGCGGTTGTGCGGCAATATGCTGGGGGGGTATTATTTATTGCGGATGGCGGAACTGGCGCAAGACGATCTTGCCGCCGGGAATGGCGGCGCCGATTTCCTCAAAGGCAAAATAATCAGCGCCGATTTCTTTGCCGCGCATGTGCTGCCGCAAAATGCGGCTTTGGCCGAGACGGTCAAAAGCGGCGGCGGGCCTGTTCTGGCGATGAGCGAAGCGATGTTTTGAGGCCGCCGCATTCAGGCTTGATCGGCCAGTTCTTGCGGATAGGCGAACTGGGTTCCGGATAAACTTTCTTTCGTCTTGCTGACGCAAGCCGAAGAGAAACTTTTCCGGAATCACGGCTCCTGTGGTTCTTTATCCTGAAACGCCGCTAAACCTCAAAAAAGGCCGCGTGTCCTGTTATTTTATCGTTTTAATTCAATGATTTATTGGCTTGTTTCGTCTTCATTTTGAATTAAGGTATAAGGCTTATACTGGCCGCATAGAACGAATCAGCACATTTTGAACCGGTAGCGTGTGAGCCTTACTCGTAACGCGAAGGGGTAACGAATATGACCAGCATCAGTCCCGCCCTGCCCGTCTATACGCCGCCCGCACCGGTTGCCGCTGCGGCTGCTCCGGCCCCTGCTGCCGCTGCGCCAGCGCCCGTTTCAACGCCCGATACCGACACGGATACCGCGCAGGCGACGCCTGCTCCCACGCCGACGGCCAACGATAACGACACTACGACCGCGACCGTGACTTACAATGCGGTTGCCAGCGCCTCGGCATCGACCATCCGCGGGACCGGGCTCGATACCTCGGCCTGATTGGCGCGGTTACGGCGAAGAAAAACCCCTCGATGGCTTGAGGGGTTTTGTTTTGACTAATGATCAGGATCGTTTCGATTATGAATGAAGAAACATCTCCGGATAGACTGGTTCGTCTGGCGCTTGATTATATCAAGCAATATTCCATTCAAAGAAGCACCCCCGAAGGGCAAAAATTTGAGTGGTATCACTCGCCAGCCACGCCCATTCAATGGGATGAATTCGAGGCAAAGGCTTTCTGCGATCTGCGCTCGGTTGAAAACCCCGACATTGAAGATGTATGTGGCGTTGTCGACCGCTCTCTGATGCGCCTTCAGGATTGCCACAGCCTTCTGAGCTATCCCGGCTATAAGCGATCCATCAATCCGGATTATGTCGCGCGAACCGATCCGCGCCAAGCCCCCGAACTGACATGGGCTTACCATAAAAAAAACTGGCATCAACCGATCGCCTTACGGACGCAACCGACATGGGACAGCGCCTATACCGCTCCCGAAGCAATCTATCGCGACGATATTCTACTGCTGAAAGTCCCTCATTTTTATATGGGGGCCGGTCCGGAGAAAAGGGAAGTCTACCAGAACACGCTTCGCGATGCGTTGTTAGCTGGGGCAGCAAAGTCCCTGCGCGCGGTCATTGTCGATCTGACCGTCAATTATGGGGGCAGCATGCGTCCAATGCTGCGGGGATTAAGCCCCTTGCTCGGGCCGCAAACGCTTGGCTATTTTGCCGGCGCCGGCGGGCAAACGCCGTGGAGCGTGAATTACAGGCAGGCTGAAAAAGACATCCTTGCCACCGACGACAAAAGGAATTTCCCTCTCATCGACACGCCGGTTGCTGTATTGGCGGGGAAAGACACTTGCAGTTCTGGAGAAGTTGTTTTTCTGAGCTTGCAGGGTCGGCCCCATACTCAAAGTTTCGGCGACAACACCGCCGGCAAGTCGAGCAGCAATGAATCGATTGGCCTGACTCCAGACAGGAAATTGCAGATGCATATCTGTTCGGAAACATTGCTGAACCGACATCATCGCGGCAGCGGAAAAGGCGACAGAGCCAAAGACGGCGGCCCCATCCCTGTCGATCATTTTACAAACGCGCCTTTGGATGAAGCCTTGCAATGGATACGGGCCGGTGCCCCTCCGCTCGCGCCATCGTCGCAGTATCCGTTAGGCGGCAATACCGGGCCAAGACTCTAACTGGCTCTGGACTCAGTTTCTCGCTGATTTTGACATTTATATCTGCGAGGTGCTGATGGTCTGATAGGCGGCCAGCGCCTTGTCGCGGATAGTGACGATTTCGTCCAGCACTACTTCGGCATTGTCGATGGCGGTGACGACGCTGGCGAGATCGGCCTTGCCGGTCGCGGCCTGCGTCGCGGCCTTCTCGCCCTCTTTCAGGGTCGAAACGCTGTCGCCGGCGAAATTCTTGAGGGCATCGGCGAAACTCGCCCCGCCGCCGCCCGCAGGAGCCCCCGCTGCCGCACCGGCATCGTCGATGATGCCGCCGGATTTTTTATAGACCGAAAGCACATCGGCTACGTTCATGACCATATCATTCTCCCTTAGTCCGCGATCGTTTCTGGTTGAAGCGTTCACGCTTCAACCAGAAGCGTGAATCGCTGGACTTGTATATTCTAGTTCAACAGGCCGATGGTCTTCATGACCATCGTTCGCGATGCCGTGATGACGGCGAGATTGGCTTCATAGGCGCGGTTAGCTTCGCTCATATCCATCTGTTCGAGCAACGGATTGACGTTCGGCATCTGCACATAACCCTGCGCGTCGGCCACCGGATTCGACGGATCGAATTTCTTGATGAAGTCGCTTTTATCGGCGCTGACGCCCGTGACCTTGACCTTATAGGCGCCCAGCGCCTTGTCGAATTCGTTCTTGAACGTCACCACCTGACGCTGATAGGGACGCGCGCCGCGCGATTCGGGCGTGGTGGTGGCATTGGCGATATTCTCGGCAATGACCTTCATACGCTCGTCCTGCGCCTTGAGCGCCGAGGTCGAGATCGCGAAAATATCGGTGGTCTGGTTTGCCATAACTTGCCGCCTTACGAAGCGCTACCCTTGATCGCAATTTTGAACAGACCGGTCATTTTATGATAGACCGCCGTCATAGTCTGATAATCGACGTTGTTTTTCGAAACTTCCATCATCTGGCTCTCGATATCGACCGAATTGCCGTTGGCCAGCGTTTCCGTGTCCTTGACCTCGATCGTTTTGGCGTTCACGCCCGCCATCGAAGCCGGGACGATATGGCGCGGATCGGTGACCGTCATGCCGACATCGGCCTGTTTGAGCGCGTCGCCGAAAGTGAAAGGCTTGACGTCGAGTTCTTTGTAGCCGGGCGTGTCGGCATTAGCGACGTTCTCGGCCAGCACCGCCTGGCGCTGGTTGAGATAGGTCAGCTTGGTCGTCAGAAGATCGATCAGGCCTGATAGGTTGGAGCTCATAAGACACCTCTCGCCGCAAAAGCCTGCGGCTGTTGCTTACCCGGAATATTCTCTGCCCCGACCCTTAACAATAGGTTAATTGCCCTTTGCCGGATGCTGATATAGACTCGCCGCCATGAAGCAGGATCTGCCCCCCGAACCCAATATAAGCCCCCTGAAAAAGCCCGGCGACCGCGTGGTGGCTGTGGCTTTGAAAGGCGATATACGTGGCAAACGGGAAAACGGCCCTGATTCCCTGCCCAAGGTTATCGCATCGGGCTACGGAAAACTAGCGGAACAAATTCTCGATATGGCCTTCGCCAAGGGCATCAAGGTGCGCACCGACGCCGACCTCGCCGAACTGCTGGCGACGCTCGATCTCGATACGCCGATTCCTTCCGAAGCGATCGTACCGGTGGCCGAAATCCTGGCGCGGGTTTATGAAGCCAATGCGCGCCTCGTGGCAGGCCAGCCTGCGGGAGACGAAATATGAAAATGCTGGAAAAACTGACCGGCGAGTTTGCCGCCATCGACGAGTATCTGAAAGCCGTGCGCGAAATTCTGCAGGACGGCCATATGCCGGACATGACCGGCCTCGATGCGCGCGTGTCCGATCTCTGCGCCGCCCTCGAACAGGCCAAGCCCGAATTGCAGCAGCAATGTTTGCCCAAACTCGACAAATTGCTGAAACGGCTCGATGTGTGCGAAACCGAAATCCGCGCTTTCCGGGCTTCGCGGCAGAAAGCCGGCCCCCATGACTGATCACGGCGATTTTTCATGGCTGCGCCTGCTGCTGGCTTTCGCCACCGTCATCGCCATGATGGCGGCTCTGGCCTATGTGCTGAAATATATCGGCACGCGCGGTTTTGTTCTGCCCAACCAGCCCGCCAAAATACGCCGCCTGCGCATCGTCGAGACTTTGCCCGTCGATACAAGGCGGCGGCTTGTCATCGTCAACTGCGACGGGCGCGAACATTTGCTGTTATTGAACGGCGCACAGGATATAGTTGTGGCTGCGAATCTTCCTTCCCCTGTTGTATCCCCCCAAACATGACGCGCCGCCTTCTGTCCCTTCTTTCCAGCGTAATGATCGCCCTCTTCGCCCTCGCGCCGCAGGCGGTGGCGCAGTCGATCAATTTCGACATGGGGAACGGCCCTTCGGCCACCGCGCATATCATTCAGTCGGTTCTGCTGATTACCGTGCTGTCGCTGGCGCCCAGCATTCTGGTGATGGTGACGTCCTTCACCCGCATCATCGTCGTGCTGTCGTTCCTGCGCACCGCCCTCGGCACCCAGACCACGCCGCCCAACACGGTGCTGATCAGCCTCGCTTTGTTCCTGACTTTGTTCATCATGCAGACGACTTTCGACACCGCCTGGGATAACGGCGTCAAGCCTTTGATGGATAACCAGATCGACGAGCAGACCGCCTTCACCCGCACGGTCGAGCCGTTCCACGATTTCATGATGAAACACACGCGGCCCAAGGATATCGAATTGTTCGTCGATGTCGGCAAAGCCGCCGACGCCGCGGCCGCCGCCAACCGCGCCGCCAATCCGCAGCCGCAAAAACCGGGCGCTTCGACCGCACAGAAAAAACCGCCTGCGCCCGATGCTAAGACCGACGCGGCTTCTGCCGACGATGTGCCCATCCGCGCGCTCATCCCGGCTTTTATGATTTCGGAATTGCGGCGCGCGTTCGAAATCGGGTTCCTTTTATTCCTGCCCTTTCTTATCATAGATATGGTGGTGGCCTCGATCCTGATGTCGATGGGCATGATGATGCTGCCGCCTTCCGTCATCTCGCTGCCCTTCAAGATCGTGTTTTTCGTGCTGGTGGATGGCTGGTATCTTATTTCCGGCAGTTTGATTCAAAGCTATGGCGGTGGATAGCGATCTTACCCCGTTGGGGCAGAAACTCCTGCGACGCCTTCAGAGGCCACCCGTTGTCCTGACCGCGCCCAGGAATAACCATTTGAATGATAAAGGAAAGTTGTTTCTTAATCGTCTTCGGCTATTCTCGGGAATTATGGCTGAAGAAGATAAAGACAAATTTTCATATCTCAATCAGGGCGTTTTTTGCGCCTACCCCGATGATTCCGGGACGGCGCGGCTTTACGAAGTCACAAGCAACGGCGCGCGCCTGTTCTTTCACCTCGACGAGAGGCAAGGCAAAGGATTCATCGAATATGGCGATCCGCGCGGGAAACAAAGATCGGGAGTTGGCGTGGTTCGCATGGATCGCAACGACGGCAAACCCAAGGTCATCCTTAACCTCCCCCGGGATATGACGTTCGAAGGCAAACGCCTTTCGCCTTTGGCCATTCTCGGCAATCGCGAACCGATCGCCGCGCAGGAAGCGCTGGAAGCCAGACCGGTCGAAGATATGGATTCAGTTCCCGCAGACCTTGTGCGCGGCAGCGGCGGATTTTACCTCTCGCGCCGCGACGTCGCCAGGCTTCCGGCCTGTTTTCTTTAGGGCCGTTTGAGGAATCACATCAGCACGCGGTTATCCGGCCCCGCCAACTGCTCCTGCTTGGCGAGCGGGATGAAGACATGAAGATTTTCGTCGTCATCGGCGGCGTCGTCCGAAAATTTGAAATGCGCGGTCATCACCTGTCGCGACAGCACATGCTCTGCGGGATCGACCGTGGCGATAAAGTACGGAAGATCGATGCTATCGCCGCCGAGGCGCGGGCCGCGCTTGGCCATCATATGCAAGGTGAATTTGATATCGATGCCGTCGGCGCGGTAACCGCAATCGCCTTCGACGTTTTTCATGCGCCCGATGGAAACCAGCTGCGCAGGATCGGGTTTCTCGCCGCCAAAATCCATCACCTGCTGGCCTTCGGTCAGGATGGCGACCTGCGGGCAGATGAGGTTCCCGGTTTTCAGTTCCTGCTTTTTAGCCGGCGCGTCTTCCTTGGCCACATCCGGTTTTTTGTCGCCGTCGCTGGAGCAGGCGGCAAAGGCAAGAACGACGAACAGAAGCGCGATTTTTTTCATGCTGCATTCTCCAGTTGGGTTGAAGCGCGGCCGATAAGCTCGGCCGCTTCGTCGATCTCGGCTTCCGTCACGATCAGCGGCGGCAACAGGCGGATAACGTTTTCCGCCGCTTCGACTGCGAGGAATTTCTGCGCGCGGAAAGCGCGATTGACGTCGCGCGCCGGCGGCACGCAGACAAGGCCGCGTATCAGGCCGGTGCCGCGTTGACCTACGAAAATGCGCGGATGCGCGGCGACAATTTTGTCGAGCGCGCGTTGCAGATAGGCGCCCCTCGCCACAACCTCGTCGAGGAACCCCGGCGCCGTCATCACATCGAGCACGGCATTGCCCGCGGCGGTCGCCAGCGGGTTGCCGCCATAGGTCGAGCCGTGGGTGCCGATCGTCATGCCCTGCGCGGCGCGTTCGGTGGCGAGGCAAGCGCCGATGGGGAACCCGTTGCCGAGCGCCTTGGCGATACACATCACATCCGGCGTGACGCCGACATGCTCATGCGCGAAGAGTTTGCCGGTGCGCGACATGCCGCATTGAATTTCGTCGAAATAGAGCAACAGCCCATGCTGGTCGCACAAAGCACGCAGGGATTTCAGAAATGCCGGCGAGGCGACTTTCATCCCGCCTTCGCCCATCACCGGCTCGATCATGATCGCGGCGGTCTGATCGGTGATCAGCGCACGTACGGAATCGAGATTATCCCATTCGGCGAGATCGAAGCCGTCGATCAGCGGCCCGAACCCATCGACCATTTTCGGCGCTTTGCTGGCGGCAATCGCGGTCATCGTCCGCCCGTGGAAGCAGCCTTTGAAACCGATGATGCGGAAACGCTGCGGCTGCTTGGTCGCGGTGAAATATTTGCGGATCGTCTTCACACCGCATTCCCACGCCTCGGCCCCGGAATTCTGGAAAAACACGGTATCGGCGAAAGTGAGATCGACAAGGCGCTGCGCCAACCTGTCGCCGCCATGGGTCTTAAAAATATTCGATGTCGCCCACAAAGTTTCCGATTGCTTGCGCAAGGCGGCGACCAAGGCCGGGTGGCAATGGCCGAGGCCGGTGACCGCGATGCCGGCGACGAAATCGAGATAACGTTCGCCTTTATCGTCGAACAGATAAACGCCTTCGCCGCGTTCGAAATAAATATCGGCGCGGTCATAGACCGGCATGAGAGGAGAAATGGTCATGACTTAAGTTTATAACCGATGGAGATGAGGTGATAGGAAAGCCAGAGCAGCGCCGCATTAACGACGGCCAGCACGATAAGCCCGGTGCCGAGCGTGCCGTCCGACACGCCGATAAAGCCGTAACGGAAACCGTCAATCATGTAAAAAAACGGGTTGAGGTGGGCGAGGAACCGCCAGCCTTCCGGCAATTTGTCGGCGGTATAGAAAGTGCCCGACAAAAAGGTGGCGGGCATAACGATGAAATTCTGCACCGCCGCCAGATGATCGAATTTCTCAGACCACACGCCGCCGACAACGCCCATCAGCGCCAGCAGCATCGAGCCCATGAAAGCATAGTAAAGAATGTAAAGCGGATGCGCGAATTCGATATGCGTGAAGGGCATCAGGCAGAGGATGGAAACCAATCCTACCACAAGTCCGCGCGCGACGCCGCCGATGGTATAGCCCGCCGTCAACTCAAACGCCGACAAAGGCGGCATCAGTACATCGACGATATTGCCCTGGATTTTGGAAATCACGATGGAGGACGATGTGTTGGCAAAGGCGTTCTGCGCCATCGACATCATGACAAGGCCGGGGGCGAGGAAAGCGAGATAGGGAATGTCGCCGATGGTGCGTTGCGCGCCGCCGAGGGCGAAAGCGAAGACGATATAAAACAGCAACGTCGTCATCACCGGCGCGATCACCGTCTGCGCGTAGACCTTCAGAAAGCGCCCGGTCTCCTTGCCGATAAAGACGCGGAGGCCGAGCCAGTTGACAGCGCCGATTTCACGAGGAGCTAATGTGTCTGCACTCATTTTCGTTCCTTAGACCGGGTTCACGCCCATGCACCAGCAGATGATCGCTTTCTGCGCATGCATGCGGTTTTCGGCTTCGTCCCAGACGACTGATTGTTTGCCGTCGATCACTTCGTCAGTCACTTCCTCGCCGCGATGCGCGGGCAGGCAATGCATGAAGATGGCGCTGGGCGCCGCGCGCTTCATCAAGGCCTGATCGACGCGATAGGGTTCGAGCAACTGGTGGCGGATTCCGGCGTCGCTGTTATGCATCGAGACCCAGCAATCGGTGATGACGATATCGGCGTCCCTGGCCGTCGCCGGGTCGGCGTTGACGCTGACTTTCGCGCCGCGTTTCTGCGCCGCGATCAACAAGGCCTTTGGCGGCGCGAATTCAGGCGGGCAGACAATATGGAGATCGATATCGAACAAAGGCGCGATATGAATCCAGCTGGTCAGCACGTTATTGTCGCCGTCGCCGAGCCACACCACCTTGCGGCCCTTGAGGTCGCCGAGATTCTCCTGCGCCGTCATCACATCGGCCATGATCTGGCACGGATGCGATGTGTCGGTGAGGCCGTTGATGACGGGGATGGATGCGCCTTCGGCCAGTTCGTATAATTTATGTTCGGCAAAAGTGCGGATCATGGCGATATCGACGAAGCGCGACAGCACCTTGCCGGTATCGGCCACGGTTTCGCCGCGCCCCAGCTGAATTTCCGCGCCCGTGAGCGTGGTGACCGAACCGCCCAGTTGCCGGAAGCCGACTTCGAACGAAACGCGCGTGCGGGTCGATGGTTTCTCAAAAATAAGCGCAATCGTTTTGCCTTCCATCGGGCGATAGGCCAGCGGAGATTTCTTGAGCTTGTGCGCAAGATCCAGAATGGCGTGGATTTCCTGCGGGTCGATTTTGTCGATATCGAGAAAGTCACGCAGGCTTTCTTTGTTCGTCATTTTTTCTGTTCCTTTAAATAATCCGCCGCCAGCCTTGCATATTGGCCGGTGCGGAGATCGAACTGTGCAATATCGTCGGCGGTCAAAGCGCGCCAGAATTTGGCCGGGCTGCCCGCCCAGAGTTCGCCGGTGCCGATCACTTTGCCCGGCGTCAGCAACCCTCCGGTCGCCAGCATGCCTTCCGAACATATTTTCGAGCCGTCCATGACGATGCTTTTCATGCCGACAAACCCCCTGCTCTCGACCGTGCAGGCATGCAGCAGCGCCATATGACCGACGGTGACATCGTCGCCGATCATTGTCGGGTAACCGTCTTTGGGAATTTTGCTGGTGGCGCTGACGGGTTGCTCGCCCGAGGCCACATGAATAACCGTGCCATCCTGTATATTGGTGCGCGAGCCGATGCGGATTTTATTGACGTCGCCGCGCACGACGCAGCCGAACCAGACCGAGCTTTCCGCCCCGATTTCGACATCGCCGATCACGACGGCACCCGGCGCGATAAAGGCCGTATGGTGGATTTTCGGCCAGACGCCGCGATAGGGAAGGATAAGGGGTTCGGGCATGGAAAACAGGGGCTGCAGGATTACGGCAACAACGATAGCGGAAATGGCCCGCAAAAACAAAATGAACTTGATATGGCGGCGGCGGCGCGGGACGATAACGGTAACGAATAGAACCCAAAGGAGATTCTATGACTAAATTAGTGCGCGCCACCGCCCTTATCGCCGCTTTTATATGTATCGCCCTGCCGGCCCTGGCCGACGACAAGGCTAAACAGGCCAAACCGATTGAAGTGCTGCTCGACACCGACGGCACGCCGCAGGCCAATGTTTACGAAATCACCCCACCGGGCAGCCCTTCGATGCGCTGCATCACCATCGTGACCGAAGGCGGCTATGCCAGCAGCGCGACGGCTTCGTGTTTCCCGGCACCTGCAGCGAAATAACCCCAAAACAAAACGGGGGAAACTTGCGTTTCCCCCGTTCGTATCGAGAAAATAATTCTCTTAACGCTTGCTGAACTGGAAGCGCTTACGGGCTTTGGCGCGGCCGTATTTCTTGCGTTCGACGATACGCGAGTCGCGGCGCAGGAATTTGGCGAGCTTGAGCGGCGCGCGCAGTTCCGGTTCGAAGTAGGTCAAAGCGCGCGAGATGCCGTGCTTGACCGCGCCGGCCTGACCCGACAAACCGCCGCCATTGACGAGAATATCAACGTCGAACTGGTTGGCGCGATCGGCCACGGTAAAGGGCTGGTTGACGATCATCTGCAAAACCGGACGGGCGAAGTAAACTTCGACCGCGCGGCCATTGACGGTGATCTTGCCTTTGCCGGGTTTGATCCAGACGCGGGCGATGGCGTTCTTGCGCTTGCCGGTCGCATAGGCGCGGCCGAATTTGTCGACCTTCTTGACGTGAACCGGGGCTTCATTGCTGTCAACGGGAGCGGCGACGCCGGTTTCGACGGCGGCCTGGGCCGAGGCTTGTTCTTTAACGGCGGCTTTGATGCCGGTGAGGCTCGATGTTTTGCGCGTGGTAGCCATGCTTAGCCCCTCTTCTTGTTCTTGACGTTACGGGCGGCGAAATCGATCTTCGCCGGATTCTGTGCGGCATGAGGATGCTCGGAACCCGCATAAACCTTGAGATTGGTCAATTGCGCACGGCCCAGCGTACCTTCGGGCAGCATACGCTCAACCGCCTTCATGATAACGCGTTCGGGATGCGCGCCGGCGAGGATTTGCGCGCGGGTGCGTTCCTTGATGCCGCCGGGATGGCCGGTGTGATAGAAGAATTTCTTCTCTTCGGCTTTGCGGCCGGTCATCTGCACCTTTTCGGCATTGATGACGATGACGTTATCGCCGCAATCGACCGACGGCGTGTAAGTCGGGCGGTGCTTGCCGCGCAAAATGGTGGCGATGCTCGCCGCAAGGCGGCCGAGAATGGCGCCGTCGGCATCGACGATCACCCATTGTTTCTTGACGTCTTGGTGGCGCAGGGCAAAGCTCTTGCTCTGGACGCTCTTGGCGACGCGGATTTTACCGGACATGTGTATCTCCCTTTCGAAGTCGCGCGTTTGTACGTTTTGAAAGGGCGCACGTCAATTAAAATCGCGCCAGACGGGTCGATTTTTGATGTGGTATTATAATACCGTCAGTTCAGGGCTTTGCCTCAGGCCGGGGGCCATTCAGCCGCGAATTCGACGGCCTGTGGCCGGAAAAAGCATCCGCAAGCATGGTCGCCGCGCAGGCCGTAAAGACCCCACAAAGGACCGCCGCAGGAAGAATGGCCGCCTTGTCGGACAAATTCCCTGTAGAAAAAGAAGCCATGCCACGGGCTGCCACGTCCCCGCTGAATACAGCCATGGCCCCCGAAACAACAACCCCACGAACCGTGTCAATCAAGCCTATCTGATCCATTCATGACCTCCCATATTTATAGAGAAACCATAGCTAGTCGCCAACGAAAGTCAAAGCATCATCAGGCCTAAGTCCTGCTCATACCCCTTGCAGCAAGACCCGTCTTGTCCCCATATTGGTTAAACCATGGCCCGTCCTGCCCCGTCTTTATTCGATAACTCCACCGCCCGCCCTCTGGCGGACAGGCTGCGGCCGCGCGTGCTGGCGGATGTGGTGGGGCAGGATCATGTTCTGGCGGCGGAAGCACCGATTGGCCGGATGGTCGCCGCCAAACGCCTCGCCTCGCTGATTTTGTGGGGCCCGCCCGGTTGCGGCAAGACGACGATTGCGCGATTGCTGGCCGACGCCACCGGTTTGTATTTCGAGCCGGTTTCGGCGGTGGCTTCGGGCGTCGCCGAAATGCGGAAAATTTTCGAGGCCGCGAATGCGCGGCGGGCGACCGGACAAAGCACCTTGCTGTTCGTCGATGAAATCCACCGTTTCAATCGCGCGCAGCAGGATGTGCTGCTGCCCTATGTCGAGGACGGCACCGTTACGCTTGTCGGCGCGACCACGGAAAATCCTTCGTTCGAGTTGAATGGCGCTTTGTTGTCGCGCTGTCAGGTTCTGGTGCTGAACCGGCTCGATGAGGCGGCTTTGGAACTGTTGCTGAAAAGCGCCGAGAAAACTTATGAACGTCCCCTGCCCCTCGATGCCGATGCGCGCGCCGCGTTGAAGGCAATGGCCGACGGCGACGGGCGTTATCTTCTGGTGATGGCCGAAGAAATTTTTTCTCTACCCGCCGGAAAAATTTTAAATTCCGCGCAGCTCGCCGAATTCGTGCAGCGCCGTCGCCCCCTCTACGACAAGGCGCAGGAGAGCCATTACAACCTCATCAGCGCGCTCCATAAATCCCTGCGCGGCAGCGATTGCGACGCGGCTCTATACTGGTTCTCGCGCATGCTGGCGGGCGGCGAAGACCCGCGTTACATCGCCCGCCGCCTGACGCGTTTCGCCAGCGAGGATATCGGCATGGCCGACCCGCAAGCCCTCCAGATCGCCGTAGCCGCATGGGAAACATACGAACGCCTCGGCAGCCCCGAAGGCGAACTGGCGATAGCCCAACTGGTGATTTATCTCGCTACCGCGCCCAAATCGAATGCCGCCTATGTGGCGATAGGGGCGGCCATGCGCTCGGCCAAGCAATATGGCTCGCTGATGCCGCCGAAACATATCCTCAACGCCCCGACCAAGCTGATGAAGGAAATCGGTTACGGCGAAGGCTATGAATATGACCACGATACCGAAGAAGGCTTTTCCGGCGGCAATTATTTCCCCGACGAGATGAAGCGCGAGCAATTCTACACGCCGGTCGAACGCGGGTTCGAGCGCGAAATCAAGAAGCGGCTGGATTACTGGGCGGAGTTGAGAAAGAAAAAACGGCAGTCCTGAGCCTGCCGCTTTCCCTCCTGATATCCGGAAACTTTATTTATCGGCGAGGAATTTGCGGTGAACAAGCCCGCCCAAAGCGCCGCCAATAAATGGCGCCGTCCAGAAGAGCCACAACTGCTTCACCGCCCAGCCCTGCACGAACACAGCCGGCCCCAGCGAACGCGCCGGATTGACCGAGGTGTTGGTGATGGGAATGGAAATCAGGTGGATGAGGCACAGGCACAGCCCGATAGCAATCGGCGCAAAGCCCGCCGGTACGCGCTTTTCGGTCGACCCGAGAATGACAAGCAGGAAGAAGCCCGTCAGCACCACTTCGGCGACGAAACCCGACAGAGCGCTGTACCCGCCCGGCGAGTGTTCGTCATATCCGTTGGCGGCGAATGTGCCGATAGTGGTGAAACCCGCTTTGCCCGAAACGATGAGATAAAGGACAAAACCCGCCGCCATCGCGCCGAGGCATTGCACCGCGACATAAGGCAGGAATTCTTTCCATGCGAAACGCCCGGCGACGGCGAGGCCGCATGAAACCGCCGGATTGAAATGCCCGCCCGAAATCGGGCCGAAGGCATAGGCCCCCGTCAGCACGGTCAAGCCGAACGCCAGCGCGACGCCGTAAAAACCGATGCCAAGCGCGGGGAAGGCTGCGGCGAAAACGGCGCTGCCGCAGCCGCCGAAAACAAGCCAGAAAGTTCCGAGAAATTCAGCCGTAAGTTTAGCCGGTAGTTTGATCGCCATTTTGACACCTTTTTAGTTAACAGGTATGCCCGGACGGGCGGCGGTGGAACGGCAAGCTTGCGCGCCGACTCGGATTCGGGCAAGCCCGATTCCCTCAAGGCGCAGGGCGCATCGAAAAGCCTAGGCCACCAGCGGTCGCGTCATGCGCCACCGCGCCAATCCCAAAGTGAGGGCAAGGGTAGAAACCAACGAACAAGCCACAATCATTACCGAACCGGCGGCAGTCGTTTTGTCGAAAGAGGACGCGCATATTTTAAGAAATAGAACATGAGAGAGATAGAGCCCGAGGCTGACGCCTCCCCATTTAGCAAGCAGCCTGCTTTGCATCGATACGGGAAATTTAAGGGCGATAACGAAGGCGCCGATACCTACTGGCAAAGCCCCGAACAGATAATCGTGGGTCAGCATATCCTGTCCATATACGCGCCATAGAAAGAGCGCTTCGCAAACCTGTGTCGCTATGCCGCCGGCGAACAGGGCAATGCCTTGCCCGAGGCTGAGTCCGTCGAGCCTGTTTTTGAACAAGGCTCCGACAGCTACAAAGAACATTCCGAAAAATGGGCCGTTTCTGGTGTCGTGCGTAAAAACAAAGCCGTTACCTAACAGGAGAGGTGCATAGGGAATCAGCGCGAGCCCGACAAAGAATAAGACCAGTCCTGTCGTCGCCACGTAAAATCGCGGCATCACGCAGGCGCAGACATCGACACACAGGATGCAAACAAACAAAGAGGGAAGAAACCACAAATGGTAGCCGGGGCCGCCGTAAAGGATGACGTGGCGGTAATAAGCAACATGCCGCAACTCATCAAAAGGAAAGGCGGGGTTCGTGGCCATGTCGTAGAGTACATAAACCATGGCCCAGAAGAGAAAGGGTACCAGCAATCGTCTGGCGTAAGCTAAAATGAGCGCGCTGTCCCCTCTCTTGGGCAGCTTGAGGTAATATCCCGCCGTGACGAAAAAAAACGGAACCGCGAAACGGCCTATGAAAGACAATGGCATGAGCGCGTGGCGGCAAGCGCCGCAGTCGATGAACTTGCCCGACATATTATAAAAATGGATGCAGAAAACGCCTATGAAAGCAAAAAAGCGGAACTGGTCGATGCCAAGGTGACGCCCGGCGGGGATGCGCGGGGTGGGGCCAGCAACATCTTTCTGTCCGCCCGATGATAGTTTGCTCATGATCTCATCCTCTTTCGGTACGGGGCCCGTTTGCGGGCATTTAAATAGCACAAGCAGGTCGCGCCGGAAAATTTTTGTGCACAGGCATAGATATGGTTTATCGCCCTTACCCTTGCCGATGAGGGCATAAAAGCCTATATAAAGCCGTCTTCAACAAGGAGTTTTGCCATGTCGTCATCCTTCCTCGCCCAGCGCCTCGCCAAAGTCAAAGCCTCGCCCACGCTTGGGATTACCAAGCTGGCGCTCGAGATGAAGGCGGCGGGCAAGGATGTCATCGGTCTCGCCGCGGGCGAGCCGGATTTTGATACGCCGGATTTCATCAAGGACGCCGCCATTGCCGCGATCAAGGCCGGACGAACGAAATACACGGCGGTAGACGGCACCCCCGCGTTGAAACAAGCGATTGCCGCCAAGTTCCTGCGCGAGAACCAGCTAACTTATAAACCCACCCAAATCTCGGTCGGCACCGGCGGCAAGCAGGTGATCTTCAACGCCATTATGGCCTCGGTCAGCCCCGGCGATCAGGTTATCATCCCGACGCCTTACTGGGTTTCATACCCCGACATGGTGGCGCTGGCGGAAGGCGAGCCGGTCTTTGTGCCGACATCGGCCAAGACCGGGTTCAAGCTCAACCCCGCCGATTTGGAAAAAGCGATCACGCCGAAAACCAAATGGCTCATTTTGAATTCGCCAAGCAACCCAACGGGCGCGGCTTATACGAAGGCGGAACTGCGTGGCATCGCCGATGTGCTGCTGCGCCACCCGCATGTCTCGGTGATGACCGACGATATCTATGAACATCTGGTCTATGACAATTTTGAATTCTCGACGATCGCGCAAATCGAGCCGAAATTGTACGACCGCACGCTGACCGTCAATGGCGTGTCGAAGGCATACAGCATGACCGGCTGGCGCATCGGTTACGCAGGCGGGCCGGAAATCCTCATCAAGAAAATGGGCGAAATTCAGGGTCATTCGACCAGCAACCCGTCATCGATCAGCCAGGCCGCCGCCGTCGCCGCCCTCAACGGCCCGCAGGCGTTTTTGCAGGACTGGGTCAAAGCATTTCAGGCCCGCCGCGATATCGTGGTGGAACTCCTGAACCAGATCCCCGGCATCTCCTGCCCCAAACCCGAAGGCGCATTCTATGTGTATCCTTCATGCGAAGGCGTGATCGGCAGCAAGACGCCGGATGGCACGACCATTTCCAATGATGAAGATTTCGCCAAATATCTGTTGCAAAGCGAAGGCGTCGCGGTGGTGCAGGGTTCGGGCTTTGGCCTCTCTCCCGCGTTCCGTATCTCTTACGCGACTTCGACCGAGGCGTTGAAGGAAGCCTGCGCCCGCATCAAACGCGCCTGCGAAAAATTGCAGGGCGTGCAGGCCAGCAAGGCGGCGTGATGGAACTACCTTCGGCGAAACTGCCGACCCGCTATGGTAATTTCGATCTGCATGTCTTCACCGACGATGCCGGCGCGGAACATATGGCTTTGGTCAAAGGCTCGCTTGTTGACGATTGCCTCGTGCGGCTGCATTCCGAATGCGCAACCGGAGATATTCTCGGGTCGTTGCGTTGCGATTGCCGCGATCAGCTCGAAGAATCGATGAAACTCATCAACGAAGCGGGCAGCGGCATTCTGATTTATCTGCGCGGGCATGAAGGGCGCGGCATCGGCCTCGCCAACAAAATCCGCGCTTATGCTTTGCAGGAACAGGGCGCCGACACCGTCGATGCCAATATCCATCTGGGCTTCATGCCTGACGGGCGCAGCTATGCCGCCGCCGTCGCCATCCTCCACCATTTCGGCATCAAACGCGTGCGGTTGCTCACCAATAATCGCGGCAAGATCGATGCTCTGGAACAAGCGGGCATCACCGTCAGCAAACACGTCCCGCTCTGGACCGCCACTAATCCCCACAACGAAGACTACGTCGCCACCAAGCGCGAACGGATGGGGCATATTTAAAGTAAAACTAGCGCTTTGCAGGCTTGGGGGAAGATGCTCCTTGATTTGGAGACCCGGCGGGTTTCGGACTCATTGGCTTCATCCCAGTCATACTATCCCCAACCATCACCACTCCTCGAGGAGTGGGTTTTTGAGTCGTTGGTTTTACTCCGACTCCCTCGGTAAGAGGCCTTCTAACTTGTTCCCCCATAGGTCTTTCCTTCCTATTCTAAGAGTTCAATTGCTTCTACATTGCTAAAATCACAAATGTAGACTCCAGCCCCCAAAACATCTGTGGATATGAGCTTTCCACTAGAATCTCGCCTCCACCAAGTGGCATCAGCAATAAAAAGCTCACGTGGTTTACCCGTTGGGGAATAAAATTTTGGCCACCCTATTAAACATCGCCCGTCTTTATAACGAACAGAAACCCAATATTTTCTGTGTTTGTAAAAAGTATCTTGCCATACATCCCAGCCACCATTCTTATATGTTAGCCCCACTTTATTAAGGCAAAAATAAATGACGTCGTGGTTATTTAAAATGGCAAAAATAATAGAAAGGCTTACAGCACATAATACAACGTATAGAATACCACCATTACCAATAAAATGAACTATATCTGAAGCAGCATCCTTACTGAAAGAACCAGTTTTAAAGATCATAAGTACTATCAGGACACTCACAAACGTTAAAACCAGCGCATCAATGATGCGTTCGAAGTTGCTGGGTTTTTCTCTTTCAACGAGGTAATCGTAAATTAGAGACCCCAAAAAGCCGGGAAGCAAGTAAAGGAAAAGAAGGACAGAGCCATTATCTTCTTTAAGAATATCTTCAATCATTCGCCGACCCCATAATAAATCACACCAACCGCGCCTGCGCGACGGCGGCTTCGATGAAGCTGCGGAAGAGCGGATGCGGGTCGAGGGGTTTGGATTTCAGTTCGGGGTGGAACTGCACGCCGATGAACCACGGGTGGTCGGCGCGTTCAATCATTTCGGGCAGTTCACCGTCGGGCGACATGCCGCAGAAAGTCAGCCCGGCTTTTTCAAGCTGCGGTTTGTAATTGATGTTCACTTCGTAACGGTGACGGTGGCGTTCCGAGATGCGGTCGGTGCCGTAGATTTCGCGCACCTTGCTGCCTTTGGAGAGGTCGCACGGATAGGCGCCGAGGCGCATGGTACCGCCGAGATCGCCGTCCTGCCGGCGTTTTTCCAGCTGATTGCCTTTGATCCATTCGGTCATCAAGCCGACCACGGCGTCTTTGCTGGCGCCGAATTCGGATGATGTTGCGTGCGGCACGCCGCCGAGATTGCGCGCGGCTTCGATCACCGCCATCTGCATGCCAAAGCAGATGCCGAAATAGGGAATTTTCTTTTCGCGGGCGAATTGCGCGGCGCGAATTTTGCCCTCGGTGCCGCGTTCGCCGAAACCGCCCGGCACCAGAATGCCGTTGACGCCTTCGAGATGATGCAGCGTGTCGGCATTCTCGAACACCTGTGAATCAATCCAGTTGAGATTGACGCGCACATTGTTGGCGATGCCGCCATGCGCCAGCGCCTCGGCCAGCGACTTATAACTGTCGAGCAGCGAGGTATATTTGCCGACAATGGCAATCGTCACCTCGCCTTCGGGTTCGCGCACGCGCTGCACGATATTCTTCCACGGCGTCAGATTGGGTTTCGGTTCGGTCGGCAGGTTGAAATAACGCACCACCTGCTCGTCAAAGCCCTGCTCGTGATATTTCACCGGCACGTTGTAGATCGTATCGACGTCGAGCGCCTCGATCACGCATTCCGGTTTGATGTTACAGAACAGGGCGATTTTCTTGCGCTCGCCTTCGGGAATGGCGCGTTCGGCGCGGCACAGCAGGATTTCCGGCTGGATACCGACCGAAAGCAGTTCCTTGACCGAATGCTGGGTCGGTTTGGTTTTCAACTCGCCCGCCGATTTGATGTAAGGCAGCAAAGTAACATGGATGAAGAGACAGGTTTCGGAGCCGAGATCGTTGCGCAACTGGCGAATGGCTTCGACGAACGGTAAACTTTCGATATCGCCGACGGTGCCGCCGATTTCGCACAAACAGAAATCTTCGCCATGCAAATCGGCCGTGATGAATTCCTTGATCGCGTCGGTGACGTGCGGAATGACCTGCACCGTGGCGCCCAGATAATCGCCGCGCCGCTCCTTCGCAATAACACCCGAATAAATCTTGCCCGATGTCACATTGTCCGACTGGCGCGACGCGACACCGGTAAACCGCTCATAATGGCCGAGATCGAGATCAGTTTCCGCGCCATCGTCGGTGACATAAACCTCGCCATGCTGCGTCGGCGACATGGTGCCGGGATCGACATTCAGGTAAGGGTCGAGTTTACGGAGGCGGACTTTATAACCCCGCGCCTGCAACAACGCGCCGAGCGCCGAAGACGCGATGCCCTTGCCCAATGAGGACACAACGCCGCCGGTGATAAAAATAAAACGCGTCATCCTTCGGTAATCTCCACGAACTTAAGGGCCATCAACACAAACAAACTTATTTCGCGACCGGAACCGCGGGAACCGACGGCGCGGCGGGCGCGGCATCCTTCGCCGCCGGAGCCGACACGGGCGCCATCGGCTTGATCTGGTCGAGCAGGCTGTTGGTCTGGTGACGGCTGGACGCCATCGCGCCCAAGGCCAGGCTGTTGAGAATGAACAAGGTCGCGAGCACGGCGGTGGCCCGCGTCAGAAGATTGGCCGAGCCGCGCGCGGTGAATAAACCGCCCATCGTACTGCCCCCGCCGGTAAGGCCGCCGCCATCCTGCGCGGTGCGTTGAATCAAAATCACCGCGACAAGCGCCACGGCGATCAACAACTGAACGACAAGCAGAACATTTTGCATAAAACGACCCCAAGACGAGTAGGACAAATTGAAAAAACAAAAACCCAGCGGCGCTGTTGGCAGGTTCTGCGCCTCGGATTAAATCTTGTTTTTGGCTGGACCCATTTAATAGATCATGCGGGCCGAAAAAGGAAGCATTCTCGATTTTTCCGGCGAGGAAATTTTGCGGCTTTGAGGGTGGCCGGCTTTGCCTCAAAAAAACCGCTTTCATACCCCTGCGTGATTCGGTCTTTTTGTCTGGTGCGTTGCACCATTAACCATAGTCAAATGAAATCCGGGGCACATCGAGGGTGAGGAATACAGCCTATCCATTTGTTTGTACTTGATGATTAATTAACCTTAAGGCCCCAGGGAAAGATGTTTTTTAAGAAAAACTTGACCTAAAATCTGTATGTTGTATTGCAACGCACCATTGACGTTGCACCGCACCAGAAAGCGAAGGCCAAGAATGTCGGTATCCGTGAAAAAAGAAGCGTTGCGCGATGAAACCCGCCTCGGCGAACACGCCGCGACGCAACCGGTCTCGGGCACGCGCATCGTCGGTCAGGCAGCCGTGAAGGGTTTCGGCAATATTTCCTTCACCCGCCCTGACGACTCTTCTACTCAGAAGAAATAAGCGTTTAAAACTCAGCCTACTTTGCGGTTCTCGAACGGCACGCCTTTTTCGCCGAGCGTTTTCTGCAGTTCGCCCGATTGCAGCATTTCCTTCATGATATCGCTGCCGCCGATGAATTCGCCCTTGATATAAAGCTGGGGAATGGTCGGCCAGTTGCTGAAATCCTTGATACCCTGACGCAGGCTGGGATCGGCGAGAATATCCACGCCCTTGAAATTCACGCCCAGCATCGACAGAATCTGCACCGCCTGCGCGGAAAAACCGCATTGCGGAAATACGGGCGTTCCTTTCATATAAAGAACCACGTCGTTCGAAGAGATATCGGAACGGATGCGTTCGGCGACTGCGGGATCGATCATTTTCATTCTCCTTGGGTTACACTTTGATTATGCCTGTGCCGGCTGCGGCGGGAAAGGCTAAAATCCCCTCTTCTTGACAGGGACTCCATTCTGCTTTTTACTGATTTTACCTATTCACCCGTTTTCGCAGGCGATCATGCCTCCTGCCCCAAAAACCAAACGTCCGCCTCAAAAAACCGACTGGCGCACACGCATCGCCTTCTGGGCCTTTGTCCTCCTTGGGATAGCTGGGATCGCCTTTATCGTCCACAAGATGCCCAAGCAAAAAACTTTGGTTTGCAGCGGTACTGTCCGCGCCGGCCTCAGTAATTTTGGCACCTGCACGGAAGAATAGGCTGGTTATTCCGCCGACTGGCGCGGCGTCGACGTGTTGAGCGCCAGCGCATGGAGTACGCCCCCAACCCTGCCCTGCAACGCGGCATACACCATTTGATGCTGCTGCACCCGAGTTTTGCCGATAAATTCGCGGCTTTCCACGAAAGCCTGAAAATGGTCGCCGTCGCCGCGCAGATCTTTGAGCTCGACCACCGCGTCGGGCAAAGCGTCTTTGATAAGGCGAGTGATTTCTTCTTCGTTCATCGGCATGATTATTTCTCCATAAAGTTCGGCAGCCAGTTTTCATGCGCCGATTTAAGCGCCGCGATGGGGGCGGAACCGGTCGTGAGTTTGATTGCATCACCGCCGGTCTGGCCAAGTTTGGCGAGCGGAATGTTGGCCGATTTAGCCTTTTGTAAAACGGCATCGGGCTTAGTTGTGGCGATGACGTAACGGCCCTGATCTTCGCCAAACCAGAAAGCGGCGTCGCCGGTTTGATTGATGTCGCAGCCGATATTGGAAGCCATCGCCATTTCCGCGAGCGCAATCAGCAACCCGCCGTCAGAAACATCGTGGCAGGCGGCGATGTCGCGCGCATCGATAAGGGCGCGGATGAATTCGCCGTGTTTGCGTTCCGTGGCGAGATCGACCAGTGGCACGGCGCCTTCTTCTTTGGCAAATATTTCGCGCAGATACAAAGACTGGCCGATATGGCCTTTGGTGTCACCGATAACGAAGATGGTTTCATTTTCGGCGCGGAAAGCGATGCCGACGGCCTTCGACACATCCTGCATCAGCCCGACGCCGCCGATAGCAGGGGCTGGCAGAATGGCGTTGCCGCTGGTTTCATTATAAAGACTGCAATTGCCGGACACGACCGGGTAATCGAGGGCCAAGCAAGCTTCCTTGATACCCTGCACGGATCCTACGAACTGGCCCATGATGCGCGGTTTTTCGGGGTTGCCGAAATTCATGTTGTCGGTAATAGCGAGAGGTTTCGCACCAACGGCGCAGATATTGCGCCAGGTTTCGGCCACCGCCTGTTTGCCGCCCATCACGGGATCGGCGGCGCAGTAACGCGGGCTGCAATCGACCGTCATGGCCAGCGCCTTCTGCGACCCGTCGAGGCGCACCACGGCGGCATCTCCACCAGGGCCTTGCGCGGTATTGGCGCGCACGAGGCTGTCATATTGTTCCCATATCCAGCGGCGCGAGCACAAATCCGGCGTCGCCACCAGTTTCTGCAAAATCGACAATTCGGTTTCGCCTTTCGGCAACGGATAGGACGAAGCCGCAACTTCGGCCTGCGCCGGGGTCGGTTCCCACGGGCGTTGATAGACCGGCGATTTTTCGACCAGCGGTTCGACCGCGATATCGATTTCGGTTTTGCCGTTGCGGGTGCAGACGATGCGGCCCGTATCGGTCAATTTGCCGATCACGGCGAAATCGAGTTCCCATTTATGGAAAATTTTCTCGGCCTCGGCTTCGCGGCCCGGTTTGAGGACCATCAGCATACGTTCCTGGCTTTCGGACAGCATGATTTCATAGGCCGACATGCCGGGTTCGCGCTGCGGCACTTTGTCGAGATCAATCTCGATGCCAAGCCCGCCCTTCGACGCCATTTCGACGGAAGAAGAAGTAAGGCCAGCCGCCCCCATATCCTGAATCGAAATAATCGCGTCGGTCGCCATCAATTCGAGACAGGCTTCAAGCACCAGTTTTTCCACGAACGGATCGCCGACCTGCACCGTGGGGCGCTTGCTGTCGCTGTCTTCGTTGAACTCGCCCGACGACATGGTGGCGCCCTTGATGCCGTCGCGCCCGGTTTTGGAACCGACATAGACGACCGGATTGCCGACACCCGCCGCGGCGGAATAAAAAATCTTGTCCGCGCGCGCCACGCCGACCGTCATCGCATTGACGAGGCAGTTGCCGTTATAACTGGCATGAAAATTGGTTTCGCCGCCGACAGTCGGCACGCCGACGCAATTGCCGTAACCGCCGATGCCCGCTACTACGCCCGCGACCAGAGATTTTGTTTTGGGATGCGAAGGCGCGCCGAAACGCAAAGCATTGAGATTGGCGATAGGCCGCGCGCCCATCGTGAACACGTCGCGCAAAATGCCGCCGACGCCGGTCGCCGCACCCTGATAAGGTTCGATGTAAGAGGGATGATTGTGCGATTCCATTTTGAAAATGGCCGCCAGCCCGTCGCCGATATCAATGACGCCCGCATTTTCGCCGGGGCCGCAGATAACCCACGGGGCGGTGGTCGGCAAAGTCTTCAGCCACACCCGCGTCGATTTATAGGAACAATGTTCCGACCACATCGCGGCAAAAACGCCGAATTCGGCCAAAGTCGGCTCGCGCCCCATGACGCCGAGCAGGACGTCATACTCGGCCCGGCTCATGCCATGTTCGGCCAAGAGCTGATCGATGCCGGGTTTTTCTTCAGAAATTTTGCGGACTGCGCTGGTCATTATAGTGATACGGGCCCTTCTTGTTCTGCCGGGCTTTTATAGCCGAAAGACGCAGGGAATATCAAAAAAATACGTCGCCCGCCGCGAATTTACGGGTAGTGCCGCCGGGCAAAAGCAGGTGCAGATTGCCGTCGCTGTCGAGGTCTGAAAACCGGCCCTCAATCTCCCCATCAGGCAGGCGCACGCGCATCTCGCCTTTGCGGGCGCGGGCCAGCCAGGCCTCGCGGACAGGCTCAAAACCGGATTTTTGAAGGGTTTCGGCCCAATGGCCGAGATTTTCCAGAAGCGCGTTCAGGATAGTTTCAAGAGGCGGCGAAACGGCGTTTTCCGCCGCAAGGCTGGTGGCGGGATAAAGCGGATTTTCGGGGAAATGGGCGACATTAAGGCCCATGCCGATAACCAGATACCCCTGCCCCGCTTCCAGCAACAGACCGCTGATTTTCTTGCCATTGACGAGAACATCATTCGGCCATTTGAGTTCGGCCTGCGCCTTGGGGAGAAGATCGCACACCACATCGCCGATAGCCAAAGCGGCAACGAAACTGAAATGCCCGTAATTTCGGGTTTCAGGGCGCAAAAGAACCGAGCAGTAAAGATTGCCTTCAGGTGATGACCAGGCGCGGCCACGGCGGCCACGACCGGATTCCTGCCTCAAGGCCCAGATAACGGTGCCCGCGGGCGCACCGGATTCAGCGGCGGCTTTGGCATCGTCATTGGTGCTGCCGGTCGTTTCCAGCCGCTGGATCAGCCAATCCATTAACCGAGAAATCCGCGCGCGGCCTTAAGCGCCTGCTCAACCAAAGTCGAGGGCGCGCAGGTAAGCGCGATCATCGCCGCCGAAGCGAGGCCGAGGACGGATTTCACGCCCCAGTCGGGCAGCGGATCGAGCGGCAGGCCCGGTTCGTCGAAATACATCACCTTGATGATGCGGATGTAATAATAGGCGGTCACCACGCTGGTCAGCACGCCGATGATGGCCAGCGGAATAAGCCCGGCATCGACGGCGGCGAGGAACATGAAATATTTGCCGAAAAATCCCGCCAGCGGCGGCACGCCCGCCATCGAGAACATCAGCACCGTCATGCCGAGCGCCACCAGCGGATTGGTTTTCGACAGTCCCGATAAATCGCTGACGGCTTCGACATCCTTGCCGTTACGGCGCAGGCACAAAAGCACGGCAAACGCCCCCAGCGTATTGAGAGCATAGATGGCGAGATAAATCAGAATCGCCTGCACACCGGATTTGTCGCCGACCGCCAGACCAACAAGGATGAAACCGACATTGGCGATCGAGCTGTAGGCCAAAAGGCGTTTGAGATTGCTTTGCACGAGGCCCGCGAACGCGCCCCACAGCATCGAAGCGACGGCGATAAAGACGATGACCTGATGCCATTGATCGGCGAGCGAGGACATCGGCTGCAACAAAAAGCGCGTGAAGAGAGCCACGGCGGCGAGCTTGGGCGCGGCGGCAAAGAAGGCCGTGACGGGCGTGGGCGCGCCTTCGTATACGTCGGGCGTCCACATATGGAACGGCACGCCGGAAACCTTGAAGGCCAGACCGGCGCAGATGAACACCATGCCGACAATCACGCCTGTCATCGGCACCTTCGCCTGATGCAGCTGGATGCCGAGCGAGGTGAAATCGGTGGTGCCGGCAAAACCGTAGACCAGCGAAATGCCGTAGAGCAGAAGGCCCGACGACAAAGCGCCGAGGACGAAATATTTCAACCCGGCTTCGCTGGAACGTTTATCGTCGCGCTTGAACGCAGCCAGCACATAGAGCGACAGGCTTTGCAATTCGAGCCCGACATAGAGCGCGAGCAGATCGCTGGCTGAAACCATCAGCATCATGCCGAGCGTGGCGAATAGCACCAGCACAGGATATTCCGGACGTTCCGCGCCGTCTTTTTCGAAATAGCTCCAGGACAGCAGGATGGATAGCGCCGATGAAGCGAGGATGATGGCGTTGACGAAGCGCGAGAAACCATCATCGACAAACTGGGTGCCGAAGGCGAAAATCGGCAAAGCGCCGTTGAGCATGTGATGCAGGCGGTCGGGGCAGAACAGGTCAAACCCGGCTGCGGCAAAGGTAGCGATAACGATCACGCCGATAGCGCGGGTAACGCGCGCGCCGCACAGCGCCCCCGCGAGCAGGAGCACGAAGCCGACCACGGCGACGATGATCTCGGGCATCGAGACATAAAGGGAAAGCGCGTTCGTCATTGGGGCGTACCTTCAATCTGAGTCTGGAAATCGGACAAGGCCTTTTCCAGCGTGGGCGCATAGACGTTACGGAATGTGGAGGGATGGATGCCGATCCAGAAAACCAGGATGAGCAAGGGCGCGAACATCGCCATCTCGCGGCCATTGAGATCGGGCATAGCGCGGACATCGTCCTTGACCAAAGGCCCATAGAACAGGCGGCGATAGAGCCACAGCATATAGGCGGCACCCAGCACAATGCCCGAGGTCGCGAACAGCCCGTACCAGCTATTGGCGAGGAACGCGCCCTGCATGGAAAGGAATTCGCCGACGAAGCCCGAGGTACCGGGCAGCCCGACCGAAGCCAGCATGAACACCATAAATACGGCGGCGTAACGCGGCATATTGGTAGCCATGCCGCCATAGCGCGAAATCTCGCGCGTATGCATGCGGTCATAGACAACGCCGACGCAGAGGAAGAGCGCGGATGCTACAAAAGTATGCGACAGCATCACCAGCATCGCGCCGTCGAACCCCTGATCGTTGAACGAAAAGATCCCGAGCGTGACATAGCCCATATGCGCGACCGACGAATAAGCGATGAGCTTCTTCATATCGGTTTGCGCCAGCGCCACCAGCGAGGTGTAGATAATGGCGATGAGGCTGAGGCCGATCATCATCGGCGCGAAATGCTTGCTGGCGTCGGGCAGCATCTGGATGGCAATCCGGATGAAACCGTAACCGCCCATTTTAAGAAGCACGCCCGCCAGAATGACGGAGCCAGCGGTGGGCGCTTCGACGTGGGCAAAGGGCAACCATGTATGGAACGGCCACATCGGTGTTTTGACGGCGAAGGATACGAAGAAAGCCAGCCACAGCCACACCGCCATTTCCTTGGGGAACTTGCCGCCCATCATCGCGGTCATATCGGTGGTGCCAACATGAATGACCATCGCGAAAATCGCGACCAGCATGAGGACGGAGCCGAGGAAGGTATAGAGAAAGAATTTATAGGCAGCATAAGTGCGTTTTTCGCCGCCCCATACGCCGATGATAAGGAACATCGGGATCAGAACGCCTTCGAAAAACAGGTAGAACAAAACGAAATCGAGCGCGGTAAACATCCCGACCATCATGGTTTCCAGAACCAGAAGGGCAATCATGAATTCCTTGACGCGCTTATGCACGCCGCCGATGGCCGACAGCACGCAGATAGGCGTCAGCAGCGTGGAAATCAGAACGAACCAGACAGAAATCCCGTCGATGCCCTTGATATAGGCGATGTTGAAAGAGGGAATCCAGACGAAGCGTTCAACCAGCTGGAATCCGGTATTGGCCGGGTCGAATTGGCGCAGCATTTGCAGCGACAGAACGAAAGTGGCGACCGAGACCCACAGCGCGATCTGCTGCGCGATTTTATCGGCGGTGTGATTGCCCTCGCCGCCCTTAACGAAGAACATGATGGCGACAGCGCCAACCAGCGGCAGGAAAGTTACGGCGGACAGAATGGGAAACGCATCCATGACAGTTTAGCCCTTTACCCAGAACCAGGTGATGAAGCCCGCGACGCCGATAACCATCGCAAAGGCATAATGATAGAGATAGCCGGTTTCCAATGCCCCTACCCGCTTGGCGATACGCAGGGAAAGCGCCGCCACGCCGTCGGGGCCGATGCCGTCGATGATTTTTTCGTCGCCGGTATGCCACAAAGCGAGGCCGAGACGTTGCGCGGGTTTGACGAAAACGCGATCATAGAGTTCGTCAAAATAATATTTGTTGTAGACGAGGCGATAGAGCCCGCCCGCCGCACGCGCCATCTTGCCCGGCCATTCCGGTTTCACCACATAGCAGATATAGGCGAAGATAATGCCGGGAAGGGCGACGCCAAGCGGCAGCCATTTTTCGAATTCCGGCACATTTTCCGCGGCACCGACTGAGTCATGGCCCTTCAGAACGAAGATAGAGCCTTTCCAGAATTCGTCGCGGCCTTCGCCGCCGAACCAATGGAAGGCGTACCAGCCCGCGAAAACCGCGCCGAGCGCCAGCGGCATCAAGGGCGCCAGCATGATCCAGGGCGATTCATGGGCATGTTCGAGCGTATGATGGTCGGCGCGCGATTTGCCGTGGAACGTCATAATGATGAGCCGCCACGAATAGAACGCCGTCATAAAGGCGGCGATCAACCCCAGCACATAGGCGAAGGTGCCAACGCCGGTCTTGCTGCCGATGGCGGCTTCCAGAATCAAATCCTTGGAATAAAATCCGGCGAAACCGAACAACCCGTCGATGCCAATACCGGCCAGCGCCAGAGAGCCGATCCACATCAAGGCATAAGTGACGGGAATGGTGCGCCAGATGCCGCCCATCTTGCGCATATCCTGTTCGCCCGACATCGCATGAATGACGGAACCCGCGCCTAAAAAGAGCAGAGCCTTGAAGAAAGCATGGGTCATCAAATGGAAAATGGCAGCCGAGTAAGCCGACACGCCCGCCGCGAAGAACATGTAGCCAAGCTGCGACATGGTCGAATAAGCAATCACGCGCTTGATGTCATATTGGGTGAGACCGATGGAAGCCGCGACGATACAGGTAAGCGCGCCGACGATGGCGACGACCTGCAACGCATCGGGCGCATATTCGAATATCGGCGACAAACGCGCGACCATGAACACGCCCGCGGTGACCATTGTCGCCGCATGGATGAGGGCGGAAACGGGGGTCGGGCCTTCCATCGCGTCGGGCAGCCATGTGTGGAGGCCGAGCTGCGCCGATTTGCCCATCGCGCCGATGAACAGCAGCAGGCAGACGGTGGTAAGCGCGGGCCAGGTATGGCCGAGGAACACCCATTGCATGCTGGCGAGATCAGGCGCCTTCACGAACATCGCGGTGTAATCGACGGTGCCAAACACCATATAACAGCCGAAAATACCGAGCGCGAAACCGAAATCGCCGACGCGGTTGACGAGGAAGGCCTTGATCGAAGCGTTGTTGGCGCTGTCTTTCTCATACCAGAAATTGATCAGGAGATAGGAAGCGAGGCCGACCCCTTCCCAGCCGAAGAACATCTGCAGCAGGTTGGCCGACGTCACCAGCATCAGCATGAAAAAGGTGAACAGGCTGAGATAGGACATGAAACGGGGAATTGATTTATCGTGGCTCATATAGCCGACGGAATAGACATGCACCATCGACGACACGCCATTGACCACCACCAGCATCACGGCGGTCAGCGTATCGATCTTGATGCCCCAATTGACCGAGAAAGTGCCCGACTGAATCCAGTCGAGCAGCGTGATGTTCACCGCATGGCCATGCAACGCGACATCGTTGAACAGATAAATGGAGATTCCCGCCGCCGTCAGCAGGCAAGCGCAGGTCACGATCTGCGATAGACGGTCGCCGATCTGGCGGCCAAACAGACCGGCAATCGCGGCACCAAACAACGGCAAAAAGACGGCGAGAACAGGAAGCAACATGCGGTTAGCCCTTCATCATGGTGGCGCCCTCGACCGCGATATCGCCGCGATTGCGGAAATAGACGACGAGGATGGCAAGGCCGATGGCGGCCTCGGCGGCGGCGACGGTCAACACGAACATCGAGAATATCTGGCCGGTGAGGTTGTGCTGAAACACCGAAAACGCCACGAAATTGATATTGACCGCCAGCAGCATGAGCTCCACCGCCATCAGGATGACGATGATGTTGCGCCGGTTGATGAAAATACCGATCACGCCGATGGTGAACAAAATGGCGGCGACGACGAGGAAGTGGGGAAGGCCAATGGTCATTGCGGTTCCTTCAGAACATCGAGGCTGACGGGGGGACTGAGGACGTTCTGCTTGACCTCATCCGCGATCAACGGGAAAGCCGCATGCAGCGTGTCAAAGGCCCAGCTTACGGTCAGTTTCTGAAACGCGCCCGACAGCGTTTTATATTTGTCGAACAGGGCCTCGGCCCCGGTTTGATCGTGATTAACCAGCGCGTCGTTGAGTTTCTTCAGTTCCGGCAAGGTGAAACTTTGCGCGATCAAGGCGACCTTGGCGTCGATGAAGGCCTGCTCGCGGCTGGGATAGGTTCTGTCGAGCGCGCTGGCGCAAAGCGACTGGGCGATATCTTGTTTTCCCGGATTGGCGGCGACGATGCTGCCGGCGCATATATGCGAAACCTTGCCGATTTCGAGCTTGAGCATATCGTCCTCAGTCGGCACCCTTTCACCGCTGGTACCGCGATAGGCTGCCATCGCACCGGTGAAATTGATGTATAAATTACGCGCCATAACCAGCGCGCCGGGATCGATAGGCTGCGCGGCAGCGGCGGCAGTCGGGGCAACGGACGCCGCCGGTGCGGCATCCTGCGCAAAAACGGCCGGAACAAGCGATATCATCAGCCCAAGGGCCAGAAGGAATTTCTTTTTCACGATATCCCCTTTCCGCTTTCGACTTTGACGATTTCGACGATTTCACCGACCGGCAGATTCATCTGGCGGCGCACTTTCTGGCGGCGGGCGTCCTTGCGATCACGCAAAGTCAGCACGATCGCGCCGATCATGGCGACCAAAAGCACGAGGCCAGAAACCTGGAACGGATAGAAGTAATCGGTATAGAGCACGCGGCCGATGGCGCGGGTATTTTCAACCATGCCGGAGGTAGCGCTGGTGGTGGTCGTAAGGGCCTGCGGATCGACCACCCAGACGCTGGCGACGAGAACGAGTTGCACAAGCAGGATAAGGGCGACCGTGCCCCCCACAGGCAGATAGCGGCTGAAGCCCTTGCGCAGATCGCTGAAATTGATATCGAGCATCATGACGACGAACAGGAACAAAACCGCCACAGCGCCGACATAGACGATCACCAGAATCATGGCGATGAATTCCGCGCCGATGAGAAGGAACAAACCCGCCGCGTTGAAGAAACACAGGACGAGGAACAAGACCGCATGCACGGGATTGCGCGCCGAAATAACCAGCACCGCCGAAGTCAGCATGACGGCGGAGAAGAAATAAAAGAGCAGCGATTCAATCATCATCATACCGTTTTGTAGTCAAGATGGATCCCCGCCTTCGCGGGGATGACGCCATACTTTTTTATGGATTTTAATTGCATGGCGTCACCTGTATTTGGAATCTGCGGCGAGATTGGCGGCGATTTCCGCTTCCCACCTGTCACCGTTGGCCAGCAACCGTTCTTTGGTGAAAAGCAGTTCTTCGTGAGTTTCGGTGGCATATTCGAAATTCGGGCCTTCGACGATGGCATCGACCGGACAGGCTTCCTGACACAGTCCGCAATAAATGCATTTGGTCATGTCGATGTCGTAGCGCGTGGTGCGGCGGCTGCCATCCGGGCGCGGTTCGGCTTCGATGGTGATGGCCTGCGCCGGGCAGATCGCTTCGCACAATTTGCAGGCGATGCAGCGTTCTTCGCCGTTGGGATAGCGGCGCAGCGCATGCTCGCCGCGGAAGCGCGGGGAGAGCGGGCCTTTTTCATACGGATAGTTGATCGTGACCTTGCGCTTGAACATATAGAAGAAGGTCAGCGCATGGCCGCGCACCAGCTCCCACAGCAGCATTCGTTTGATCGGTTTGATGAAGGACATGATGCGTTCCTTAATGGGGTACTTTGTCGAAATATTCGAGATAGCCCGCGACCAGAACCACCCAGATCAACGACAAAGGCAAAAAGAATTTCCAGCCGATACGCATCAGCTGATCATAGCGATAGCGCGGCAGCGTGCCGCGCACCCACAGAAACACGAACAGGCACGCGCTGATTTTGAGGAAGAACCAGATCATGCCCGGAATGAAATCGAGCGCCGCAATGGGCGACAGCCAGCCGCCGAGGAACAGGATACTGATCATCGACGACATCAGAATCATATTCGCATATTCGGCAAGGAAGAACAAAGCGAAGGTCATCGACGAGTATTCCGTAAAGAACCCGCCCACCAGTTCGGACTCGCCTTCCGGCAAATCGAACGGCACGCGATTGGTTTCCGCCAGCGCCGAGATAAAGAACACCACAAACATCGGAGAGAGAATACCGAACGCAAACCAGCCGTCGCGCTGTGCCTCGACAATCGCCGAAAGATTGAGCGACCCGACGCAGAGCAGCACCGTGATGATGACAAGGCCGATGGAAACTTCGTAAGAAACCATCTGCGCGGCGGAACGCAGCCCGCCAAGGAACGAATATTTTGAATTTGACGCCCAGCCCGCGATGATGATGCCATAGACGCCAAGCGAGGAAATCGCGAACAGATACAAAACCCCGACATTGATATCGGCCAAAACCACGCCGGGCTGGAACGGGATCACCGCCCATGCCACAAGAGCCAGCCAGAAAGTCATGACGGGTGCCATCACGAACAGAAACTTGCTGGCCCCGGTCGGAATAATGGTTTCCTTGCTGAGCAGTTTCAGCCCATCGGCCAGCGGCTGAAACAACCCGAACGGCCCCACCACATTCGGGCCTTTGCGCATCTGGATCAGCGCCAGAACCTTGCGTTCGGCAAGCGTCAGATAGGCAATCGCCCCCATTAAAGGCAGCACGATGAGCAGGATTTTGAGGATCATCCAGCCGAGCGGCAATGCATAAGTGTTGAGAAGATCGTTCATGCTGCGTTATCCAGATGTTTTTTGTACACGGTTACATAAGGCTCCATGCCGTAACCGATATAGAAATCGTCGGCTAGTTTATTGTTGGCAAAAGCCTGAAGCCGCATGGATGTCATACCGCGCTCAAGAAAAATCTTCTCGGCTGCCTTGAGCAAAGCCGCACCCACGCCCTGCCTGCGCGCCGAGGCCGAAACGACGAGCTCGGACACATAACCGAAGCGCGCATCCTGTGGCTTGAAAGCGGGATAATCCGTTTTGTCGAACCAGCAGCCGACAAACCCGGCCATTTTACCGCCGCATTCCGCCACCAGCATGAATCCGGAATTTTTCTCGACATAGGAAGTGAGCCACGTCCAGAAAGCCTCCTTGACCGCGCCCCACGGCAGCATGTGGGGCTGGAGCGAAAGCTCATGCTCATGCAGCTCACCCAGAAGCGACCGGGCCGCCTCGATGTCAGAAGGTTGAAAAGTCCGGACGGCAATAGAATTCATTCCGCCGCCTCCTGAGTAATATGCGGCAAAATTTCTTCGGTGCATTTGGCCATCGTCACCGAGGCGCGGCTGATCGGGTCGGTCATGTAGAAATTGGCGATGACCGGCGTGAAAGCGGCGTTCGACACTTTGCCTTCCTTGCCGAACTTGCTCCATTTCGCGGGCGTGCGTTTGCCGATATCGCGCAAGACAGGCGCGAAGTCGAAGATTTTCTGGCGCAATTGCATGAGCGTGTCGAAGGGCAGATGCTCGCCGATGGTTTCCGAGAAAGCGCGGATGATTTTCCAGTCTTCGCGCGCTTCGCCGGGCGGGAAGGCAGCTTGTAAAGCGAGTTGCGGGCGGCCTTCGGTGTTGACATAGATCGAGGATTTTTCGGTATAGGCAGCACCGGGCAGGATGACGTCGGCGCGGTGCGCGCCTTTGTCGCCATGGTGGCCCTGATAGATCACGAAGGCGCTGCCGATATGCTGCATGTCCACTTCGTCGGCGCCCAGCAGCCAGATCGCTTCCATCTTGCCGCTCAGAATCCCGCGCGTGCCCGAACCGCCCGTCTGCGGCAGGAAATCGAGATCGATGCCGCCGACGCGCGACGCCGCCAGTTGCAGAATGTTGAAGCCGCTCCAGTCATCGCGCACAGCGTTGAATTTTTCCGCGAGTTCGCGCACGGCACGTTGCAAGGCCGCGCCATCGGCACGGGCCAGCGCCCCTGCCCCAAGAATAAACATAGGCTTCTTGGCGTTTTGCAAAATCTTCGCGAATTCGTGGCTGCCGTCGGCGAGTTTGGCGATATCGGAAGGGTTATCGCCGATATGTTTATAGGGATAGCCGAGATCGACTTGGGCGCCGATCATGGCGACACGGCAACCGCCGCGCATCCAGCGTTTGCGGATACGCGCGTTGACCAAAGTGCCTTCGTGGCGCGGATTGGTGCCGATAAGGACAATGGCGTCGGCTTCTTCGATGCCGGCGATGCCGCTATTCATTATATAAGCGGCGCGGCTGGTCATATCGTAATCGGCGGCGTCCTGACGGCAATCCATGTTGGGCGAGCCCAACGCGTGCATCAATGCCTTGAGCGCAAACATCGACTCGCAGTCGGCCATATCGCCGGCAATGGCGCCGATGCGGTCGGGTGCTGTGTTACGCAAACGGTCGGCGATAACGGTGAAGGCCTCGGCCCAGGATGCGGGCATCAGCTTGCCGTTGCGGCGGACGTAAGGCTGGTCGAGGCGCTGACGCTTCAAACCATCAATGGCGAAACGCGATTTGTCGTTGATCCATTCTTCGTTGATGTCGTCGTTGAGGCGCGGCAGGACGCGCATCACTTCGTTGCCGCGTGTATCTACGCGGATATTGCAGCCGAGCGCGTCGAACACATCGATGGTTTCGGTTTTGGTGAATTCCCATGACCGCGCCGTGAAGGCTGCGGGCTTGTTGGTCAGCGCGCCGACCGGGCAGATATCGATGAGATTGCCCGAGAGTTCGGAAGTAAGCGCATGCTGCACATAAGTGCCGATTTCCATTTTCTCGCCGCGATAGACGCCGCCGAGTTCGGGCGTGCCCCCTATTTCATCGACGAAGCGGACGCAGCGCGTGCAATGGATGCAGCGCGTCATGACGGTAGAGACCAGAGGGCCAAGTTCCTTGTCGGAAACCGCGCGCTTGGCTTCGTTGTAGCGGCTGCGGTCGAAACCATAGGCGACGGCCTGATCCTGCAGATCGCATTCGCCGCCTTGGTCGCAGATGGGGCAATCGAGCGGGTGGTTGATGAGCAGCATTTCCATCACGCCCTTGCGCGCTTTGGCGACCATCGCCGAGTCCGTGTGCACCACCATGCCGTCGTTGCAGGGCAAGGCGCACGACGCCATCGGCTTCGGCGTTTTTTCGATTTCGACGAGGCACATGCGGCAATTGGCGGGGACGGAAAGCTTGTCGTGATAGCAGAAGCGAGGGATCTCGATGCCAAGCTGCTCACAGGCCTGCAGCACGCTGGTGCCCGGTGCGACTTCAATTTCGGTTCCGTCGATGGTGACTTTAGGCATGGAAGCTCTCATGTTTAAAGCCGGCGGGAACAATGACACCGCCGGGCGTGCGACGATCGGGATTTAATGGCAGCGATTTGACAAGATTCATATCGATGCCCTGATGATTGGCGACATTTTGAACCAGGTCGTCGATATTGAAAAACCCCTGCGGATTGGCTCCCGCTACATAGGTTCTGAAGGCGCCTCTGTTAATCGTGACCGCCCCATCGGGCGTTCCCTTAGCCGTAATAGCGGCATTGAAGCGCTCGACAAGTTCTTGATCCTTCGCGTTAAGGGTGATCCCATCGGCAAGACGCAGGGTAAAAAGGGGTGGGCGACCGGGATTAAATCTGCTCATGCTGCCCTCGCCTGCTTGCGGTATTGTTCGATGCGGTCGATCATCTGCGGCTTGAAGTGGCGGATGAGGCCCTGCACCGGCCAGGCGGCGGCGTCGCCGAGCGCGCAGATGGTGTGGCCTTCGATTTCCTTGGTGACTTCCATCAATTGATCGATTTCCTCGACCGTCGCGTTGCCGCGCACCATACGTTGCATCACGCGCCACAGCCAGCCGGTGCCTTCGCGGCATGGCGTGCATTGGCCGCAGCTTTCATGCATGTAGAAATGCGACAGGCGGGCAATGGCGTAAATAATGTCGGTCGATTTATCCATGACGATAACGCCCGCGGTACCGAGGCCGGTCTTGGCTTCTTTCAGCGCATCGAAATCCATCAGGACGGTGTCGCAGATTTCGCGCGGAATGACCGGCGTGGACGAGCCACCCGGAATAACCGCGAGCAGATTGTCCCACCCGCCGCGCACGCCACCCGCATGTTTTTCGATCAATTCCTTGAGCGGAATGCTCATCGCTTCTTCGACATTGCAGGGCTGATTGACGTGGCCCGAGATGCAGAACAACTTCGTGCCCGCATTTTTCGGGCGGCCGAACGAGGTGAACCACGACGCGCCGCGTTTCAGAATTTCCGGGACGGCGGCAATCGTTTCCACATTATTGATCGTGGTCGGGCATGAATATAAACCCGCGCCGGCAGGGAATGGCGGCTTGTTACGCGGCTGGCCCTTTTTGCCTTCGAGGGATTCCATAAGCGCGGTTTCTTCGCCGCAGATATAGGCCCCGGCGCCGCGATGGAGATAGATGTCGCAATCCCAGCCGGAACCGGCGGCATTCTTGCCGAGCAGGCCGTAGGCGTAGGCTTCGTCGATAGCGGCCTGCATGTTCGAGGCTTCGTTATAGAATTCGCCGCGTATATATATGTATACGGCGTGGGCGTTGATCGCGAATGCCGCCAGCAAACAGCCTTCGAGCAGACGATGCGGATCGAAGCGCAGAATATCACGGTCTTTACAGGTGCCGGGTTCGGATTCGTCGGCGTTGATGACGAGGTAATGCGGCTTGTCCGATGGTTTCGGCATGAAGGACCATTTCATGCCGGTCGGGAACCCTGCCCCACCGCGCCCGCGCAGGCCGGAATTCTTGGTTTCATCGACGACCCAGGGCTGACCCTTTTTGATGAGGTCGGCAGTCCCTTCCCACACGCCGCGACGGCGGGCGGAGGCGAGTTTCCAGTCTTCGAAGCCATACAGATTGGTGAAGATGCGGTCTTTATCTTCAAGCATTACTTTGCCCCGTTACAGATGCGGCGCGCGCTTTACGCCCAATTCGCCAATGGATAAAAAACAAGCCCGAGACAATGAGTATCTCGACGATATTATGGACGAGTGCCATCACCGTTCGCTCATGCTTGATGTTTTTCTCAAAGTCGTAGGCATCAAGACGCTTTTTGGTTATGGCTTCGGGCGAATATTTGGCTTCATGCTCTTTTTCTGCTGCGGCTTTCTGCTGCTGCATCTTTTGATCGCAATCATCTTTGCCGGAACATTCGATATTCGTCCTGCTATTATCAACATCATCACAAGCATTGTAATTCTGCTGGCAGTAGGCTTCATTGCTGACATATTGCTTGTCGTCGTCAGATGTCATTTCCCATGCCGGATTGGCGAGGAACGAAACATCGGTCACGATGCCGGAGACGATAAGCAAACCATATAGCCCCAGCATCAGGCAGGCAATCATCGCATAGATTTCGAGCATGTTTCTTTTCATGCTTTTTCCTTGAGGCTGGTCGGGCCGTTCTGGGCGCAGGAACCGCGACGGCCGGTCTGCGACCCGACATCGAGTTTCTTGCCGGAGGCCAGCGTGTCGAGCATTTTGGTCATCAGTTCGGGCGTCAGATCTTCATAGAAATCGTCGTTGATCTGCGCCATCGGCGCATTGACGCAGGCGCCGAGGCATTCGACTTCTTTCAAAGTAAATTTGCCGTCGGCGGTGGTTTCTTCATTGCCGATGCCGAGTTTGTGCTTGCAGGTGTTCATGATGTCCGCCGACCCGCGCAGCCAGCACGGCGTGGTGGTGCAGACCTGCACGAAATTTTTGCCGACGGGTTGGAGATTGAACATCGTGTAGAAAGTCGCGACTTCGTACACGGCGATGCGCGGCATTTGCAGCAAATCGGCAACGTAATCCATCGCCGCCTGCGGCAGCCAGTTATCGTTCTGCCGCTGCGCGATATCGAGCAGCGGGATCACGGCGCTGGCCTGCCGCCCCGCCGGATATTTGGCGATGATTTTTTCCGCGAGATCAAAATTCGCGGATGTAAAAACAAAATTGGCTGGCTGTTTGACGGCGGCGTTGCTCAACGGTCGATCTCCCCGAACACGATATCCATGCTGCCGATAATGGCGACGGCGTCGGCCAGCATGTGGCCTTTGCACATGAAATCCGAGCCTTGAAGATGGGCGAAGCCCGGCGCGCGGATTTTGCAGCGATAGGGTTTGTTGGTGCCGTCGGATACCAGATACACGGCGAATTCGCCTTTCGGCGCTTCCACGGCGGTATAAGTCTCGCCCGCAGGCACATGATATCCTTCGGTATACAACTTAAAGTGATGGATTAACGCCTCCATCGACATCTTCATATCGCCGCGTTTGGGTGGGGTTACCTTGTGGTCGTCGGTCATAATCGCGCCCTCGGGCATTTCCTTCAGGCATTGGCGCACGATTTTGAGCGACTGCTTCATTTCTTCGAGGCGGACGAGGTAACGGGCATAGCAATCGCCCGTTTTGCCGACCGGGATATCGAAATCCATTTTGTCGTAAACGTCATAAGGCTGCGATTTGCGCAAATCCCACGCCACGCCCGAGGCGCGCAGCATCGGGCCGGTAAAGCCCCAGTCGAGCGCCTGTTCCTTGGTGACGATGCCGATATCGACGGTGCGCTGACGGAAAATCCGGTTTTCGGTCAGCAACGTTTCCAGATCGGCGACGAATTTCGGAAACTTCTCCGACCATGCCCAGATATCTTCGGCCAGACCGCGCGGCAAATCCTGATGCACGCCCCCGGCCCGGAAATAGTTGGCATGCATGCGCGCACCCGAAACGCGTTCGTAAAACTCCATCAGCATTTCGCGTTCTTCAAAGCCCCACAAAGCGGGCGTGGTCGCGCCGAGATCGAGGCCGAAGGTGGTGATATTGAGAATGTGATTCAGAAGGCGGGTGATTTCCGCATACATCACGCGGATATATTGCGCGCGCGGCGGCACGGTGAGACCGATTAGTTTTTCGATGCCGAGGGCAAACGCATGCTCCTGGCACATCGGCGAAACGTAATCGAGCCGGTCGAAATACGGCATCGCCTGCATATAAGTTTTGTACTCGATCAATTTCTCGGTGCCGCGATGCAGCAACCCGATATGCGGATCGGCGCGCTCGACCACTTCGCCGTCCATCTCCAGAATCATACGCAACACGCCATGCGCCGCCGGATGCTGCGGCCCGAAATTAATCGTGAAGGGCACGATCTTCCTGCCGTCTTCCTGTTCGACGACAGTTTCCGGAAATGGTGTCTGTTGTTGCGCGGTCAGGCTCACTTCTTCACCTCAATCGGCGTGGCTTTTTCGTCGCCGGGCAAGGCGCGGCGATTGATTTCCGTCATGCCTTCCCACGGGCTCATAAAATCGAACGAGCGGAAATCCTGCGGCAAGGTGACCGGCTCATAAATCACGCGCTTCAAAGTATTGTCGTAACGTACTTCGACATAGCCGGAGAGCGGGAAGTCTTTACGCAGCGGATGGCCTTCGAAACCATAGTCGGTCAGAATGCGGCGCAGATCGGGATTGCCCGAAAAACCGACGCCATACATGTCCCACACTTCGCGCTCGAACCAGCCCGCGCCGCTATGCACGCCAACGCAGGTGGGAACCGGTGACCGCTCATCGGTCAGCAGCTTGACGCGCAAACGCGCATTTTTGCGCATGCTCAGCAGATTATAAACAATCTCAAACCGTTCCGACCGTTCGGGATAATCGACGCCGCATATATCGACCAATTGGGTCATTTCGAGCGCGGGGTCGTCGCGCAGGACGCTCAACACATCGGCAATCCGCGTACGCCCGACAACGACTATCAACTCGCCGCGGTCCACGAACATCGATACGACATCCACGCCCAGCGCGCGCGTGACTTCGATTTGAAGCTGTTCGACCGTCATCATGGCTAAACCCTGCTGATGATCTTGTTGCCGCGCCGTATCTTGCGCTGAAGCTGCATGATGCCGTAAACCAAAGCCTCCGCCGAAGGCGGGCACCCGGGAATGTAGATATCCACCGGCACAATGCGGTCGCACCCGCGCACCACCGAATAAGAATAATGGGAATAACCGCCGCCATTGGCGCAACTGCCCATCGAAATGACCCAGCGCGGTTCGGGCATCTGGTCATAAACCTTGCGCAAAGCCGGAGCCATTTTATTGGTCAGGGTGCCTGCGACAATCATCACATCCGACTGACGCGGCGACGCGCGCGGCACCATGCCGAACCGGTCGAGATCGTAACGCGCCATATAGACGTGAATCATCTCGACGCCGCAGCAGGCCAACCCGAACGTCATCGGCCACAGCGAACCGGTGCGCGCCCAGGCCAGCAGATCGTCGAGCTTGGTGAGGACAAAGCCTTTATCCTCGACCGTCTTGCCGAGTTCGGCGGCAAGGGCGTTGGCTTTGGCAAGCTGAACCGGATTGGTTATTCCCATTCCAGCGCTCCTTTTTTCCACTCATAGATAAAGCCCACCGT
>JARLJC010000247.1 GCA_031291435.1 Alphaproteobacteria bacterium | reverse complement strand
GATGGTTCGAAGCCCTGCGCGACGATATCTGTGCAGCCTTCGAGAGGCTGGAAGATGACGCGCCGGCATCGCTTTATCCAGGTCATGCCGGGCGCTTCGTGCGCACGCCCTGGGACCGCACGGACCATACCGGCCGGCCCGGCGGCGGCGGCGTGATGAGCGTGATGCACGGGCGGCTGTTCGAGAAGGTCGGGGTGCATTGCTCGACGGTGCACGGCGAATTCGCACCCGAATTCCGCGCGCAGATTCCCGGCGCCGCCGAGGATCCCGCGTTCTGGGCGTCGGGCATTTCGCTGATCGCGCATATGCGCAATCCGAACGTCCCGGCGGTGCATATGAACACCCGCTTCGTCGTCACCACCAGGGCGTGGTTCGGTGGCGGCGCGGATCTGACGCCGGTGCTCGACCGGCGGCGGACCCAGGATGATCCCGATACGATCGCCTTTCACGCCGCGATGCAGGCCGCCTGCGATGCTCACGCGGCGGTCGCGAGCTACGAAAAATACAAAAAATGGTGCGACGAATATTTCTATCTGCCTCATCGCAGGGAAGCACGCGGCATCGGCGGCATCTTTTATGACTGGCACGATTCAGGCGATTGGGATGCCGACCTTGCCTTCACGCAGGACGTCGGCCGCGCCTTCCTGAAAATCTACCCCGAGCTTGTCAGGCGCAACTTCGACACGCCGTGGCAGAAGGCTGACCGCGAGGAGCAATTGATCCGGCGCGGCCGTTACGTCGAATTCAACCTGCTCTACGACCGCGGCACCATTTTCGGCCTCAAAACCGGCGGCAATGTGGATTCGATCCTGTCGTCGCTGCCGCCGGAAGTGAAATGGCCGTAGGCCATCGTGTCATTCCGGAGCGATATCATTCCGGGGTAATGCTCACTGGTCCGCGCAAGGCGTAAAAGCCCATTTGACCGAAAAGAGCTTTTCAGGTGCAGAATATAGTAGCAGAATTCTCTTCGGTTTTGTGTCCTCCGGTTCCGCTGTGAAATCAGGCGCTTTTGTGCTACAAAGTGAATCATGAAACGCGACGAGATCATAGAGAAGCTCAGGGAGCACCAGGCCGACTTGCGGGCGCAAGGCGTTGCCCATGCCGCGCTGTTTGGTTCCATCGCGCGCGGTGACGACCGTCCCGACAGCGATATCGACATCTTGGTCGATCTTGATCCCGCAATCGTCGTGACGATTTTCGATTATGCCGGCG
>JARLJC010000246.1 GCA_031291435.1 Alphaproteobacteria bacterium | reverse complement strand
TTCAGTGCCGAGCAGCGCGGTATATTGCTTGAGCAGCGAATGTTCAGGCTCGGTCAGGATGCGTTTGAAGTCATCGCGCGACTGCGAGGATAATTCCACCCGGATCGGCAGGCGGCCTTGCAATTCCGGCAATAAATCCGCCGGCTTGGCAACATGGAACGCGCCGGAGGCGATGAACAGGATATAATCGGTTTTGATCGGGCCGTATTTGGTCGAAACCGTGGTGCCCTCGATCAAGGGCAGCAAGTCGCGCTGCACGCCCTCACGCGAGACATCGCCACCGCGGAAACCGCCTTCGGTTTTGGCGCAGATTTTGTCGATCTCGTCGAGAAACACGATGCCGTTGTTTTCGGCGTGGCGCAGCGCGTCCTTGGTCAGGGCGTCGGTGTCGAGCAGACGGTCGGCTTCCTCGCGCTCCAGGGCGCTGCGGGCTTCGGGCAGCGGTAATTTGCGCTTGGTGGGCTGGCGGCCAAACATGCCTTTCATCATCTCGCCGAGGTTGATTGCGCCGTTTTGCGGGGCGCCTGGCATGTCCATCATGCCGATGGGCATCCCAGCCGGGGCGTCGCTCAACGCCACCTCGATTTCCTTATCCTCAAGCTCGCCGGCACGCAGCATGCGTTTGAATTTCACCCGCGTGTCGGCGGAGGCACCATCGCCCACCAGGGCGGTAAGAATCCGCTCCTCGGCGGCGGCTTCGGCCTTCACCTGCACGCCCTTGCGGTTCTGCTCGCGCAGCATGGTGATGCTGGCTTCCACCAGATCGCGCACGATGCTCTCCACGTCGCGGCCCACGTAACCCACCTCGGTGAATTTGGTGGCTTCCACCTTGATGAAGGGAGCCTGCGCCAGCTTGGCCAAGCGCCGGGCGATTTCGGTTTTACCGCACCCCGTCGGCCCGATCATCAGGATGTTTTTTGGCACCACCTCGTCGCGCATGGCTTCCGGCAGTTGCAGGCGGCGCCAGCGGTTGCGCAGCGCGATGGCGACGGCGCGTTTGGCGTCGTTCTGGCCAATGATGAAGCGGTCAAGCTCGGAGACGATTTCACGCGGGGAGTAAATGGGAACGTCGATCACAATGTTTCAACAATCAGGTTTTCGTTGGTGTAGATGCAGATGTCAGCGGCGATTTTCATAGCCCGCCGGGCGATTTCCTCGGCGCTCAAATCGGGGATGGTCATCAAGGCGCGGGCTGCCGAGAGCGCAAAATTGCCGCCCGAGCCGATGGCGACCACGCCGTCCGAGGGTTCCAGCACGTCGCCGTTGCCGGTCAGGGTAAAGCTGCGTTCGGCATCCGCCACG
>JARLJC010000036.1 GCA_031291435.1 Alphaproteobacteria bacterium | reverse complement strand
TGTACCAGGCCTGCGGCACCGCGGTATTGGGCTTGTGCGAGCCGGCGGGCGAGACGCCCTCATATTTGAAGAAAATCTTCGCCGGCGTGTCGAGCGCCTGTTCGAGTCGGCGCGCGCGGATGAGCGGCGAGGGCCGCCACATGCGGAAAATATCGCGCACGGGCTCAGGGATTTCGATCTGCCGCTCGGTGGCGACCTCCTGGAGGATCAATTCCATCGGGAAAAGAGGTTCGAGATCCGACGGTCCGACCGGCTGTTTGGTGCCGGGGTGCAGGACGGGATGCGGCGGCGCGGGCAAATCCGCGACAATATTGTACCAGAATTTCGGGATCTGGCTTTCGTCGAGCGTATATTTGACCTGACCGGACATGGCTCCCCCCTCGCTTTTTTCCCAAGACAAGAGCAAATGCGCTCTCGGGTCCTTGATCTGCGTCAGCAGCGGAACGCGAAACGGGCTGCGATCGAGATGGCCGCATGTTGACCGAAAAAGGTGGCGGATCAAATCCGTCGATTTTCCGAGACCGAACTGGCGAACGACGGGACCGCTATTCGCACTTCAGAAGTTTCGGCGCTCATGCAATGCTGGACGAACCTCGCGCGCGCCGTCCGAAAATGGCGCGCTGTCAGCGGCTCGGGTTTTAATTGGGGATTTCGTATCATGTCACCGTAACAGCCAAGCATGCAATTAAAGCTGAACGTTTGGTTGTGGGCTCTCCATGGGATTTGTCCGCAGCGTAACGAAACCAGCAGCCACAGCAAAACCTAGAACAAATACGAACCGACCACCATCTTGTGTTGCTTGGAATACTAGGGTCCGGACCCATAAAATGGTTGGCATGAGCGTGGCGTTGTGATTCACCGCTTCCGAAAGGAAGCAACGGATGAATCGGGATCAATTCTGGCTGACGGACGCGCAGTTTTCGAAGATCGCGCCGCATCTACCGACCGACACACGGGGCAAGCCGAGAACGGACGATTTGCGGGTCATCAGCGGCATCATCCATGTGCTGAAATCTGGCGGGCGCTGGATCGACGCGCCGCCCGAATATGGGCCGAGGAAAACGCTGTACAACCGCTATGTCCGCTGGGCGGCGAAGGGCGTCTGGGTCAGCCTGTTCGAGACATTGGCCCAAGCCGGCGGCCCGCCCGCTGAGGTTCTCATCGATTCCTCCGCCGTGAAAGCGCATCGCTCGGCGTCGGGCGGAAAAGGGGGGAGAAAAATCACGCCATCGGCCGTTCGCGCGGCGGTCGCACGACCAAAATCCACGCCCTGACCGATGCCCAATGCCGCCCTTTGGCCTTCATGCTCACCGGCGGACACATCGCCGACTGCTCCGCCGGTGCTACGCTGCTCCAACGGCTTCCCGCCTGCGACATTTTGCATGCGGACAAGGGCTATGACGCCAACGGCATCCGCCGCCAGATCGAGGATCATGGCGTCATGCCTAACCCGCATTTCTCACGCAGCGCCGCTTGTGTGATGGGCTTTTGTTTCGGTCGGCGGGCGACTTTGACGCGGACGACGTCGGCCGTGGCGCGAGACGCGCGATAGGTTTTGCGGGTTGGTTTGGCTTATTGGTCTCCGA
>JARLJC010000245.1 GCA_031291435.1 Alphaproteobacteria bacterium | reverse complement strand
CGCCAGCCCCATGCCGCGATAATCACCGGCAGGAAAAATCCGCCGAGGCCCACATATTGCCACAGAATATCCGCCCCGGCAGCGCCGATGCGCCCGCACAGATTATGGATATGCGTATTGCCCGCCAGAGCGGTATTGCCGGAAGGATCGCGCGGGTCGTAACTCGCCAGAGAAAGAGCGATGCCGATAGCGAGCGCGATCACAAGGCCGCCCACGACAAGCTGCAGCGCGCGCATCATGCCGTCGCGCAGCGATTCGGGAAGCAGCGCCGAGGATTTGCGGCGGGAACGGACGAGGGGGCGGGCCATGCGGAAAATACGCCATCAAAAGTTAGAATCAGGCGAATCTAACCTTTGAGAGATTAAGGAACAACAAATCTCGCAGCCTTATTACGCGCTGATTTGCCGCTCATATCCATAGGAAGGCGCCGGTTTGGCGGCTTCGGCTTGTTTGTCGCTGGTGTGGAAATCATTGGCGATTTCGCGCTCATAGGGGCTGGATTCGATAACCCCGCGCCCGCCGACCACGACCAGATCGATCAATTTGCCGGTGGGGGTAAAGCAGGCCGCGACCAGAGGCCCGCCGCGGCCGCAGCCACCATCGAGCGTCACAGCGAGATCGTCGAGATCGGCCCCGCCATTGACAGAGTCGAACCCGCGCACGATGCGGTTATAGGTCGCCTGCGCGCGGCCGGTGACGCGGAACGGCGCAGCAGTCCACCACAAAGATTCGCCCTGATCGTCGAGCGAGCGCGAAGCGTCATAGCTGGCGGGAACGAGAAGGAGGCGTTTCTGATCGACGGCCAGCGCGTTGGTGAAAGCGGCGCGGCGCATCGTGAACATCAGTTTCTCATGGCCGGGCGCGTTGCGTTGCAAAGCGCGCAGCTGGTTGGTCCAGCGCGTAATCGCGAGGCTGCCCGCGCGCGCGATCGAGCGCGTGTCGCTGACGCTGACGCCATACAAACGCAAATAGGATTCGACGCCCGAGGCCAGAAGTTTTTCCAGCATCTGATGCGGCAGCGGCGCGAATTGCAAACGCAGCAAACGTTGCCACGCTTCTTCGGCGGGGCCGCGCAGAAAGGTGATGTCGGAAGATTCGACGCCGGTCTTGCACAGCAACGCCGAACGGAAAGCGAGCAGTTCATCCATCACGCCCGAATTGGTGCGCGATTCGACGCCGAGATAATTGCCGAGATAAACAAGGCGGTCGCGCACGGCGAAACGGGTGGCCAGATGATCGTGAAGGGTGGTCAATCGGTCAACATCGCCATGGATGGCGGCAACCGCCCAGATGCGGCGCGGGGAACCCATTTCGGCGAATTTTTCGTTCACGACCATGTTCCTCTTGGGATTTTCGCCGGGGAGAAGCGGCGAAGAGCGTTAAATTTTCGTTAACCAATAGGAGCACGCGAATCACTTTGAAATCAAGAGCGACCTGTCCGGAAACCACAAAATCCTGTGGATGGGTTGTGGATAGACCCAAGATATGGGGATAAGCGTGGCGGCACCAAACAGAGCCGTCATCCCGGGGCGAGCCGGGGGGGCCAGTACAACAAGTGTCCTAAGACATGGCTTGCGGGTGCTTTGGGACTGGATCCCCTAAGTTCACAAACGAAGTGCAACACCCTGATAAGGTGTTGCGGTCATGGGAAAAACATACAAACAGTTTACGCTGGAAGAACGG
>JARLJC010000244.1 GCA_031291435.1 Alphaproteobacteria bacterium | reverse complement strand
TTCCGTGTCGCAGCCATGGATCGAAATAGACGCATCCGACTCGTCCAGCGACGTTCTGAACGGCTTCAGCACGGCCTCCAGAAGGGCGCGCAGCGACGTGGAGTTCCGCTCGATCGCCAGGGGTCGCATGGTGAGCGACTGCGCCGTCGCCAAAGCCTGCAGACGGCGGCAGGCGGTTGCCGCGAGCTGTTGCACGGTTGTGGCGCGCCCGGCGCTCATGGTCACGATTGATGACGCCAGGGCGAAGAGGTTGCGGACGCGGTGATGCATTTCGCGCAACTGCAGCTCTATTTGCTCCTCGGCCCTGCGACGTTCGGAAATATCGCGGGCTATTTTCGAGGCGCCGACCACATTGCCGAAAAAATCCTTCACCGGCGAAACAGTCAGCGAAATATCGATCAGCTGCCCATCGCGGCTTCGACGCACCGTTTCGAAATGCTCGATGCGCTGGCCCCTGCGCAGGCTCGCCAGAATCATCCGTTCTTCCTCGTGGCGTTCTTCCGGGATGATAATCGTGATCGGCTTGCCGATCGTCTCGTTGGCGCTGTAGCCGAAGATGCGTTCGGCGCCGGAGTTCCAACTGGTGATGATCCCGTCGAGGTCCTTGGTGATGATGGCGTCATCGGACGACTCGACCATGGCGGCGAGATAAAGAAGCCTTTCTTCAGCACGCGAACGTGTTGCCTCAGCCGCCATGCGCTCAAGGCTGAAGCCGAGTTGGCGCGCGATGGCGAGCGCAAAAACCTGCTGCGATTGGTCGAGGCGGTGCGGTCGAATGAAACCGAGAACGAGCTGGCCTTTGACGGCGCCCTGCGCCATCACCGGAATGAAACTCAACGACTGGACGCCTTCGATTGCAGCGCTGATTTTTAGAGCTTCGGGAATTTCCGAGCCGGCGACGTTTTCCAAATACGTCGCTTCGGCGGATTTTGCCGACCAACGCCCCAGGGCGGCGCGGAATGCCGCGGATATCTCGGGTAAAACGATAAGATCGGGTTCGCCATCATCATCGAGAAGGCAAATCGCCGCGCGATCGCAGCCAATCGCCCCCTGAATCGCAGCGAGCGCCGCATGATAGACCTCGGCGGGCTTGCTCGAACGGCAAACCGCATCGGTGAATGTGAATAGCCACCATGAGGGACTTTTGATGTTTCCTGGCATTCCCGCGCTGTCGGCGTTGGCTTCGCCCGCGATCGAACGCCCCGCCTCGCGAGATTCGCCGCCGGATTCCGGTTTCGCCAACATTATCGCATCCTTTGAGCAAGGCAATATTGGGGACCAAAGGGTCCATCGTAAAGGTTCAAATAGGTCTGCCGCTAATGATTTGAAGGCCCGGCCGCTCAGGCGCTGCCCTTAACGCGCCCGCCCGTGCTCTAGTTCCAGCCTTTCGTGAAACAAGGGGTCGATTGGCGTTTATTCAGCAAATGCGCCAAGGCATCGCTCGGAATCCCGCCGATCTCGGAACGAAGCGATAACACCCGCGTTGCCTCATCGGAAAATATCGAGGCAACAGATGGTTCAAGTCTTTTTGAACGATAGTCGTCGGGCAATGGTCAAGACAGCGCCGCTGGTTGCGGTGTTGCTCTGTCTCGCTGGCGCATCGGCGCGGGCGCAATCAGGAGAGGCTCCCAACACGGACATTGCGCCGCCCAGCAAGCAGGAAAACCTCAGCGACAAGCTCGACAAATCGAACGGCGTCATCAAGCCGCAAGACGATGTCGATCCCGCGATGACCAAACCGGCGCCGCAAACCAATCAGCCGACGCGGATCGTTCCTGCCCCGGGCAGCCCCGGCGGTGATCCGAAGGTCCAGCCAAAGTGATGCGATTAGCGCGGTGAGCGATATTCGTTCGGTAGGGAAAAAGAAGCGGAGCTGCAAACCATAATAAAAATGAGAATGGCGCGGCTATAGTTTCGTTAAGTGATGCAACCGACGAAATCTATCAAGTACTTCTTATTTTGGCGCCCCGCGCGGAACCTAATTCCGTCAGCCTTGTTGGTTTTTGTGCATGCCGCCGCACGGATAATGCTAGCGGCGCGGCGGCCAAAAGCAGGAGACTTGCAATGACAGGACGATTGGCCGGGCGAAAAATTGCGATCCTGGCGACGGACGGCGTCGAACAGGTTGAACTGACCGATCCCCAGGAGGCCCTTCGGCGTGAAGGCGCGGCAGTAGAAGTCGTGTCGAACAAAAGCGGCCATATTCAGGGGTTTCGCCATTACGATAAAGGCGACGAAATCAAGGTGGACGCCCAGCTCGACAGCGCCGACGCCGGCGACTACGACGCCCTTGTCCTGCCCGGCGGCGTGATCAACCCGGACGCCTTGCGGCTGGAGCCCAAGGCCATCCAGTTCGTGCGCTATTTCGTCGAGCAGGGTCTGCCGATCGCGGCGATCTGCCATGGCCCCTGGACGCTGATCGATGCCCAGGGAGTCGCCGGCCGCAGGATGACTTCCTGGCCGTCGCTGAAGACCGATCTAGGCAACGCCGGCGCGCATTGGGTCGATGAGCAAGTCGTGGTCGACGCCAACCTCGTGACCTCGCGCCGACCCGACGACCTCCCGGCCTTCGACGCCAAAATGATTGAAGTGTTCGAAGGACGAGCGAACTCGGTGCGCTCCGCGGCGCGTTGACCATGCAGTTTCTGACCCGGAAAGAGCGATTTTGGGAGAACGGAAATGAAAAAACTCGCCATTATGACAGCATTCGTTTTGCTCGGGGGCGGAGCCCTCGCCGAAACGCCGAGCGAAAAGATCGGCGTCAATTCAGCGCTGGGGATTGCGCCGACGACGCAGGATTTCGTGACTGAAGCGGCAAGCGCCGGGCAGTTCGAGATCCAGTCGAGCCAACTTGCCCAGGATCGCGATCCTGACCCCGCGACCAAGAGCTTCGCCCAGCAGATGATCGCGGATCACCAGAAAATCGGCGCCGAACTCAAGGATCTGGTGAAATCAAAAAATATCAAGGTGACAATCCCCGACGCGATGGGCAGTTCCGACCAATCGATGCTCGACTCGTTGAAATCAGTGAATGGCGCCGACTTCGACAAGCAATATCGCGACGATCAATATAGTGGTCACAAGAATGTGGTGAACCTGTTCCAGCGTTACGCCAGGGGTGGCGACAATCCGGACCTGCAGCAATGGGCGCAGAAAACCACGCCGATACTGGAACATCATCTGGAAATGTCGCGGAGTCTCGACAAGCAGGCGTCCGAGTAGCATCGACTTGCGTAAATTTGCCCGCCGCCCATAGTCTTGGGCGGCGGCCTTCACTTTATGGGCACTAGGGGAAAGAATCGGCTGTTCAGGGCCGGCAAATTGAAAAACGAGCTTCGTTGGCGAATTAATCGGCATTGCCTGCATCCCGGGGGGTCCGTTCAGGTTGTTCTGCCGGACATCCGGCATTGACACGACTATGACGCGCGAATACGACGGGGACTGAAAAACCCGAAAAAGCTGCCGGGATCTCCTTTGCCGTGGCAAGGAACGCGTCCCTATTGAGAGCCGATGCCTCTCGCAGCGCGCCGCCAACGGAGCGAAACAGCATGAGCAACGCCGATAACGCCAACCTGCAGGCCGAGGGCGACCTGATCGTGGCCCCGAAAGCCGCGGCGAAAAAGGCCGGCGGCGCGTTCAATCGCGAAACCGTTCTCGAAGTCCAGCACTATACGGATCGGTTGTTCCGCTTCCGCACCACGCGCGATCCGCATTTCCGCTTTGTCAGCGGCCAGTTTGCGATGATCGGCCTCGAAGTCGAGGGCAAGCCGCTGCTGCGCGCCTACAGCATGGCCAGCGCCAATTATGAAGACGATCTCGAATTCTTCTCGATCAAAGTGCCGGACGGCCCGCTGACCTCGCGCCTGCAGCATATCAAGGTCGGCGACACCGTGCTGGTCGGCCGCAAGCCCACCGGTACGCTGGTCCAGCCGAGCCTCTTGCCGGGCAAGCGCCTTTACATGTTCTCGACCGGCACGGGCATCGCCCCCTTCGCCAGCATCGTCAAGGATCCCGAGGTTTACGATCTCTATGACAAGCTGATCCTCGTTCATGGCTGCCGCCAGGTCGCGGAACTGCAATATGGG
>JARLJC010000243.1 GCA_031291435.1 Alphaproteobacteria bacterium | reverse complement strand
GATGTCGAGCGGCATGAAATACTCCCATATAACTTGATATCTCCAATATCATCGCATGGCTGACGCATCATTCCTTGCGTCGGATCAATTCCCGGCGCCGAAGTCGAAAGCCTGGTTCGATATTTCGGCGCCCATCTATCCTGGCGATCTGGCGACCCACTGGCCATCGGCCTTTTCATAACGCCGCTTGACCGCCGCCCAGGCAATGCGGTGGGCGGCTTCTTCCTGGCGCGGATCGCCGTCATGTGCCGCAAATGCATGATTGAATGCGGCGCGGTAGATGTCCTGCGCGTGCGGCGGCAGATGACTGTGCACTGCGCTCGGCAAATCCTCGTTTCGCGAATAAGGCATCACCTTTCCTTCGTGTCACCGATCCGCTGCACCAAGTTTGAAAGTGGACATCACTCTTGCCGAAAGATGTTTGATTCAGATCAAATCGTTCGCACGCGTTACCAATAAAGTGGCGGAAAGTCGTGGTACTTTATTTCTTTGTCATTGCCGCAGGTGCGATAATTCGAAAAGGAGACTCGTCATGAAGGTCAAGGACGTCATGCACAAGGGTGCAACCTGGGTAAAACCGTCGATATCGGTATCGAAGCTGGCGCGAAAAATGCGGCAAGAGGATATCGGCGCGGTACCGGTCGGTGAAGACGATCGGCTGGTTGGCATGGTCACCGACCGCGACATCTGCTGCCGCGGCGTCGGTAATAGTCGAGACATCGCTCGTCTTACCGCGCGCGACGTCATGTCCAAACCAATCCTGTATTGCGAGGCGGATCAAGATATCCAAACCGCCGTGCGTGCCATGCGCAAGGCCAAGGTGCGCCGGCTGCCCGTCATCGACAAAAATCGGCGCATGGTGGGCATGCTGGGGTTGGGCGATATCGCCGCCAAGGCAAGCCGGGTGACTTCTGCCACCGCGCTCAAAGCCCTCGCCGCGCATCATCGTTGAGTCGAGCTAGTGACCGGTTCCGCAAATTCGGCGGGCGCGCAAGCCAGGAATTGTGTCATGCTTCGTGTTGCCTGATACATTTGACTGTCGACTGAGATAGGCGCGGATCCAAAAGGCGATGGAACATATTCACGGCCTGGTTATCGCCAAGCTTCTCCTGCTGCTGGCCGCCGCGAATGGGACGCCCGTTCTGGTACGGTGGATTTTGAAGGACTGGGCTGGCGCTCCGCTGGATGGTGGCTGGCGCGTGGCGGATGGCCGGCCGCTATTGGGACACTCGAAAACCATTCGGGGGCTTATTTGCGCGATCGCCGCGACGGCCCTTGCCGCGCCGTTGCTCGGCTTTCCGGCGACCATAGGGCTTATCGTCGGCGCGGCCGCCATGCTGGGCGATCTTATTTCCAGCTTCACCAAGCGTCGCCTGGGATTGCCGGCCAGCGCCATGGCGCTTGGCCTGGATCAAATTCCAGAATCACTTCTTCCGCTGATCGCGCTGTGGCCGGTCCTGTCACTGAGCTTGGCGGATGCCGTTGTGATAATGGTGGCCTTCTTTACCGGAGAATTGTTGCTCTCGCGCCTCTTGTATCGCCTGCATGTCCGCGACCGGCCCTATTGAACCGCAATCAGGCGATGAAGCGTGATCTCCGGCGGACAGTTGAAGCGGACCGGAATAATCGAACAGCCCGCCCCAACCGAGGTATATCCCGCCATCCTGCCATAGCGCCACGCGCCCGCCCCGAAGCGGCGCGGGAGGTCGGAATCAAGCGTGATTGGGATACCGCCCGGCAAACAGATCTGGCCCCCATGCGTGTGTCCCGCCAGCAGCAAATGAAATCCGGCATGCGCGGCATGGCGATAGATTTCCGGGGTATGCGAGAGCAGAATAGAGAACGCTCCAGGAGGAATTTCCGCCGCGGCTTTTTCAATATTGTCGACACGGTAGTAATGGGCGTCGTCGATGCCCG
>JARLJC010000242.1 GCA_031291435.1 Alphaproteobacteria bacterium | reverse complement strand
GATCCAGCAAAAGGGCATTTTCGCGCAACTGGAAACGGCCGTGGGCAACGTCAAGGCCGCCGCGCCCGTCTCGACAACGCAAGTCGGCCAGGCCGTGAACGCCAGCGATCAGCCGGCCGCCGCCTCCACGGCCGCGCCGTCCGCCGCGCCGCCATCTTCAGCGCCGGCCGCGCCGTCGTGGTCCTCGTTCTTTTCGGCCGGCCAGGCTATCTTCAACAATGTCGTCAATCCGGGCAGCGGCGCGGCAACAGGGGCGGGAAAATGAACCGGCAATTTTACCATTTTTCGACGTGGACCGTCGCTATCCTGGCCGTCGCCGTGGCGGTCATCCTCTATCAGCACGCCTCGCATAGCGCGGCCATCGTCGCCATGCTGTCGTCAGGCGGCGCGGGCGGCTCCGATATTCAGGCCGATCCGGCGACGACGATCAGCGCCAATCCGAGCGCCTATGGCGCGACCTCGCGCGCGTCGGGCTTGTGGACACCGATAGGGCCTTTGGGCGCCAGCATCTTCCCCTACCAGCCGAAACAGGCAGGCCCATGACGAAACTGATCTATCCGTATCGGATCGTTCGCGCCGGCTACACGGATGGGCGCGCCTCGACGCTGGCCGAAGCGAAGCGCATCCCTGGCGCGAAAATGATTTACCGGCTGTCCGATCATCGCAAATGGGTGAAGATTGACGGCGTGTGGAAGGATGCTCGGAAATGATCGAAGGACAGGTTTCAGTCGCGCCGCTGATTGCGGCTTTCGGCCTGATCATCGGCCTTGCCATGATCGCCGTTCTCGTTTCGCAGAAGGCGAACACGACGAACATTATTCAAGCTCTGGCCAGCGGTGGCGGCTCGCTGATCGGCGCGGCCGTCAAGCCGGTAACGGGGTGAATTCGCGAGCGGTTGGCGACCGCCAGGGCGAGGCGACATAATGGGCGCGTTTACGGCTAACACCGGCACGGTTTTCGATAGCCCTTGGTTTACGGCTGAACGGCCCTTGTTCAAAAAGATCGAAGCGCAATCGGACGCGACTTTGACTTTTCTGTTGCTTATCGGCGGCCTGATCGTGATCGGCCTGGCCCTCTGGCCGAAAACGCCGACCGTCGCGAAAGCGATCATTCTCGCTTATATCACGCTGCCATGACGCGCCGCCCTTATCAAAATTCGTGGAAGAAAAAGTTTGCTCGCGAGCAAAGGGAAAAGGCCGCGTGGCGCGCCATCCCCGTCGAAACGAAAGAATTACTTTACGGCCGTTCGGACAAGGAAAAACCCCGGAGCAATGGCGATGCTCCGGGGTTTCCTGCGTTGGGAAGTTGTCGAGGCCGCCCGAACGACGATTGACTTTAAGCGCGTTTCTTCGCGTGGTCAACCAGGGCTTTGCCGGCTTCTGACACCTTGACCGGCGCGCCATCGCCCTTCTTGCGAAGTTCAAAGATCGTGTAAACGCGATAGCGGCGGTCGCGGCCGTCGGCGTCCTTGGTGTCTTTTTCCGACTTAATCGCGAAAGCGCGGCCGACATAGCCGCCGTTCGGATCGTCGATTGTTCCGCCCGTAAAGCGTTCCAGTTCGCTTTCGAGAACCTTGTTCATGATCAGCACGGCCGGCTCGCCGGTTTCCAGATTGATCACGTCGGCGACGCGAGCCGCGCCCATCTTCGCCTCACTTCCACGACCGGCCGGCGCGGCCTGGACGGCGCTGTCGGCGGCAGCGGTTTCAAACACGACATAAACCGGAATGTTGTCGCGCTGCGACAGAACGCGGCGCGTCACATAGCCGGCGATTTCGTATGCGCCATCGCCCAGGCGGACGACGCCGCCGGAAATGACCGGAACCATGTCCGTCGCCTCGACGGGAAGATTTTCGCTCTTGAACATTTCGCTCTCCATTTGATCCATTCCATTCAAATCGGTTCACATGAACCGGGTTTCACATTAAGCGAACATTCCAGGGTTTGCAATAGGCGCAATCCCCTTTTGCGCTTCAGCTTGCGCGCGTTGCATGATTTTCGCTTCCTTCAGTTTCACGTCAACATTTTGACGCATAAGCCATTCGGGAAACTCGCCGGTTTCGAGCGACATGGATTGAAGCGAAAGGACGCTGATCACGGTTTCGCCAACGTCCGACTTGACCGCGACGAAATAGGGCAGATCGTCCGCTTTCAAAACGGCGCGCACGATTTCATATTCGAGCGAGGCGTTTTCCAGCGTTTCGAACGGGAGAACGTGCAAGTGATTTTGGGTTTTGATCACGATGGCGGGCATTAGTACAGTCCCTTTTCGATTTGCTTCACGGTCGCTTCATAGCTTTCACATGCCGTTTGCACGTTGCGGGCGTGCTCCTTTTCGGCGGCATAGATCGCACTGTCGCGGTCGTTTCGATGGATTTCTAAAAGCGTTCGCAAGTCCTGATACGCTTTCAAAAGCTGTTCGTCTTTTACTTGCATTTCCTTCTCCATTTGGTTGCGCTCGCAACCGGGTTCACTTATAATGCACTGGTAAAAGTGAACAAGGGGTTAAACCATGAACGAAGCGGAATTTTATAAAGCCTATGCCGAATGTGTTCGGGGTTTTTCGGAAGTGGCGGAACAAGCGATCAATATGGCGAAGCTGGCGCAGGACGACGCGCCGAAACATGAAGCGATGAAAATCGCCGTCGATATTGTCAAGTTCGAAAAGATCAGCGGGTTCTTGAAGGGGCGGACCGCCCAGCTTGAAGCGCGGGCGCGCCTGGCGCAAATGGATTTGGAGGACGTCAAGCCATGTTGACGTGGTTTCTTTTCGGCGTCTTTGTCGGGATCGTGTCGAGCGGCATGATTGAAGGGGATGGAGGAAAAGGGGCATGAACGAAGCGTTACAATTCGCGGCTTTAATTCTGATCCTGGCTTGGCTCGCGTGGAGCGTGCTAAGCCTGATCATGTTGGCCGGGATCAAAAAGGGATTGAGCAAAGGCCGTAGCGAGAGAGAGGACTAGAGCGATGAAAAGAGCGAGTGGAATTCCGGTCATTTCGATGAACTGGCCCGACGCATTTAAACAGGCTCTCATGAACGCCGGCTTCGTGTCGATCCAACAGGTTGACGCAATGCCCTACGCCATGT
>JARLJC010000241.1 GCA_031291435.1 Alphaproteobacteria bacterium | reverse complement strand
CTCCTGCCAAGCCAAGTAACGTTGGCTTTAACCGAGCGAACAACTTTTCGCCTACAACACGTGGGTTCATAAAAAAGCCGGCCAAAAACGCTTTGCGGTCTGAATCCTCTTTTTCAAGAGACGATAAAATCGTTCGCTCGCTCCAAGTTTCGTCGCAATTGAAAAGCCAACTCAGGTTTTGCGCAAGTCGAACAAGCACGAAGCGGCCATTGTCGCCCCGCAATTTAAGAAGGCTTTCAACGCGAGCTTTCCATTGCTGGGGCAGGCCGCCGCCCGGAACAAGGCCCGTAAGAATAGGATCATTCATGATCGCTGCGGCTAAATCGCCGGTAGCCGAGTTCCAAGCGGCCCGTGTCCAATCGTCTTCGTCGCGTGGCGATAGGTTATCGGATCCTTCGTAAGGCGCCTCGCTAGCCAGCAGAGAAAGAATATCGAATAGCGCGCGGGCGCCGTCCACGTCGATGGCGAACAACTTTGCCGCATAGTTCCCGAACCAGCTTGCCGCTGGCACGATGATCGCCGAAAGGCATTTATGATCAAGTAGCGCAATGCGCCGTGCGATCAGGGAACAAAGTTTGAGCTGCTGCTGGTTTCGTGGACACCGAGATTAGGTGTTTTATGAAACTGGAGGTGGGTTATGGCGAGACGGATATTCAGTCGGGAGTTCAAGGTTGAGGCGGTTCGGCTGGTTCATGAGCGGGGCGTAAGCGTAGCTCAGGCGGCGCGCGATCTCGATCTGCACGAAAACATGTTGCGGCGGTGGGTGAAGGAATTAACCGTCGACCCGGCGCAGGCCTTTCCCGGCCAAGGTCAATTGAAGCCGGATCATCTTGAAGTCGAGCGCTTGCGGCGTGAAGTGGCCAAGCTGAAGGCGGAGCGCGACATCCTAAAAAAGGCGGCAGCCTTCTTTGCGAGGGAAGCGAAATGAAGTTCGCTTTTATCGTGAAGCACCGGAATATCTGGCCGGTGGCATGGCTTTGCGAAGCGCTGGACGTATCCCGCTCGGGCTTTCACGCCTGGCTGCGTCGCGGGCCAAGCCTTCGGGCGCAACTGGACGATGAACTCACGCCGAAGATTCGAGCGAGCTTTGTCGCAAGCGCCCGCACCTATGGCGCTCGTCGCGTCTGGCATGATGTCCTGGCCGAAGGCGCATCCTGTGGGCTTCACAAGATCGAGCGGCTGATGCGGGAAAACGCCTTGCTGGCCAGGCCACGTCGGCGCGGGCTGCCGAAGGACGACGGCCAGCGGCTGGCCAATGTCATCGCGCCGAATGTTCTGGATCGCCAGTTTTCAGCGGAGCGGCCCAACCAGAAATGGATCGCCGACTTTACCTATATTTGGACGGCGGAGGGCTGGCTTTATGTCGCCGCCGTCATCGACCTGTTCTCGCGCCGCGTCGTCGGCTGGTCGATGAAAGCCGAGATGACGGCGCAGTTGGTCACGGATGCGCTTGTCATGGCGATCTGGCGGCGGGGAAAGCCCGACGCCTTGCTGCACCATTCCGATCAAGGCAGCCAGTACACCAGCGAGCAGTTCCAGCGGCTGATGGCTGACAATGGCGTCACCTGTTCGATGAGCCGGTCTGGAAATGTCTGGGACAACGCCGCCATGGAAAGCTTCTTCTCGTCCCTCAAGACCGAGCGGGTTTGTCGAAAGGTCTACCGGTCCCGCAACGCCGCGAGGGCGGATATCTTCGATTACATCGAGAGATTCTACAACACGACGCGCCGGCACTCGACCATCGGCTATCTCAGCCCGGTTGAGTTCGAACGGAAGGTGGGATTAACTTAACTGCCTGTCCACGAAACCGGCAGCAGCTCAGTCCTGAAAAATGGTTGATAAGGATTTTGACGACATGCCGATCACAAAAGTGGTCCAAGCATGGATGGATGCGGAAGGCTGGACGGATGATATTGAGGTCAGCGACGATCGCCTAGCTGCGCGAGTTGCGAAAACGTACATTATCGATGGCCAGTGTCATCCGTTATTTTTCGATATCGACGAGGATTCTGGCGCCTTTTGTGTCGTCCTGTATGACTTTGTGAAAGTCGCGCCGGAGCGCATGGTCGTGATGGCTAGGATCTTGAATCGCATCAATATGCGACTGAGATTCGGCCGCCTGGCTTGCCATGACGACGAGAATTCGAATCCAGTGCAATTTCTTGCGGGCATTGACCTATGGGAAGCATCCTTGCCTCGCGACCAGATCGGAAAAATGCTTGGCGAATGTTTCTCGACGATGGTCCAATACGGGCCTCTCCTTGCCCGAACAGCCCTCACGAAGCAATCGGCGGATGATTTATGGGTCTCGTTTCTGGAACGCGAAGCGGCGGACGACGCCTTTTGGTAATACGATCAAATTGCAAAAAAAACCCATGTTGCGATCGACCGACAACCAAAAGCAGGGCGCTTGCACAAATAGCTGTCCAAGTCCCAATGGAGGCCATTCTAAAAGTCGCGGACGAATTTGGCGACCGGCCCTCAGGAGTCACGAGTACGAGTTCCCTTCCGCGCCCGCAATGACCGAGACGCCGCTGCTGCGCAAAAAGAAAGGACCAGGGACGCACTCAGGTCAAACACGGAAATTCAGGCGCAACAACCTTGAACTCCGGTTCTGGCGCAACCCCAGACCGGATTCCGCCGCAAGCCGACGTTTGAACGCGTATGCGGAAATCTTGCCTGGGATCGAAGGCGAAATTGCAAATTGAGGCGCTGCCCGGCCGCCCTTCAGGCCGCCGCTGTGGTGACGCGGTTTCGGCCGCCGTTCTTGGACAAATAGAGCGCCTGATCCGCGCGTTTCAGCAAGGCGCCCGGAAGCTCCGCCCCCGGCGAATCGGCGACGCCGATCGAGACCGTGATCCGGATCGATTGCGCGCCATTGTCGAGCGGGAAGGGGTTTCCAGCGACCGCCGCGCGGATGCGTTCGCCGACGATCTGCGCGGTCGCCAGATTGGTGTCCGGCATCACCACCACGAATTCCTCGCCGCCGAGCCGGCACATCAGATCGGCGCCGCGCACGGACCGTTTTACGCGCGCGGAGAAGCTGCGAAGCAATTGATCGCCGGCGTCGTGGCCGTGGGTGTCGTTGACCTGTTTGAAATGGTCGATGTCGAGCATCATCACCGAAACCGGCCGTCCGCGCAGCGCGGCCTGATCGAGCAGCGCGCCGAGATGGGGTTCGAGATAGCGCCGGTTGTTGAGGCCG
>JARLJC010000240.1 GCA_031291435.1 Alphaproteobacteria bacterium | reverse complement strand
TCGGCGCCGAACAGATCAACACGGCGATCCAGCAGCTCGACACCGTCACCCAGCAGAACGCCGGCGCCTCGGAAGAGATGTCGGCGACCTCCGAAGAACTGGCCGCCCAGGCCGAGCAGTTGCAGGAAACCATCGCCTATTTCCGCACCGAAAACACCGACGCCGGAAACTTGCGGAGAAATCCGGCGGCGGTGCCGCGCGGTGCACCGTCAGGCGCATCGAAACGCAAGAAAACCGTTACGGCGCCAACGCGATCGCACAAAACGTTTGAGGCCACACCGGTCCAAGTCACGCCGGCAAAAAAAAATAGCCGCGATCGCGGTTTCGCTCTCGATCTGGCGAATGGCGGAGCCGACACGCATGATGCCGACTTCGAACATTTTTGACACGCCGCCGAGTGGAGCAGGGCATGCCGTCATGCTCTGCTCTCGAACCCCTGACCTTCTTCGGCAAGACCAGAAGAAACAGGCAATTTGCAAAGGAGTGATGATGGCTGGAATCAATGCCTCCCGTGACGGGGCGCAGTATGTCACGCTCGGTATTGACCGCGAGATATTCGCCGTGGACGTCGATCGGGTGCGGGAAATTCTCGATGCCCAGCCGGTCACCCGCGTGCCCTATGCGCCGCCGTTCATGTTGGGGATGATCGATGTGCGCGGCCGCTCGGTTCCGGTGATCAATCTGCGAACCAAACTCGGCTTGCCGGCGGCGGAAACCACCGAGCAAACCCGAATCATCGTCCTCGACGTCGAGAACGGCGGAAAAATCCTGACCATGGGCATGCTGGCAGACCGCGTTTTCGAAGTAACATCCCTAGACGATCATGAGATGGAACCGCCTCCGGATGTCGGAACCCACTGGCGATCCGATTACATCCGCGGCGTCGGACGGCGTAACGACTCCTTCGTCATCATTTTTGATCTAACCCGCTTGTTTTCCAGCGAAGAGACGGCCTTCATCGAAGCCGGCGCGGAACCAGGCTAACACCATGGCCTCCTCCGCAACCCAAGATCGCTTAAGTCCGCAACAATTCCGGCGTCTGGCCAGTTTCATCGAGACCTATTGCGGCATCAAAATGCCGCCCGTAAAGAAGGTCATGGTCGAAGGCCGCTTGCGCCGTCGTGTCAATATTCTGGGGCTTTCCAGCCTCAATGCCTATTGCGACCATTTCTTCGAGCAAAATGACGTCGGCGATGAAATCATCCATCTGATCGATGCGGTCACCACCAACAAGACCGAATTCTTCCGGGAACCGCAACATTTCCAGTTTCTCATCACACAAGGGTTGCCGGCCCTGGCCGAGGCGGGCGCGGGATGCAACCGCACGCTGAAAGCATGGAGCGCCGCCTGCTCGACGGGAGCCGAACCCTATACCCTGGCTATGGTGTTGCACGACTTCGGCGCCGCCTACCGGGGCTACCGCTATTCCATCCTGGGCACCGATATTTGTACGGAAGTTCTGGATAAGGCTTTGCTGGGAATCTATCCGGAAGAGATGATCTCTCCCGTTCCAGAGCCTTTCCGGAAACGCTATTTTCTTCGCGCCCGCGACCGCACGAAACGAACCGTCAGGGTGATGCCGGATCTGCGCGCCAGTGTTCGCTTCGGCCGCCTTAATCTGATGGACGAGCAATATGGCGTGGAAGACATGATCGACATCATCTTCTGCCGCAACATCCTCATCTATTTTGACAAAGCGACGCAAGAGAGGGTTCTGCAACGCCTTTGTCATCACTTACGTCCCGGCGGCTATCTGCTGATCGGTCACTCCGAAGCGACGGCGGGATTCTCCCTGCCGCTGCGTTCCGTGGCACCAACGATCTTCATGCGGGAATAGAAGACCTGTTTTGGTTTTATCCGCAGATGACGCAGATATCCGCGGGATCAAACAAATTTTCCCACAAGCGGTTTGCGTGGCGTTCTGTCATACGGATCACCGGAATTACTCGCCCTTTGTTCGTCATCCCCGCGAAGGCGGGGATCCATCTTGCTGCAAGAGAATTATTTGATATTCAATGGACTTTGGGTGTCATGGCATGGATCCCCGCTGACCAAGGGGATGACGGAAAATTCCAGATAATTTTGGTGATCCGTAATTAAGAGAGGCAAAAGGTCCTCGCCCGCATTGCGGGAGAGGGAAACATTGCCTGGTTTTTCATCTGCGTTTATCTGCGTCATCTGCGGATAAACGATAGCGACGGACGGTAAAAAAAAGCGCCGACCCTGAAGGCCGGCGCTTTTGATTTAACGATACAGCCGCAGCCTCAAGTATCCAGGAAGCTCCGCAGCTTACGGGACCGGCTGGGGTGTTTGAGCTTACGGAGCGCCTTGGCCTCGATCTGACGGATACGCTCGCGGGTCACCGAGAACTGCTGGCCCACCTCCTCCAGCGTGTGGTCGGTGTTCATGCCGATGCCGAAGCGCATGCGCAATACGCGCTCCTCGCGCGGCGTCAATGAGGCCAGCACGCGCGTGGTGGTCTCGCGCAAATTCGACTGGATCGCGGCGTCGATCGGCAACACCGCATTCTTGTCCTCGATGAAATCGCCGAGATAGCTATCCTCCTCGTCGCCGATCGGGGTCTCGAGCGAGATCGGCTCCTTGGCGATCTTCAGGACTTTCCGCACCTTCTCGAGCGGCATGGCGAGCTTCTCGGCGAGCTCTTCCGGCGTGGGCTCTCTGCCGATCTCATGCAGCATCTGGCGGCTCGTGCGCACGATCTTGTTGATGGTTTCGATCATATGCACGGGGATGCGGATGGTGCGGGCCTGATCGGCGATGCTGCGCGTGATCGCCTGCCTGATCCACCAGGTCGCGTTGGTCGAGAATTTATAACCGCGGCGATTTTCGAATTTTTCGACCGCCTTCATCAGGCCGATATTGCCTTCCTGAATGAGATCGAGGAATTGCAGACCGCGATTGGTGTATTTCTTGGCGATGGAAATCACGAGGCGCAAGTTCGCTTCGACCATTTCCTTCTTGGCGCGGTTGCTTTCGCGTTCGCCTTTTTGCACCGTCATCACGATGCGCTTGAATTCGACCAGCGGCAAACCGGCTTCGTCGCAGATCGAGGCGATTTCCGCGCGCAGACGGTCGGTTTCCGCTTCATAACGTTCAGCGAATTTAGTCCAGGCTTTGACGTTCGGCGCCACGAATTTCGGCGCGTCGGGATCGACCTTGGCGGCGGGTTCGGCTTTCTTGCCCTTGACCAGTTTGGCGATGGCTTTCTTGACCGGGGCCAGCACCTTGCCGGCCAGCACGTCATGCAGCCAGTTGCGGTCGAGTTCATGCCCGGTGTAGCGGGCGAGGAAATCTTCGCGGCCCACGCCGCTGTCGAGGCACAGGCGCAGAATGCGACCTTCGATGCCGACCATGCGGCGGTTGAGCGTGTAAAGCTGCTGCACCAGTTGTTCGAGGCGGTTATTGTTGAGGCGCACGGTGCGCACCAGCTCGACCAGTTCTTCCTTGGTCTTGTCGAATTTCTTGTCGGCCTGCGGCGAGGTTTCTTCGCCCTTCTGCATGGCGGCGTGGCGCGCCGATTGCAGCTTGTACAAACGTCCATAGGTCGAGGCGATCTGGCCGAAGGTTTCCATCACCTGCGGTTTCAGTTTTTCTTCGAGCATCGAGAGCGACAGGTTTTCCTGTTCATCCTCGCTGTCGAACCCGGCTTCGCCTTCTTCGGGTTCGGGCTTTTCTTCTTCGACTTCGGCGGGGGGCGCTGCCGCTTCGCCTTCGCCCAGCATGTCGGCTTCGTTGGTCGGCGCACCGCCATAGGTGGCTTCGAGGTCGATGATATCGCGCAGCAGCATCTTGCCTTCGTTGAGCGCGTCATGCCAGCCGAGGATCGCCTGAATGGTCAGCGGCGATTCGCAAATGCCGCCGATCATCATTTCGCGCCCGGCCTCGATGCGCTTGGCAATCGCGATTTCGCCTTCGCGCGACAGCAGCTCGACCGTGCCCATTTCGCGCAGGTACAGACGCACGGGGTCGTCGGTGCGGCCTAATTCTTCGTTGACGTTGCCGGCTTCTTTTTCTTCTTCTTCCTCTTCGCCTTCTTTTTTCTCTTTCTTCTCTTCGTCGTCATCGCCTTCGGTGACGCTGATGCCCATTTCGGACAGCATCGCCATCGTGTCTTCGATCAGATCGGAATTGATCTTGTCCTGCGGCAAAGCGGCGTTCATTTCATCGACGGTGACATAGCCGCGATCTTTCCCTTTCTTGATCATCTTCTTAATGGCTTCCGCCGCCGTGTCGATAATCGGGTCTTCGGCCTTTTCCTCGTTGGCCTTGGCCTCTTCGGCTTCCAGCGCCGCCGCGGCTTTGCTCTGCTTGGGTTCGGGCTTGGCGACGGCAACGGGTTTGGCCGCGACGACCGGTTTGGGCGCGGCTTTCACTTCAACCTTTTTTACTTCGGGTTTTTTCGGTTCGGGCTTTTTCGCTTCAACTTTTTTGGGCACGGGTTTGGCGGCTTTCACAGGCTTGGCAGCAACTTTCGCCGCGGGTTTTTTAACCGGCGGTTTCGCTTTGATTTTGGCTTTGACGGTTTTAGATTTTTGCGGCGCGGGTTTTTTCTTCGCCGGTTTTTTCGAACTTGCCATAATTTACCCTGATCCCCATCGTTAGGCCCATCGCTAGGCTTTGTCGTCCATAGCGGATGCCGCCTCGTTCATCGTCTCGATCTGCGCACGCAACGCATTAAGGCGGCTTAAACTTTCGTCCGAGCCGTCTTCTTTAAAGCGTCGTTTAGCCTCCTGCAAATCGCTTTGAAGCTGGTCTTGCAAGTGCTTGTTCCATATAGATACCCAACCTTTACGCGCCTGGTCAAGCGCGCAATGGGCGCGCGCGAATTCGGCATGCGTGTAAGTATGATCGGACAGGATATCGTCGAGAACCTCACTCCCCGCCTCCGATAGATGGCGATAGAGGCCCTCGGGGTCAAGGGGGCCGTCATGATGATCCGATAATATCTCCACAACCCGCTGCCGCAGCTGTTCGTAATCCGCGTTCTGGAACTGCAAACGCGCGAATTCTTCGCCGAATTCATCGAACAAGGCGGGGTGGTTAATCGTTAACGCGAGCAGGATTTTTTCCATAATCCGCGGCCCGTTGCTGGGTGAACGGCGCACCAGATTGGGGGTGGGAAGGGACGGTTTCCAGCCCTGCTTGCCGCCGCCGAAGCCTTCGCGCTTGACGAATTCGCGCGGTTTCCAGCCAAAAGCGTCGTCGATGCGCTTGCGGAACTCGTTGTGATAAAGGTGGCGGAGCTGCTCATCCTTGATTTGGGCGACCTTGCTCTTAAGGATTGCCGCAAAAGCGCCACGTTCTTCCGGGGTGCGGAGTTGCCGGTTTTCCAAAGCGTTATTCCACAAAACCTCGATCATCGGTTGAGCTTGCTTAAGGATTGCGTCGAAGGCCGACTTGCCCGACTGGCGGATCAGTTCGTCCGGGTCTTTGGCCCCCGACATGGTGGCGATGCGCAGGGTCTGGGCGGGGGTGAGGAGGGGTAAAGCTCGTTCCACGGCCCGGGCGGCGGCCCGCAACCCGGCATTATCGCCGTCGAAACAGAGAATCGGGCTGTAATCCCGGCTGGCCTCGCGGTTGTCGGGGGCGGGCAGGAGTTTCCACAAAATCTGAATCTGGTCTTCGGTAAGGGCGGTGCCGAGCGGGGCGACCGCCCCGGTATAGCCCGCTTCGGCCAGCGCGATCACATCCATATAGCCTTCGACCACGATGATGGGCTGGCCTTGTCCCAGCGCCGCGCGCGCCCGTGACAACCCGTAAAGCAATTGCCCTTTATGAAACAGGGGATGGTCGGGTGAGTTGAGATATTTCGGTTCGCCCTCGCCCATGATGCGCGCACCGAACGCGACGGTGCGTCCGCGCCGGTCGCCGACAGGGAATAGCACGCGGTTGCGGAAGAAACTGTAATACTCGTTGCGGTCCTCGGCTTTTTTGGCGAGGCCGACGGCGGCGAGCTCTTCGATTTTATAGCCTTCGCCTGTCATTTTGCGTAGCAGGCTCTGCCCGTCATTGGGCGCATAACCCAGACGGAAACGGCGAATGGCGTCGTCGCTCAACCCGCGTCCGCGCAGATAGGCCAGCGCCTCGCGCCCGCCGGGGGCGAATAGCTGTTCCTCGAACCACGCCGTGACGCGGTCGAGCAATTGCAGCAATCTTTTCTCGGCATCGAATTTCTCGCGTTCCACCGGCGTGTCGCGCGGCACCTGCAACCCCGCCTGTCCCGCCAGACTCTCGACCGCTTCCGGAAAACTCATCCGGTCGTTGCGCATCGTAAAGCCGATCACATCGCCATGCGCGCCGCAGCCGAAGCAATGAAAGAACTGCTTGTCATCATTGACGTAGAAACTTGGCGTCTTTTCGTTATGGAAGGGGCAGCATCCCTTGAACTCCCGCCCCGCGCGCACCAGCCGCAGCCGCGCCCCGATCACGCCCGATAAAGGCAGCCGGTTGCGGATTTCTTCAAGAAAGGCGGGCGGGAAAGACATGGCCGTAATCTGGCGAATTTTGATGGGTTTTGAAAGTTCTATTCGGAATGCGCTTTAAGCCAGTCCGAAAATTGTTTTTCCTTCATTTTGCCTGAGGCGAGGCTCAACATCGCCTCGACTGCCGAAGTTTCGTCGGCTGCAAGGGCTGCGCCGTTCAGATCAAGAAAAACATAGGCGGCAAGGAAGCCCGCGCGTTTATTGCCATCGACGAAAGGATGGTTGCGCGCGATGCCGAAGGCATAGGCGGCGGCCAAATCGAAGCGCGAAGCTTTGGCGTAAATCGCCTTGTTCTGCGGCCGCGCCAGCGCCGAGCTTAGGAGTCCCGCATCGCGAATGCCGTCCTCGCCCCCGTGTTCGGCGATTTGTTCGCCGTGAATGGCAATAACAGCCGCTTCCTGAAGCCAGCGCCAGCGTTTCATTCCGCGAGCTTGCGCAGGGCGTTGCGATATTGCGCCATGCCTTTCCGTGCGGAAAGAATTTGCGCCTCGAATTCGGGGTCGTAAGCGGTGACGGCATAACCATCGGCGGTTTCGGTGAGGAAAACGCTGTCCCCCTTGCCGATTTTAAGCCGCGCGGCGGCTTCCTTGGGCAGGATGAGGCCGGTCGAGTTACCGATCTGGGTCACGGTCGCGCGCATGGCAATCTCCAAAGTTATAATTTATGTTATAACAATAGGACGCGAAAGTCAAGCCTTTTTACCCGGCCAGCTTCGTTTTGACCAAGGCCCCGGCGGCGGCGAAATCCATCTTGCCGGCATAGGCCTTTTTCAGTTCGGCCATGACCTTGCCCATATCTTTCACGTCTTTCGCGCCGAGGACGGCGACGATGTTATTGATCGCGTGCGTCATCGCGGCTTCGTCCATCTGCTTGGGCAGGAAACGTTCGATGACGGCGATTTCTTCGCTCTCCTGCTTGACCAGATCGGCGCGGTTGCCTTTTTCGTAGAGCACGATGCTCTCGCGGCGCTGCTTGATCATGCCCTGCATCATGCTGGCGATCTCATTGTCGCTGATGCCGTCGGCATTGCCTTTCGGGCGCGCCGCTATGTCGGCGTCTTTCAGTTTCGCCATAATCATGCGTGTGGTGGCGAGCGCGCGTTCGTCCTTGGCGCGCATGGCGTCTTTCATCGCGTCGGTGATGGTGGTGCGTAACGACATTGGTAGGCTCCCTGAATATGAAGGGGCTTTATACCCCTTCGAGGGGGCTGGCGACAAGCGCGATGGGGACACAATAAAAGGGGCTGGAGAGGTCTTGCTAACAAGTTACAGCTAAACAGGCCCCTTTTATTATGTCCCCCACGCCCTGCGGTGCTTACTTGCCGAGGTTGAGGCGGCGATAGCTGAGTGCCTCGGCGATATGGGTGCGGGTGACGGCTTCGGCGCCCGCGAGATCGGCCAGGGTGCGCGCCACGCGCAAAACGCGATGATAGCCGCGCGCGGAAAGTTTCATCTGCTCGGCGGCCTGGGTGAGGAGGGCGCGTCCGGCCTGATCGGGCGCGGCCACCTGTTCCAGCAATTCGCCGTCGGCTTGCGAATTGGTGCGGACAGGCGGCAAAGTTTTATTGTCGTTCGACAGGGCTTTGTAACGCGCGGCCTGAATGGCGCGGGCCTCGGCGACGCGGGCGGCCACGATGGATGAGTCTTCGCGCGGCGGTGGCAGGCTGAGATCGGCGGCGCTGACGGCGGGGACTTCGACATGGCAATCGATGCGGTCGAACAGAGGCCCCGAAATGCGCGCCTGATAATCGCCTGCGCATTTCGGCGCGCGCCCGCAGGTGCGCGAAGGATCGTCGAGATGCCCGCAGCGGCAGGGATTCATCGCCGCGATCAATTGCACGCGGGCGGGATAGGTGACGTGATGATTGGCGCGGCTGACGACCGCGCGCCCGGTCTCCAAAGGCTGCCGCAACGCTTCCAAAGTCGCGCGCTGGAATTCCGGCAATTCGTCGAGGAACAGCACGCCGTTATGGGCGAGGGAAATCTCGCCCGGCTTGGCCTTCATCCCGCCGCCGACCAGGGAGGGCAGCGAGGCCGAATGATGCGGATCGCGAAACGGCCTGCGGCGCAGCAGCTTGCCTTCGTCGAGCAACCCGGCCAGCGAATGAATCATGGAAACGTCGAGGGCTTCGTCGGCGCCGAGCGGCGGCAAGATGCCGGGCAGGCGTGCCGCCAGCATGCTTTTGCCCGAACCGGGCGGCCCGATCATCAGGAGGTTATGCCCGCCCGCCGCCGCGACTTCGAGCGCGCGTTTGGCCACTTCCTGCCCTTTGATGTCGCGCAGATCGGCGTAACTTCCGGGCTCGTCCGATTGCAACTGCGCCACCGGCCGCCCCAGCACCTGCGTGCCTTTGAAATGATTGATGAGCGCGAGGAGCGAGGGCGCGGCCAGAACTTCCAGCTCGCCCGCCCATACCGCCTCGCCGCCGTTTTTTTCCGGGCAGATCAATCCGCGCCCGGCGGCGCTGGCGGTCACGGCGGCGGGCAGCACGCCCGCGACCGGCGACAAAGCCCCATCCAGCGCCAACTCGCCGAGCGCCGTGTAATGCGCGATTTCCTCAAGCGGCAAAACGCCCATTGCCGCCAGCAAAGCGAGTGCAATCGGCAGGTCGAAATGCGAGCCTTCTTTGAGAACGTCGGCGGGGGCGAGATTGACGGCGATATGTTTGGAAGGAAGGGCGAGGCCCAAGGCGAATAATGCCGCCCGCACGCGTTCGCGGCTTTCGCCCACGGCTTTGTCGGGCAATCCCACCAGGTTGAATTTCGGCAACCCGTTCGACATCTGCACCTGAACGTCGATATCGAGGACGTTGGTACCCTCGAAAGCGACGGTGGTGACGCGGGCGACCATGGGGGTGGTTATTCGGCTTTCTTGGTTTTCTCGGTCTTGGCTTTGGGGGCGGGTTTCTTGTCCTCGGTCTTATGTTCCGGGGCTTTCTTTTCTTCCGCTTTCTTCTCTTCGATCTTGGGGGCCTCGGCCTTGTGAGCCTTGGGCTTCGGCGCGGGCGCATAGGTCACGGGCGGTTTGGCAACTTCACCGGCGCGAAGCTGATATTCCAGGCCGATGGCGTTCTTGTCCGCCGCGCATAAAGTCTGCACCGCGCCCGGCGTTACCGGCAGTTCGGTGATGTTCACGGGCGGGACGGAACCCGCCGGGCCCGATCCCACCGCCAGCAGCAGGGGATCACGGGTGGCGCCCGCATTATCGCTGAGCAGATCTTTGCAGGCGCGCTTCGGCAGCCCGTCGAGATAGACATAGAAAGCGTCGCCCTTGTTTTCGGAAGTCGCCTGCGTGACGGCCATGCCGCCGCCCCACGGCGTCATCACGGCGCGGCGGTTGGGGCCTTCCATGTTGCGGGGGAACACGTCCGATTCGATATAGACGTTATGCACAGAGTCGGTGCTGCTCAGCATCATGTCGGCGGATCCTGAAATATCGACCGTCGGCGAATAAAGGAACAGGCGGCGCACATTCTTGACGATGCTGACGAGCGCGGCATCGGTCTGCGCGACATGGTCGCGATAGAGTTTCTCATTATAGGCCCAGGCCCCGTAAGCGATGGCGGCGACGGCCACAACAACAAGAACGCCATAAAGGCGCATGCGGATTGTTTGGGGGGCTGAAATGCTCATGGAACCTCCGGACGGGCAGGAGGGAAATGTAGCCTAAACGGCTTGTGATGCAAAAGAAAAAGCGGGAAACTTCAGTTTCCCGCTTTTAACCGCGCAAGAGAACGTACCTTAGCCCTTAAGCTTGAACACAGCGCTCAGGGTCACAGTTGCCGCCGAGGTGCATTGAGCGGCGGCGGTGGCGGTGGCCAAAGTGACCGGGAAGGCCGTGGCGCTGGCAACCGCATAAGCGGGAACGCCAAGATAGATCAGGCCGGGATCGCGACCGATGCCGCCAAGCGAAGTCATCAGCGCGGTGCATCCGGTGGTCGGAACGCCGGCCATCTTGATCATGAAGGCGTCGCCGGTGGCGGCAACAGCGACCGAGGTGCTGGCGATGGTTGTCGCTCCGTTCCACGGGTTGCTGATCGTGGCCGGAGCGGCGGAAGTGCCGCACCCGGTGCTGGGGATCGTATCGCTGGGGAACACGCTGGCGCTGCAGATCGCGAAGGTCATATCTGTTGTATCCGCCAGGCCGGTGACCGAGCTGGTCGAGTAAAGCGAGCGGATGCCTTGAACCACGTTGATCATTTGCGTGGTTGCCTTGCCGACTTTCTGGTTGGCATAAACCTTGGATGCCGCGACCCAGATGGCGCCGAGGATCAGGCCGATGATGCCGAGGACGATCGCGATTTCGGTAAGGGTGAAGCCTTTTGACGAGCTTGTCTTGTGGGGCTGGGCGCGGGACAGCGAAAGTTTCTGGATCAGCATAATCTTTCTCCCTGGGTCGTTATGAATCTGGTCTTGTCGTGATGGGGGCGCTTACAAGCATTGTTTCGGTGGGTAGCGGGCAAGAAAAAAGCGGGAAGCCGAAGCTTCCCGCTCATTTCACGCTAACCTGTACATTTTAGCCTTTAACCTTGAACACCGCAGTCAAGGCAACCGTCGCCGCCGAGGTGCATTGAGCGGCGGCGGTAGCGGCCGAAACCGTAACCGGGAAGGCGGTCGCGCTGGCAACCGCATAAGCGGGAACGCCGAGATAGATCAGGCCGGGATCGCGACCGGTGCCGCCAAGCGAAGTCATCAGGGCGGTACAGGCCGAAGTCGGAACGCCCGCCATCTTGACGATGAAAGCGTCGCCGGTGGCGGCAACCGCGACCGAGGTGCTGGCAACGGTGGTCGAACCGTTCCACGGGTCGTTGATCGTGCCCGGAGCGGCGGAGGTGCCGCAGCCGGCGCTGGGGATCATATCGCTGGGGAATACGCCGGCGCTGCAGATGGAGAAGGTCATGTCGGTCGCGTCCGCCAGACCGGTGGTCGAGCTGGTCGAATAAAGCGAACGGATGCCCTGAACGATGTTCAGCATCTGTGTCGTGCCTTTGCCGACTTTCTGGTTGTTATAGACGGCGGAAGCCGCCACCCAGATCGCGCCCAGGATCAAGCCGATGATGCCGAGGACGATCGCGATTTCGGTGAGTGTAAAACCTTGTTTGCGCGAAGCGCGGGCCGGAAGGGATTTCATGTGATTCTCCATGGGGGAAATGAGTAGGCTGCAATGTACCGGCAACATGTTAATGCCGAGTTAACAGCCTGAAACGGCTCAAAAATTAATGCTTATTAACCTTTGAGGGCGAATTTTCCGTGCGGCCATAATTGTCGGCCAGACGAACGATATCGTCTTCGCCCAGATAATCGCCCGATTGCACCTCGATCAGATGCAGCTCGATCATGCCGGGGTTGGTCAGGCGGTGGGTCGAGCCTTTGGGAATGTATACGGATTCGTTCGGATAGACCATTTTCTCGACGCCGTCGATTTCGACTTTGGCGGTGCCGACCACGACCACCCAATGCTCGGCGCGGTGGTGATGCATTTGGAGGGAGAGCGAACGTCCGGGCAGAACGGTAATATGCTTGCATTGAAAATGCGAACCCGCGGCGATGCTTTCGTAAGAGCCCCAGGGGCGGCGCGCGACCGAATGATTTTGTGCGAGGTCGGGTTTGGTTTCCTGCACGGCGGCCACCAGCGCCTTGACATCCTGCGTGCGGTTGCGCGGCGTCACCAGAATGGCGTCCTTGGTGGCGATGACGGCGATATCTTCGAGGCCGAGCACGGCGACGGCGGGGCCTTCCGACCGCACATAGCAGTTTTTCGAATCCTGCGTGACGACCGAACCGATGGTCGCGTTGCCGTCTTTATCCTTGTCGGCCGATTGCCACAAAGCCTGCCACGAACCGACATCGTTCCAGCCCATGCTGCAGGGCACGACCGCGCCGTGTTTCGTGTGTTCCATAATCACGCGGTCGAACGGTTCCGAGGCGACGGCTTCGTAAGTCTTGGCGTCGAGGGTGATGCCGCGTGCGTCGCTCTGCGCTTTGTCGAGGGCTTCCTGCACCTGCTTCAGCATTTCAGGCGCGAGTTTCTTCGCTTCTTCGATGAGCGTGCGCGGGGAATAAAGGAAAATGCCGCTGTTCCACAAAGCGCCGCCCGCGATCAGAGCGACCGCGCCTTTGGCGTCTGGTTTTTCCTTGAAAGCGGCGATGGATTTCACGCCGTCGAACGTGGTGGCCGCACCCGGATTGATATAGCCATAGCCGGTTTCCGGATAATCGGGTGCGATGCCGAATAACACGAAGGAACCGGCGGCTGCCGCAGGCACCGCCTGCGCAATCGCGGCGCGGAAAGCCTTGGCGTCGGCGATGACATGGTCGCTGGGGCGCACCAGATGCAGAACATCGTCATCTTTTTCGGCGAGCGCTGCGGCGATTGCCGCCGCCGCCGTGTTGCGCCCGATGGGTTCGAGCAGGACAATGGCTTCACTCTGTTTCGCGGCGTCGAGCGCATCGTGAATCAGGAATTTATGTTCGGCATTGCCGACGATCATCGGCGGCGCGAAGGAGGTCGGGTCGTTGACGCTGCGCCCCATATCATAGGTGCTCCGCACCGTGGCGGCGAACAGATTTTCCGCGCCGATCAGGGGGACGAATTGCTTGGGGGCTTTGGAACGGGAAACGGGCCAGAGCCGCGTGCCCGAACCGCCGGAAAGGATGACGGGGCGAATTTTCATGTCTGCTTTTTACCCATTCCCCTATAAAGGAGCAACAAATTCCGATACTGCCGTTTTAGCACTACCCGTGCGGTCATCCCGCACAAGCACCTCTTGGTGCGCGATGCGGGACCCAGATCGCCTTTCGACAGGATAGGCCCTTTCCTGTTCAGAGGCCAACTGGGTTCCGGATCAATTTTCTTTCGCCCCGCCTTCGGCGTGACGAAGAGAAAATCGTCCGGAATGACGGCACGGGTGGTGCTTTATTTTCAAGATGTTTCTTTATCCAGCCTATGGCGGCGGCACCGGATCGAAGCCGCTTCCGCCCCACGGGTGGCATCTGCATATCCGTTTCAGGGCCAGTTTGCCGCCTTTGACCGGGCCATGCAGGCGCAACGCCTCATCCGCGTAAGCCGAACAAGTGGGCATAAAACGGCAATGCCGCCCCATCAGCATGGAAAAACTGTGGCGGTAGACCCATATAAGGCTGCGCAGGAGGGCGGTCACCGGCATCGCTCCGATTGATTTATATGCTTTTCCTTATAGGAAATACCTGATACCTGAACCAGACAATTTCGCCCTTCAAAGACTGTGCAATGAACAATAATCTCGTCACCGCCATCATCCTTTCCGTCGCCATCATGCTGGGCTTTCAGTATTTTTACGTGAAGCCGCAGCAGGATTATGCCCGCAGCCACGCGATTGCGCAGCAGGTCGAGAAGGAAGGCAAGATCGCAGCCCCCGAAAGCGCCAACGCGACTTTGCGCGACCGCGCCGTTATTTTGCCGGAAGCGGCCCGCGTCAAGCTCGACACGCCGGAACTTTCCGGCTCCATCGATCTCAAAGGCGCGCAGTTCGATGACCTGCTGCTCAACAAATACCGCGAAACGCCGGATCCGGCTTCGCCTGCTATCGTTCTGCTGTCGCCTTCGGGTTCCGCGCCGCCGCACAAGGCATTTTATGCGTCGTTCAGCTGGCTGGGCAGCGCAGGCGTAGCCGTGCCGACCGCCGATACTTTATGGAGCGCCGACGGCAAAACCCTCACCCCCGATCATGCCGTCAAGCTGAGCTGGGACAACAAGCAGGGGCTGCTGTTCGAACGCACCATCGCGGTGGACAAGGATTCGATGTTCACCATCACCGACCGCGTCGCCAATACCGGCAAGACTCCGGTCACGCTTTATCCGTATGGCGTAGTGGCGCGGCAGGGATTACCGGCGGCGGAAGCGCGCTCGGTCGTGCATGAAGGCGGGCTTGGCGTTCTCGGCGGCACGCTGGAAGAATATAAGTACAAAAAGCTGGCCGAAGACGGCAAGCAGGTCAATGAAAGCACCGGCGGCTGGCTCGGCATCACCGACAAATACTGGCTGGTGGCGATGGTGCCGCCGCAGGACGAAAAGATCACCGCCGAATTCGCCTATAACGCCGAAGGCGCCAGCAATCCCGATATGGGGTTCTATCAAAGCGATTTCCGGGGAGCGGCGATGAACATCGCCCCGGCTTCGAGCGTCGAGCAGACCACGCATCTGTTCGCAGGCGCCAAGCAGGTCAAGCTGCTCGACTTCTATGCCGACAAATATGACATTCCACATTTCGACAAGGCCATCGATTTCGGCTGGTTCTATTTCCTGACCAAGCCGTTTTTGTATCTGCTGACCAAGCTCGCCAACGCTTTGGGCAGCATCGGCATCGCCATTCTGGTGTTCACGGTTCTGCTGCGCTGCGCCACTTTGCCGTTGTCGCTGAAATCGTTCCATTCGATGGCGCGCATGAAAGCGTTGCAGCCGCAGATGAAGGAAATTCAGGAACGTTTCCCCGACGACAAAATGCGCCAGAGTCAGGAAACGATGGAACTGTACCGGCGCGAGAAGGTCAATCCGCTGTCCGGCTGTTTCCCGACTTTGATCCAGATTCCGATTTTCTTCGCTTTGTACAAGGTGCTCTACGTCAATATCGAAATGCGGCATGCGCCTTTCTTTGGCTGGATTCACGATATGTCGGCGCCCGATCCGACTTCGGTTCTCAATCTGTTCGGGTTGCTGCATTTCCCGGCCCCGCTGTTTTTCCATATTGGCGCCTGGCCGATTTTGATGGGCTGCAGCATGTTCATGCAGCAGAGACTGTCGCCCCAGCCGCCCGATAAATCGCAGGCGCGGGTGTTCATGGTGATGCCGTTCGTGTTCACTTATATGCTGGCCGCGATGCCTGCGGGTTTGGTGATCTACTGGACATGGAGCAATCTGCTCGGCATCGGCCAGCAATGGTTCATCATGTCGCGTGACGCCGCCCGCAATGGCACTAAAGTTTCCCGTTAGAACTGGCCTTGTCCCATAGAGTCGTCATCCCGGCGCTTACGTGGAGAGCAAAATGGCCCAACTGCCATCAGACTTCAGTCGCGTTACGCGGCTTCCCCCTTACGTTTTTTCCATCACTTCCGAACTGAAAATGGCCGCCCGCCGCCGCGGCGAGGACATCATCGATTTCGGCATGGGCAACCCCGACGGGCCGACGCCGCCGCATATCGTCGCCAAACTGATCGAGACGGTGCAGCGCCCGGACACACACGGTTATTCGGTGTCGAAGGGAATACCCCGTCTGCGCCGCGCCATCTGCAACTGGTACAAAACCCGTTACGGCGTGGAATTCGATCCCGAGAGCGAAGCGATTTCCACCATCGGTTCCAAGGAAGGCATCGCGCATCTGGCGCTCGCCACGCTCGATAAAGGCGATTGCGTGCTGGTGCCGTGCCCGAGTTACCCCATCCATATTTACGGCCCGGTGATCGCCGGGGCCGATATTCAGCAGGTGCCGCTGTTGCCCGGTATCGATTTCTTCGCCGAGCTGGAAAAGGCTATCCGTTCGCGCATTCCGAAACCGAAAATGCTGATTTTGAATTTCCCCGCCAACCCGACCGGGCAATGCGTCGAACTGGAATTTTTCGAGCGCGTCGTCGCCATAGCGCGCGAATACGGCATCTATGTCGTGCATGATCTCGCTTATGCTGATATCTGCTTCGACGGCTGGAAAGCACCCTCCATTATGCAGGTGCCGGGCGCCAAAGACGTCGCGGTGGAATTTTTCACCATGAGCAAAAGTTACAACATGGCGGGCTGGCGCGTCGGCTTTATGGTCGGCAATAAAACTCTGGTGGGCGCTCTGGCGCGCATTAAGGGCTATCACGATTACGGCACGTTTACGCCGATTCAGGTGGCCTCGATCGCGGCGCTGGAAGGGCCGCAGGATTGCGTCGCCGAAATCACCGCGATTTACCAGAACCGCCGCGATGTTCTGGTCAAGGGGCTGCATGAAGCAGGCTGGATGGTCGAAAAACCCAGGGCCGCGATGTATATCTGGGCGCAGATTCCCGAACCCTACGCTGCCATGGGCTCGCTGGAATTCACCAAGAAACTGATGGCGGATGCCAAAGTTTCGGTCGCCCCCGGCATCGGTTTCGGCGAATTCGGCGATACGCATGTACGTTTCGCCCTCATCGAAAACGAAGCCCGCACGCGGCAGGCCATTCGCGGCATCAAGGATATGTTCCGCCGCGACGGGTTGCTTAAAGCCGCGTAGGCGTTAAACTCTGTCGCATGAAGCTTTTTTCGGGATTACTCAGCGCCCTTGTTCTGGCAGCCGTGATCTGTTTCGCTTTGTCGAACCAGAGCATGGCCGTGGTCGGGATGTGGCCCTTGTCCGGCACGATGGAAATGCCGCTTTATCTGGTCGGCCTTGTGCCGCTGGCGGCAGGGCTGTTTGTCGGCGGGCTGGTCGGGTGGCTGCGCGGGTTGCCGCATCGGCTGAAGGCGCGGCGTCTGCACAAGGAACTCGGCGCGCTTAATGAGCGCATTGGCGAACTGCAAAAAGCCGCCGTGACTGAACCCGATCTTCCTCCACCGCAACGTCCTTTCTGGAAACGGAAAATATGAATCCTGTTTTTTGCGCCATCGATACCGCCACGCTCACCCATGCCGAGGCGCTTGCCGATAAAGTCGGGCCGCATGTCGGCGGGCTTAAACTCGGCCTCGAATTCTTCATGGTGCATGGCGTAGCCGGCTATCGCGTTATTGCCGCCAAAGGCAAACCGATTTTCCTCGATCTCAAACTGCACGATATCCCCAACACCGTGGCGGGGGCGATAGGTTCGCTGCTGCCATTGCAGCCGGAATTTTTGACGCTGCACACATCCGGCGGGGCCGAGATGATGCAGGCGGCATCGACCGCCGCTGCCAAAGCCGGTGCCGCGCGGCCCAAATTGCTGGGCGTGACGGTGCTGACCAGCCTCGATAACAACGATCTGGCGTCTGTGGGGCAGGAGGCGGATACCACGCGGCAGGTGGTGCGTCTCGCCGCATTGGCCAAAGAAAGCGGCCTTGACGGCGTGATCTGCTCGCCGCAGGAAATTGTGCCGCTGCGGGCGACGCTGGGGCCGGATTTCATTCTGATGGTGCCGGGCATTCGCCCCGACTGGGCTTCGTCGAACGATCAGAAACGCACGCTGACGCCGCGCGAGGCGCAGGATGCCGGGGCCGATTATCTGGTCATCGGCCGCCCCATCACCAAGGCCGAAAATCCCGCCGACGCGGCGCGGCGCATCGCCGATGAGTTGGCATGAGCGTTACCGTCAAAATCTGCGGGTTGCGCGACGCCAATGCGGTGGCCGCTGCCGTTTCGGGCGGGGCGCGTTATGCCGGTTTCGTTTTCTACCGGCAATCGCCGCGCGTGGTCGATGCGCAAACGGCGTCGCTGCTGATCGACCAGATTCCTGATGAAGTCATACCGGTGGGGCTGTTCGTCAATCCGACCGACGATGAGATGATGCGCGTGCTGCGCGCGGTGCGGCTGAAGATGATTCAATTGCACGGCAATGAAACCCCCGAACGTGTCGCCGCCGTCAAAAAACTCACGCGTCTGCCGGTCATCAAGGCGGTCGGCATCGCCACAGCCGAAGATGTCGAGGCGGCGCGGATTTATGAACCCGTCGCCGATATGCTGCTGCTCGACGCCAAAGCCGAGGCGGGCAAAAATCCCGGCGGCAATGCGGTCGCCTTCGACTGGTCGCTGCTGGGTGCCGTGCGGTTCAAAAAGCCGTGGATGCTGGCGGGCGGCCTTCATGTGGGCAATCTGGATGCTGCGGTGGCGGCCACGGGGGCCTCGATCGTCGATGTCTCCTCGGGCGTGGAAGACGCGCCGGGACATAAAAATCCCCAGAAAATCAGGGATTTCCTGACTTTGGCGGCCAAAACGGAAACCTGTTATTAACCTCGTCAGGCGAAGATAGGATAGTCTTTTTCCGTGAGATTTCATGCGCGTTTGGGAAGTCGACGATAACCGCGAGATACCCTCCGATCTCGTCCGCGAGCAGGATTTCATCCTGCGCGTGCGGCGGATGCAGCGCAATGGCGCGCCCACTATCGTTCTCAACCTCATCCTTACCGCCATCGCGCATCTGGCCAAAAGCCGCAGCGCGCTCGAAGCCGTGCATGAAAAATTGCAGGCCTTCGCCAAGGCAAGCGGCGGCTTTTATTCCGACATGTCGAACGGCGATATTTTCATCGCATGGGACGAGACCCCCGATACACGTGGCCTCGGCAGCCGGATCGTTGAGGCGATTTTGCCTGACCATAAAGCCGATACCGCGCAGTTTCTTCTGACCTATCACATGCCGCGCGATTACGCCCTCTTGCGCGAGCGCACCAATCATTATGTCGAAGTGGTGCGCGCGGCGGCGACCATGAGCCTGGGCGGCGAAGGGCGGGTCGAGGATACGCGCGGGCCGCTCACCACCAAGAATGTCGATCAGATCGGCAATCTGCTCGGCGAAATCGATCTGCGCCGTTATGCCCGCACCCAGAATATCTACCGGGCGGCGGGGCAGGGCTGGGAAATGGCGGGCGAGGAATATTTCATCAGTTTCGAAGATTTGCGGCGCGAGCGTTTTCCGAAACTTGAACTGCCCACCACCGAGCATTTCTTTCTGGCTCTGTGCGGCATTCTCGATCAGCGGTTGCTGGCGATGCTGACCACGACTTACGAGCTGATCGGCGGGCGGCGCATCAATCTGAATTTGTCGGTGGCCTCGATCATGGGCGGCGTGTTCGCCCAGTTCGTGCGCCGCGTGCCGCAGGAACATCGCCCCCTGATCGGGTTCGAACTGCATCGCGGCGACCTGTTTCAAGATTTCTCGCTGACGCTCAGCGCTATCGACGTGTTGAAGCGCGAAGGGTTTCGCGTCGCGCTTGACGCCGTGACGCCCGACATGGCGACCTATCTCGATCTCGGGGCCTTCAAGGTCGATAGCATCAAGATCAACGTGTCGAAAGACCGGGTGCTGCAACTCGCCGATCCCGTCATCCGCAGGCAACTTGAAAAACTGCCCGTCGAGAAACTGATCTTCTTCCGCTGCGATAATGAGCGCGCTCTGGCGATCGGGCGCGAGATGAAGGTGGGGCTGTTTCAGGGCTGGCTGATCGACGATCTCGCCGGGAAGAAGCCGCAGAAATAATTCCGGATTCAGGCCAGCGTCGATTTCAGCGCGCTGATAACATCGACGCTGCCGCCATTGGCGAGGTTGGTGAGATACGCCGCCATGCCCGTCGAGGCCGAGCCGCCCACCGTGCCCGACAGCAAGGCGTTACCGTATGTCTGCGGCGAGGCGGTGGTCTTGTACTGTGCCGCGTAAGAGGTACCCGAAAACAGATTGAAGACGTAGGACGTATCAGCTTTGTTCGAAGTGTCGGCGTAACTTACCTTGAGGACATAGGTGGCGGGCGTCGCTCCCAGCCCGTTGGTCGTCGTCAATTCCTTATAGGCCGCCTGCTGTGCCGCGTTGCCCTGACTGTCGGCGATCACGCGCGTGCCGCTGACGTCAAATAGCTGGACGCGCAGGGCCGAAGGGTTCTTGGTCTGTGTCGTGTCGAAGCCGAATTTCAGATTGTCGCCCGCCTGCAGGGTGAAGCTGTAATAATCGGCGGAATCCGCCTGCGTCAGCTGGCTGAGAACGTTGAGACTGGACTTATCCTGCTGCAGCCAGCCGATATTAACGGCGCTGGACGCCGTCTCGGTGAGGGTGTGGTAGGCTTGGCGCGCATAGGCTTGGGCATCCGAAGTTGCCGTTACCGACCCGGCGGCGGTGTAATCGGCGGGTTGCGCGGTGACGTTGTTTTTGTAGACGACCGCGTAGTTCGAGCCTGAGTAAAGCTGAAAATTATATTTGATGTTCTGGGTGGTGTCGGCGCCCGGTGCATAGGAAACCTTGACGCTGTAATCGCCGGTCGTGGCGGAAAGGCCGGTGCCGGAGGTCAGCGCGCTGTAATTGGATTTCTGATAGGCATTGCCGCCGCTGTCGGCGACGAGGTTGCCGCTGCTGTCATAAAGCTGCACGCGGGTTGAGGAATTCTGCGAACCGGCGTCGAAAGCCAGCTTGATGTTATTGCCCGCCGAAAGCGTGAAATTGTAAAATTCCGACGTATCGCCGCCGGTCAACTGGCTGTTAACGGCGAGGCTGGTGCCCTGCTGCTGCGTGACAGAGGCGGTCAGGTCGGTATCGCTGAGCAGCGGCGTTGCCACGGCGGTATAGGTATCGGCGGGCAATCCCGTCAGACCCGAGCCGACCCATTGCGTATAAGCGGTCTGCTGCGCCGCTGTGCCCTGATTGTCCGCGATGACGGTGCCGCTGCTGTTAAAAAGCTGCACATGCGTTTCGATCTGGCTGACGAAATTCTGGAAGTCGCTCGAAAGCAAAGCGACATCACCCGCCTGCGAGGTGAAGCTGGCGGAAACCGAAGCGCCCGCCGTGCTGCCCTGGTCGCTGACGCTGACGACCGAGCTTTGTTCCTGCAAATTGCCGATATTGATCGCCTGCGAAGAATCTTCGTTCTTCGGGTGCGATGTGTTGATGGTGAACGTCGTCGGAAAGGCCGACGGGTTGACCGAAGCGGTGACAAGTGAATAGGTCATTCGCTGCCTCTCGCACGAGACTATCCCGTGCTGCGAATCCTATTCTACACGGTGCGCAGTTAACGGTAAATTAACTCGTGATTTTCGCGATTCAAACGCCGGAACGGAATAATGTTCCGAGTCCTTCGTGGGTTAGCAACTCGGCAAGAATTGCCCAGGGGCGGAAACCGTCGATAATGGCCACGCCGTTGACGCCCTGACGCACGACCCACAGCGCGCTTTCGACTTTCGGCACCATGCCGCCGGTGATGATATTGTCGTCGATCAGCTGTTTGGCGAGCGTGCGGTCGATAACGGGAATGCGCGCGCGGTTTTCGTCGAGCACGCCTTCGACATTGGTGACGAGGATGAGGCGCTTGGCCTTGATGGCGATCGCAATCGCCATCGCGTAATCGTCGCCATTGATGTTGTAGAGTGTCTTGTTATCCGCGCCGAGGCCCAGCGAATGCAGCACCACGATCTTGCCTTCGTCGAGTGCGCGGTCGATGGCGTGCGTGGTGACGCCGTTGGGCTTGCCGCTGCGATTGTCAGGGTCGCTGTCGTCCAATCCTATCGCCTGCACCCACGGCCTGATCTGCTTGGCGGCGAGCAGCAATTTGTCTTTCTTGCATCCGGCTTCGATCAGGGCGGAGGCGACCAGAAGATTCATCTTCTTCATCACGCTCTCGACCACTTTCATCGCGCGCGGCGAGGTGATGCGGCGTCCATCCTTGCCCTTGACGGTTTCGATTTTCTTGTCGCGCAGGGCGTCGTCGATCTGCGGGCCGCCGCCGTGAACCAGAACGATGCGCACGCCGTTGGTGCTGAGGAACACAAGCTGCCGCGCGACCTTGGACAGGAACAGCTCATCCTCGGCGATGCTGTTGCCGCCGATTTTCACGACCACGGTGCGGCTCTGATAGGCGCGCAGCTCGGCCATCATTTCGGTGATATGCTCAAGGCTCAAAGGATTGCTCATCTCTTTCCTCTAACAGTTCGCGATAGACAGCCAAAGTTTTCGCCTGCATGGAGGCTGTGGTAAAATGCGCGCGGATATGGGCGGTGGCCTGCGCCGCGAAAATCTCACGCTCTTCCACCGGCCTATCCAACACTTTCCTTAATACTTGCGCCAGCCTTTCCGCGTCGCCCGGCGGCGTTAAAAAGCCGGTTTCCCCGTCGATCACGGTTTCGGCGGCCCCGCCGTGATTGCTGGCGATGACGGCGCAGCCCATCGCCTGTGCCTCGATCACCACGCGGCCAAAGCCTTCGGGGCGGGTCGAGGCCGATATGACGATATCGGCCAGCGCGTAGGCGGCGGGCATATCGCGGCAGGTATCGTAAATACGCACGCGGTGGCGCAGGCCGAATTGCTTGATTTCCTGCGCGACCTCGTTGCCATAGCGGCTGTCCCTGCCGCCGCCGACAATGATGCAGACATATTCGTGCGCCTTGAGCCGGGCGAGGGCTTCGAGCAATACCAGTTGTCCCTTCCAGCGCGTGAGGCGGCCGGGCATCAGGATCACCGGCACATTTTTGGTAAGGCTCCACGCCTCGCGCAGGGCATCGATACGGTCGGCGGAAATATGGGCGCGGTCGAAAATCTCGATATCGACGCCGCGCGGAATGACGCGAATTTTCTCAGGGGGCACATGATAAGTGCGTGCGGCATAGGAAGCGACGAAATTGGAAATGGCGATCACGCGCGCGCCTTTGGCCATTACCGAATTGTAAAATTTTTTTAGTTTGTTGCCCGCGCTGTAGGGGGCATGGAAAGTCGTTAGAAACGTTGCGCCGGTTCTGCGCGCGGCCTTATAGGCACTCCAGGCGGGGGCGCGGCTGCGGGCATGGACGATCTGCGCCTTGCGCTCGCGGATAACGCAGGCGAGCCGTGACACGTTGCGCCAGATGGTGAAGGGGTTTTTCGATTTCAGCGGCAGGGTGATATGGGTGCCGCCCGCCGCCAGAATTTCCTCGACCATCGGGCCGCCCGCGCTGGTGACCAGCGCGTTGAACCCGTTCTGCACAAGGGCCGCCGTGATTTCGACGGTGCCGCGCTCGACGCCGCCGGTGACAAGGGCAGGGAGCACCTGCATCACCGTGGGGGCGTGGAACTTTTTAATGGCGGCAAGCACGGCCTGCGCCGCGCGCTGCGAAGGCACGAATGTATTCTGGCCGAGCCACGCGCCCACCGTCTGCAATTTTTCGATCTGGGCGTGGCGCAATGTTTCGTCGCTCAGCAGCCGGTCAACCGCCTGCGCGAGTTTTTCGGGCGTGCAATCTTCCTGCAGAAATTCCGGCATCACTTCGGCATTTTGCATGATATTGACGAGGGTGACGTAACGCACGCGCAGGACGCGGCGCGCGATCCACGCCGTCAACGCATTCACTTTATAGGCGATCACGGTGGGAAGGCGCGCCAGCGCCAGTTCCAGCGACACCGTGCCGGAGCAGGCGATGGCAGCCCGCGCCGTCGCCATGACATGATATTTGTCGCGCTCGCCGATAGCGACATGGGCGGGCAGGCCCCAAGTCGAAATCTCATCGACGATATATTCCATTAGATGCGGCACCACCGGCACCACGATTTGTAAGTCGGGATGTCTGACGCGCAGAAGCAACACGGTATCGCGGAAAATCGGCAGCAGGCGCGAGACTTCGCTCATGCGGCTGCCGGGCAGGATAGCCAGCAAAGGCGTGTCGGGGCCGATGCCGTGGGTGACGCGGAAAATCGCGTTGCTGCCATGGTTGGCGCTGCCTTCGACCACCGAATGGCCGACGAAGGTGCAATCGAGTCCTTCGCGCGTGAAATAAGGCGGCTCGAACGGCAATACGGCCAGCAGATGATCGAGAAAGCGCGCGATCTTTTTGGCGCGGCCCGGCCGCCACGCCCACACCGTGGGCGCGACATAATGGATGATGGGAATTGAATGTTTCGAAGCCTTGCGCACGCGCTTCGCCACGCGGAAATTGAAATCGGGCGCGTCGATGGTGATGAGCGCATCGGGCCGCGTTGCCACCACATCGCGCGCCGCCTCGCGGATACGGCGCAGCAAACGCGGAATGTGACGCAGCACTTCGGCGAGGCCAAAATGCATCAACTCAGTATGGGGAAAAAGAAGTTCCAGCCCTTCGGCCTGCATCAATGGCCCGCCGACGCCGCGAAACCGCACCGCGCCTTGCCGTTCGGCGCGCAAGGCCCGCATCAGCCATGAGCCGAGAAAATCCCCCGAAGCCTCGCCCGCGATGAGGTAATAAACGGGCGTCGCCATTAATAGCCGGTGGCGATGCGATCAACCAACTGTTTGACCGTGGGGATAAAGCCGTTGGCATAAAACGGATCTTCGCCGAAACGATAGGCGTTGTGGCCCGAGAACATCAGCGAATTGTCGATGTCGCCGTCATGGCTGATATTCTGCAGCGTCTTCTGAATGCAGAAAGAACGCGGGTCGGGCATGCGCCCGGTGGTGCCCTTTTCATTCTGCGACCAGTTCGAGAACCCGCAGGCCGACAGGCACCCCATGCAATTGGCCTGATCGGTTTGAATCTGTTTCGCGGTTTCGGGCTTGACGAAAATCAGCGTGCTGTCGGGCGTCCGCAGAACCTTGCCGAAACCTTGTCCGATCCATGCCTTGGCCCGCGCGATATCGGCGGAAGTGAGGAATACGGGATTGCCGACCACGCCCACCTGAAAACTTTCGGTATGCGCGCCGACCGCTTCATGCGTATAGGCGATCTGGCGATCCGAACGATCCTGCAGATCCTGCATGAACAGATTGTTGACGGCGGAAGAATAAAAACCGGTCGGCGAGAATTTGTTGAGGAACACGTCGCCTTTTTTGAGCGTCGTCAGGCGTTTTTTCCACGCCATCGAAATGGGGCTTTCTTTCGTCAGCAGGGGGCGGGTGCCGAACTGGAAAGCAATCGGGCCGATTTCGGGATTGTCGAGCCAATGCTCCCAGTCGGAAATCCACCACACGCCGCCCGCCATGACGATGGGCGTATCCTGCAACCCATATTCGTTCATCTGCGCGCGCAGAGCCATCACGCGCGGCATCGGGTCTTCGGGATGTTTGGGGTCTTCGCTGTTGGAAAGGCCGTTATGCCCGCCTGCCAGCCACGGGTCTTCGTATACGACGCCGCCCAGACCGTCGCGGTATTTGTTATAGGCGCGCAGCCAGAGGGCGCGGAACGCGCGCGCCGAGGAAACGATGGGGTAGTAATTGATGCCGAATTTGGCGGCGATTTCCGCGACCTTGTAAGGCATGCCGGCCCCGCAGGTGACGCCGTTGATAAGCCCCTTCGCGCCTTCGAGAACGCCGTTGAGGATGCGTTCCGCCGCCGCCATTTCCCACAGCACATTCATGTGAATGCGGCCATTGCCGTTCGAAGTTTCGTAGGCCTTCTTCGCCTGCGTGATGCCGCCCGCGATGGCGAACTGGATCAGTTCCTCGTGGCGGTCTTTGCGCGTCTTGCCTTTGTAGGTCTGGGGAATGACGCGGCCATTCTCGTCATAACTGTCGGCGTTAACGCCGGAAAAGGTGCCGATACCGCCCGCCGCCGCCCATGCGCCCGAGCTTTCGCCGTTGGACACGGAAATTCCCTTGCCGCCTTCGACGATGGGCAACACTTCGCGGCCGGACATAACCAGACTTTTCAACGCCTTCACGAGGATTTCCTTTACTTATTAAACCGGGCGACTATAGACTTAACCCGCTTTTATGCAAAGCAATTCGCTTGATGCAGCCTCTAGCCGAATCGCACAAAACTCTATAAAAAATCAACTTGATAGGCGCTTTGCCTGTCCCGCCCTCAGGCGAGTTAAAGTTATACCAGAACATGAACGAACGCGTTCCCGAGCAACTCGATAAAATCCTCGCTCTGGCGGATTCCAGCCATGACGGCGAAGCTGCCGCCGCCGTGCGCAAGGCGCGGCAGATCCTGATCCGCGACGGGTTGAGTTTCGGCGATCTGGCCCGCGCCGCCTCGCGCGGGGGACATCTCAAATCGCCGGGCGTGTTTTCCTTCTGGGCCGGGCATCGCGATAATCTTGAATCCGAAATCACCCATCTGCGTCAGCAGCTCGAAGAATTGCAGTCGCAGATGCAGACCCAGGAATTGCAGCTCGATTTCTGGCGGCGGCGATCCGCCGATCTCGAACAAAGTCAGGCGCATGCCCACAGCGAATCCGAACGCTGGAAAAAGCTGGCGCGCGACACCGCCGAACAATTATGGGATATGGGGCAAAGCCTCAAGGAAGGCGAGTTCACCGCCGAAGCGGCAATGCCTGTCCCTGAAAAGAAAGCCGGCTAATCAGATTTCGCCGATTTTATCGATCGGCTTGGTGGTGGCGACGTCGGCGCCCCAGGATTCTTTCAGCATATCGAGGTTTTTGCTCAAGGTTTTGACGCGCAATTCGGCATGGGCCAGAGTCATGGTCGCGATCGCCTGCGGGATGGTATAAACGATCATCTGGCCGATGGCGGCGGCGCCCAGAATGACCAGCCACGCATCGGCATTGCCGAGAATGCCGAAGGCGTTGCTCATGGTCTGGCCCTTTTCCCACAGATCGATGATGAAGGGGACGGTGCCCGCGAAATTCATGGCGCCCACGGAAACCGCGCCGGATTTTTGCGGATCATTGTCGGTGGCGAGCGCGATATAGGTCGGGAACAAAGCCGCGACGACAAGGATCACCGTCGGCATCATAAAGGGCGTCGCGAAACCCAGCACCAGCAGAACGGTGAAGAAACCGAGGCGGCTGCCTTTCTTGGCTTTGGGTTTTTCCGGCGCCTTGGCCTTGGCGGCCGGTTTTTTGGGAGCGGCCACGGCGCTTCCTTACACGACGACCGAGCGTGCCGATTGCGGCGTCGCGCCGAAGGGCGCATCCGCAGGCGGCGAAGCCGGAACCGAGCCGCGCTTGCCCTGCAAAGGCGATGCGGGCGTATCGTTGTCTTCGACCCGCACGATGGTTTCGCCACGCAGCAGGGCGCGCACTTCGTCGCCCGAAAGGGTTTCAAATTCCAGCAGGGCATTGGCGATCTTGTGCAGATCGTCGATACGTTCGGTCAGAATGCGACGCGCGGTCTGTTCGCCGTCGTCGGTGAGGCGGCGCACTTCCTGATCAATCATCTCGGCGGTCGATTCGGAAATGTTTTTCTGCTGCGCGACGGAGTGGCCGAGGAAAATTTCCTGCTCATTGGCCGTGTAACGCACGCGCCCCAGTTTGTCGGACATGCCGAATTCGGTGACCATGCGGCGGGCCAGGCTGGTGGCCTGCGAAATATCGCTCGACGCGCCGGTGGTGACGTTTTCCTTGCCGAAGATCAGTTCCTCGGCGATGCGGCCGCCGAACATCATAGCGATGCGCGAGGTCAGTTCGGTGAGGGTCGAGCCATATTTGTCGCGTTCCGGCAAACTCATCGTCAGGCCAAGCGCGCGGCCGCGCGGAATGATCGTGACTTTGTGCAGCGGATCGCTCTGCGGCACATTCAAGCCGATCAGCGCATGCCCGGCTTCGTGATAGGCGGTCAGTTTCTTCTCATCGTCGGTCATCGCCATCGAGCGGCGTTCCGCGCCCATCATGACCTTGTCCTTGGCTGCTTCGAGTTCGCGCATGCTGACAGCGGTCTTGTTGGCGCGCGCAGCCATCAGAGCCGCTTCGTTGACGAGGTTGGCGAGATCGGCGCCCGAGAATCCCGGCGTGCCGCGCGCAATGATCTTGGCATCGACATCGGCGGCCAAGGGGACTTTGCGCATATGAACCTTGATGATCTTCTCGCGGCCCAGAATGTCGGGGTTGGGCACCACGACCTGACGATCGAACCGACCCGGACGCAGCAAAGCGGGGTCGAGAACGTCGGGACGATTGGTGGCGGCGATGAGGATGACGCCTTCATTGGCTTCAAACCCGTCCATTTCGACCAGCAACTGGTTCAATGTCTGTTCGCGTTCATCATTGCCGCCGCCAAGACCGGCGCCGCGATGACGGCCGACCGCGTCGATTTCGTCGATGAAGATGATGCAGGGCGCGTTTTTCTTGCCCTGTTCGAACATATCGCGCACGCGCGAAGCGCCAACGCCGACGAACATTTCAACGAAGTCGGAGCCCGAGATGGTGAAGAAAGGCACATCGGCTTCGCCCGCCACGGCGCGCGCGGTCAAAGTTTTACCGGTGCCCGGGGGGCCGACCAGCAGCACGCCTTTCGGAATCTTGCCGCCCAGTTTCTGGAACTTGGCGGGGTCTTTGAGGAAATCGACGACTTCCTGCAATTCCTGCTTGGCTTCATCGATGCCGGCGACATCCTCGAACGTCACCTTGCCCGATTTTTCGTTGAGCAGACGCGCGCGGCTGCGGCCGAAACCCATGGCGCGGCCATTGCCCGACTGCATCTGGCGCATGAAGAAAATCCATACGCCCACCAAAAGCAGCATCGGGAACCAGTTGATGACGATGCCCCAGAATGTGGGCGCGTCGTGATCTTCAGGCTGGGCCACGACTTTGACATTCTTGGCGATCAGCTTGTCGGTGATGTTGGCGTCGTCGGGCAGGTAGGTCGAGAAAGCCGCGCCGTTTTCGGTCAGATGCCCGCTGACGACATGGCCGCGAATGGAAACATCGGCGACTTTGCTTTCGGAAACGCGCTGCATGAAATCGCTGAAGGGCATCATGCTCTGGGCGGGCAGGGTACCTGCCCCCTGGAACATGTTGAACAGGGCCGCGAGCAACAGCCCGATGACCACTAAAAGCGCGATATTTTTGCCGATATTATTGTTCACGAAGAACCTCTTTGGGAAAGACCGCGAAAGCGCGTTCTTGTCATTATGTGCCGACGTTCTTAAGGATATAGTAAAGCGCTGACGTAATTCAACTAAATGAGCCACGAATATGGTTTTTTTCGGTGCGTGAAATGTGCTTGCATACCAATGAATTAACCTTTTATTGACGGTTTTTGTCCATGCTATCAAGAGGATGGGCCTATTTAGGTGGGCCCAGCGATTCACGTTCCTCGGGGAAGCGTGAACGCTTCCCCGAGGAACGATCGCGGACCATGCATCAGACAGACTTTGCCCGTCAACTCCAGGATTACCGCCTGACCACGGCGGAGATCATCTACGGCATGCCCGACCATCCGCATCTGCTTCAGCAATATATCTGGCAGGAACTCGATATCGCGCCGCGCTTTCCGGTGCTGCATAAATTCCTGCGCTTTTGGGAAACCAGGCTTGAGGGCAAGCTTTATATCGTCAAGGTCGCTCACGAAGCCCTTGTGAAGCCCAGCGAATTTACTTACGCCAGCGGCGAATTCGTCCTCCATTGAAACTATTAAAAGCGTGGTTTCGGCCCATACCCTTCCTATAGGATGCCCCGACATTTTTTGAGAGCATCCTTCAGATGAGTATAATTGCGAAAAAACGTAGCCCGGACGCGCCTGTTCCTATTAGCGAGTGGCTTTTAGAAAGAGGCATAGAGGACGAGTTTCGAAGGGCCGGTCTATGGCCCAGTGCCGAAGCATCGCCCCTGCCTGCCCTTGCACCGGCACTAAAACCCGACCGCAGAAATAGACACATTTATCAGTTCGCGCTCGGGGCGATAGGTGTGCTGAACAGGCGGCAAACTCTCGAGGGCATTCTGCATAATCAGGTTGTCTTTCGTTTCGCCCAATTGCTGGTCGGCGAACTTCATCCGTCTTACCCCTGCGCTGTTACTGTCGATGCCGGTATTAATTGTCTGCGTGCGACCGATGAGGGGATTGAAGCTGCTGTTCGCCTGCTTGCCGCCAAGCCCGATAGCGATTATCTGAAGCTCCCCGTCGCTGCCTGGATCATCCGCATGCGGGATTCCGAAAAATACGAAAGCCACGCTCTCCCGGATGATTTTCCGCATCCCTTTATGGTGCAGATGCGCGAAAGGCTGAAATGGGGCGACATCAAAACGGCGCTTGATCTTGCCCAGTTCCGGCACCAGCCCGCCGTTTCCGATGCGCTGGCCCTGAACATCGCGCGGCTGGTCAATGAAATCGATAAAGACGGCATCGCCCGCGTCGTTTTCAGGGCCGCCCCATCGCCGTCCAGGCTGAAGCAGAAATGGGGTCTTGAGGGTTTTGAGCCCGGAAACTAATTCCGCGCTTCCCTTATGGGTTGTTTTTGTATACAACTCGCCCGGTTCGCAAGCCACCGCCAGAAGCGAATCCCGTTTCCGGCGGCTTTCCGAAAGAAAGATTTGCTTAAACGCCAGAATGCAGGCGGCGAAAATCCCTAGTTCCGAATGAGGAGGAGTTTGTTTAGTATGACCGCATCTCTAGCCGGTAAATCCATTGCTATCCTTGCCGCCAACGGCTTCGACGAAAACCAGATGACCGAGATTCAGCGCGCGCTTACATCCGCGAAAGCCAAGACCAAAACCGTCGCCCCCGAAAACGGCGTCGTCAATGGGTGGCAGAAAGATCATTGGGGCCATTATTTCCCCATCGACGCCAATATCAGCGAAGCGCTCGGCTCCGATTTCGACATGCTGGTGATCCCCGGCGGCGAACGCGCGATTGCCAAGCTGAAAACCAATCCGCACACCAAGCGCATCGTCAATCACTTCCTCGAAGCGGGCAAGCCGATCGCCGCCATCGGCGCGGGCGTGGCGCTGCTGGCTCTGTCGGGCAAGGTGGGCGGGCTGACGCTCGCCGCTCCGGCGGAATTGCATGAAGAACTCGCCGCCGCTGGCGCTATCGTCAGCGAAGATACGCAGGAAGTTTGCGAAAATGTTCTCACCGCTCAGGGCGGCGAAGATAACGCGGCCTGGGTCGCCGAGGCGCTCGAACTGTTCGCCGGCGCTGAATCCGAATTGCAGGCGGCGTAAATGGCCGGGTCGGATAAAGCATCCGACCTTGTCTCCGCCTACGCGCGGCTTTTGAGGATGTCTCCGGTTCAGCCAGAGATATCCTCTTCCGTTTTAAGTGCGACTTTGCCTATGGCCGATGCGCGTCCTTGCGCTTTATTGTTATCGCCGCACCCCGATGACGAATGCCTGATAGGATCTTTGCCCCTGCGCCTGATGCGCGAGCAGGGCTGGCGCATCGCCAATCTGGCCGTGACCTTGGGCAGCGATATATCCCGCCGCCCCACACGCAAAGCCGAACTTGCCAAAGCCTGCGCTGTTCTTGGATTTGAAGGCGTCCTCGCCGAAGCCGAAGGATTTTCGGGCATCACCGCCGAAACCCGCACAACCTCGCCCGACATCTGGCGCAAAATGTCCGAGCGTGTCGCATCCTTTATCGCGCAACTGAAACCGCAGGCGATTTTCCTGCCGCATTTGTCCGACGCGCACCCCGCCCATATCGGCACGCATCACCTCGGCATGGACGCGCTAACTTTGCAGAACAAGGATTTCACCTGCACGGTTTTTCAAACCGAATATTGGCAGCCTAACGCCGCGCCGAATTTAATGATTGGCATCAATGAACAGGATGCGTCGTCGTTGCTGGCCGCGCTCGCCTGCCACGCCGGGGAAAACGCCCGCAATCCCTTCGACGTGCGCTTCCCCGCCTATCTCATCGACAATGTCCGTCGCGGCAGCGAGCTCATCGGCGGCACAGGCACCGCAGCAGCACAAATCGATTTTGCCATGATCTATCAAATGGGCCTGTGGCGCTCCGGTAAATATACGCCCTCATCGCTGGGCCGCATGATCGGCCCCGCCGACTCTCTCGCCGCGCTTATGTAAGGGTCGGGACCGGCGTTGGGGCAGGCGTCAGAGTGGGCGCCTTGCGCGCCGGCAGCAATGCGGAAAAATCGGCTTCTATCAGCGCATTCAAATCGCTGGCGCTCATTTGGACCTCCCGCGTCTGGCCCACGGGTGCAGGCGCCGGGGCTGGAAGCAGCACACCCGCAAGGCCGGCGACCGCAAGGACCGCAACCGTCGCGGGGGTGGCTCTGCCCATCGCCCTGCGGCGTTGCGCCGCTACATTTTCGCCGAAACGAGCAGGCGGCTGACGAAATCCGATGAAGGCATGCGCGGTCATTTAAAATGTCTCCTACAAATAATGCGTCCTGTTGTTTCGTGGCGGCAAATATATGCCTTCGGCCCTGGGCCGCCTGATCGCACCGGGTGGCAACCCTCGGCGAACTTATCTCTCGTTAAGCGGGCTGGCAGGGCACAGTCTTCCCGCCGGAAGTGAATACGTCGAAACAGACCGGGTGCGACGGTTCGCGTTTTTGATAATTGCCGTCCGGGTTACCGCCAAAAACGCCGATGATGGCATTCGCGGCAAAAGTCCCCAGGCCAAGCGCCGTGGCGCTTCTGTCTACAGCTTCGAATGTTTTGTCGCGGATCGCTATGCCGCCTTTGTCTGCAGCCTGAACGGCATTGTCGCGGAGCGTTACGGCACCTTTATCCAGCGTCGTTCCGATAATGTCGCGTTCGTTGTAGCCGGTAGCGCCAAGCAGTCCGACTGCGGCCAAAGCCGCGAGGCCCAGCAGAGCCGCCTTTGAATGACGGCCATGCGGCGCATGATCACGTCCTGAATGAATAACTGCCATAATACACCTCGTTGTTTTTGTTTTTGTGTGCCTGAGCAGGGCAGATAATGCTCAATTAGCCTTTATAAATTGTGAATTACGCCAATAAAAAAGGCTGCAACTAATTTTGCAACCTGACGAATAATACTTTCATTCAATCCTAGCCGTGTTTTCTGCGGGCAAGCAGGGCAAAAACGCGCTTCGGCAAATTTCTTCTCTGTGGCGACTGCTCCATTACTGGCGGAACATCCAACTTTAAGAGCAACGCGTCAGGCCTTTTGTTGATTTCTTCTTGGGACAGAGCAATCTCATTCTTCGCACCGTGTAATTTCAGCACGATACGCCTATTGCCTTCGGTGTATGCGGCCACTACCCATTCAGATACTACCCGTGAATTTTCCCGAGCGACCAGAACTCTCTTGCCGACTTCAAGGCGCGCACCTGTGCTGTCGGTAAAAAGGCGCGGACGGCCATTGATATAAAGCTGGTTTTGCATAACGCTCATTATAACGGCAATCGCCGAAAGCATTAAAGACTTTATCTTATTGAAATACCTAAAGAAAAGGGCCGCAGTTTCCTGCGGCCCCATTCCTTGACGTTTAAGCAGGGATCAGAAATCCATGCCGCCCATGCCGCCCATTCCACCCATATCGCCACCGCCGCCGCCCGCAGACGACTTCTTCTCGGGCTTGTCGGCGATCATCGCTTCCGTGGTGATGAGCAGACCTGCAACCGACGTCGCGCTTTCCAGCGCGATGCGGACGACCTTGGTCGGGTCGATGATGCCGGACTTGACCATGTCGCAGTATTCTTCCTTCTGCGCGTCGTAGCCGAAGTTGTTGTCCTTCTGGTCCATCAGACGGCCGACGATGACCGAACCGTCGACGCCCGCATTTTCCGCGATCTGGCGGATCGGGGCTTCGAGCGCGCGGCGAATAATATCCACACCACGCTTCTGGTCGTCATTCTGCACGCGGACTTTTTCGATCGCGCGGATCGAGTAGAGGAGAGCTGCGCCGCCACCGGCAACGACACCTTCTTCGACCGCGGCGCGGGTCGCATGCATCGCATCGTCAACACGATCCTTGCGTTCCTTCACTTCGACTTCCGAAGCGCCGCCGACACGGATGACCGCAACGCCGCCCGAAAGCTTGGCGAGACGTTCCTGCAGCTTTTCCTTGTCGTAATCCGAGGTGGTTTCCTCGATCTGGTTGCGGATCTGCTGGCAACGGGCTTCGATGTCTTTCTTCTTGCCCGAACCGTCGATGATCGTGGTGTTGTCCTTGTCGATGCGGACCTTCTTGGCGGTGCCGAGCATGTCGAGCGTGACATTTTCCAGCTTGATGCCGAGATCGGCCGAAATGACCTGACCGCCCGAAAGGACGGCCATATCTTCCAGCATCGCCTTGCGACGATCGCCGAAGCCGGGCGCCTTGACGGCGGCGACTTTAAGACCGCCGCGCAGCTTGTTGACCACGAGGGTCGCCAGAGCTTCGCCTTCGACTTCTTCCGCGACGATGACGAGCGGCTTGCCCGACTGCACAACGGCTTCGAGAACCGGGAGCAGCGGCTGCAGGCTCGACAGCTTGGATTCGTGGAACAGGATGAAGGGCGATTCCAGATCGCAGATCATCTTTTCCGCATTGGTGACGAAGTAGGGCGACAGATAGCCGCGGTCGAACTGCATGCCTTCGACGACCTCGAGTTCGGTTTCGAGCGACTTGGCTTCCTCAACCGTGATGACACCCTCGTTGCCGACCTTCTTCATGGCATCAGCGAGGAACTTGCCGATTTCGGCGTCGCCATTGGAGGAGATGGTTCCGACCTGGGCGATTTCCTCGTTCGAGGTGACTTTCTTGGAGTTCTTGACGAGGTCGGCGACCACGGCTTCGACAGCCAGATCGATACCGCGCTTCAGATCCATCGGGTTCATGCCGGCGGCAACCGCCTTGGCGCCTTCCTTCACGATCGCCGCGGCCAGCACGGTCGCGGTGGTGGTGCCGTCGCCGGCAGCATCCGCCGACTTGGAGGCCACTTCGCGCACCATCTGGGCGCCCATGTTCTCGAACTTGTCGTCAAGCTCGATTTCCTTGGCGACGGTGACGCCGTCCTTGGTGATGCGGGGTGCGCCGAACGACTTGTCGAGCACGACGTTGCGGCCCTTAGGGCCGAGCGTCACCTTGACGGCGTTGGCGAGGATGTCGACGCCGCGCAGCATGCGATCGCGGGCATCGACGCCGAATTTGACTTCTTTAGCTGACATATATCTGTCTCCGTTTGAACTGGACCCTCATCCTGAGGAGCCCGAAGGGCGCCTCGAAGGATGAGATGATTGAGTTTGCGGCCTCATCCTTCGAGACGCCGGCTGCGCCGGCTCCTCAGGATGAGGGAACGGGGAAAAGGCGCTTACGCGGCCTTCTTCTTCGTGGCGGGAACGTCGGTCAGGACGCCCATGATGTCGCTCTCCTTCATGATCAGGAGCTCTTCGCCATCGAGCTTGACCTCGGTGCCCGACCACTTGCCGAACAGGACGCGGTCGCCGACCTTGAGATCGATCGGGATCAGCTTGCCGGCTTCGTCGCGAC
>JARLJC010000239.1 GCA_031291435.1 Alphaproteobacteria bacterium | reverse complement strand
CGGCTACCGCCACGATCGCGGCAAGACCGCCGCGCTGATGCTGCTCACCGCCGTTTTTGGCGCGATGTTCGTGGGGATGCAGGCGTTCGAATGGACCAAGCTGATCGGCGAAGGCGTTCGTCCCTGGGGCAATCCATGGGGCGCGCCGCAATTTGGCTCGTCCTTCTTCATGATTACCGGCTTCCACGGAACGCACGTGACGATTGGGGTGATTTTCCTGATCCTGATCGCCCGAAAGGTTTTGCGGGGCGATTTCGACGACGAACGGCGAGGCTTTTTCACCAGCCGCAAGGGACGTTACGAGATCGTCGAAATCACCGGTCTGTACTGGCATTTCGTCGATCTCGTCTGGGTTTTCATTTTTGCGCTCTTCTACCTTTGGTGAAGCAACACATGACAATGGCGGCGCCTCAGCAACATGGACAGCAGCACCCGATCAAGCTCTACCTTCTCGTGTGGTTCTGGCTGTTCGTCCTCAGCACCTGTTCCTATCTCGTCGATTTCTTCGGCCTGCACGGCTATCTACGATGGACTCTGATTTTGCTGTTCATGGTCGTGAAGGCCGGCCTGATCGTCGCCGTGTTCATGCACATGGCCTGGGAAAGGCTGGCCCTGATCTATGCGATCATGGTCCCGCCCTTCGCCGTGCTGGTGTTCGTCGCCATCATGACAGTTGAATCGCATTACACCTTCGTTACGCGGCTGCTGTTCTTTGGATCTCCGGCAAGCTGATGCAAAGAGGCGATGCGGCGGTAGGAGCTTTATTCACGCCGCGTGGCGAAAACCTGCGGCGCGTTTATTTCAGCAAAAAGCATCAACGATGGCAGCCGGGCATCTCGCCGGTGTCGAAGCCGCTGAGGATTTCGGCGCCATTGGGAATGCCGCAACGATCGCTGGCGACGGGCTGGGCCGAATGGCCGTAAACCGTCGCCGTCTCCATGATGAAGGACGAGGACTGGCCGGTTGCGTAAAGCTTTTGCGCCGAAGCCGGAGCCGTGGCGGCCACGCCAAGCGCCAGCGCGCCAAGAGCGGTGAACAGAGCGCGATGCTGAAAGTTTGTCATCGGAAAAAGTCCTCTCGATTTGCCCGTGCGGTTGGTAGATCAACCGCCTGCAAAAGGACATACGGCGCGTTTTCCCCGATTGTTTCACCCGCTGCGAATAAAATCGCGCCAGCCTTCGGCGCTGACCTAGTTCGGGATCACCGGCGGATGGTAGGGCAGGGTGTAGGCGAAGGCCCAGAGCAGAAACAAAGTCAGCGGCAGCATGACGATCAGCTGCAAAAAGGTGAAGCCGACGATATTGCGCGCACGCAGGCAGAGCACGCAAAGCAGCGGCAACATCCAGAACGGATTGATCATGTTCGGCAGCGCCTCGGCGGCGTTGTAAATCTGCACCGCCCAGCCGAGATGGACTTTCAGGTCATTGGCGGCCTGCATCAGATAGGGCGCTTCGAGCAGCCACTTGCCGCCACCGGAAGGCACGAAAAAGCCGAGCACACTGGAATAGAGCCCGATGGCGAGCGGATAGGTGTGCTGTGTCGTCAGGCTGACGAAGGCATGGGCGATCTGGTCCGAAACCGTCAGTCCCGCGCCATTCCTTGGCTGGGTCAGGATCGCGGCGATGCCGCCATAGAACGGGAACTGGATCAGCACGCCCGCCGTGGCGGGCACCGCTTTTTTGACCGCATCGAGGAAGCGCCGGGGCCGCCAATGCAGCAGCAGGCCGGCCATGATGAACATGAAATTATAGGTATTGAGGTTGGAGATCGCG
>JARLJC010000238.1 GCA_031291435.1 Alphaproteobacteria bacterium | reverse complement strand
CGCGGGGCGTGTCTGCGCGGGGCCATTCTGATCGGCGCGGATTTAACCGGGGTCGATCTGCGCGAAGGGTTGCTCGCCAATACCGATCCGCGCGGCAATATCGTGCCGCTGCACCGCGACTGGCCGGCGGCGGAGAGCGGTGGGGCGGATTTAAGCGGCGCCAATCTGACCGAGGCGAAATTATCGGGCGCGGTTGCCGTTGGCACCAATTTTTCCGACGCCACCATGAAAGGCTGCAAGATCGTGCGCGCCAATCTGGTGGGTTCGAACTTCTCGGGCGCGAACCTTGAAGGAGCCGATCTCAGCATGTGCGATCTGAAATCGGTCAATATGCGCGACGCGGTTTTGATCAACGCCTCGGTCAATATCGCCAGCATGGAGCAGGGCAGCCTGGTCGGCGCGATGACCAACCTGCCGATAGGGCCGACCGCCAAGGAATTGCCGGAACCGCTTGAAACGCTGATGTACAAGCACGCGATCTGGGTCAATACCAACGGCAAGGAAGGCAAGCAGCTCGATATCAGCCGCCACGATATGCGCGGCGTGCCGTTTTTCACGCGCGCCTGCCTCACTTTGATGAAGGCCGACGATACCACCATGTACGGCCTCAATCTGTCCGAGGCGCAGATGCAGGCGGCCTCGTTCCGCAACGCCGATCTGCGCCATATCAATGGCGAGCGCGCCGACATGCGCGGCGTCGATCTGATTGGTGCGCGCCTCGTCAACGCCAATCTGCGCGGGGCGCGGTTCGATCCTCTGGTTCTGCCGACCGGGCGCGTGGTGTTTTCGAATTTGTCGGGCGCGAGTTTCCGTTACGCCAATATGACCGGGGTCAGCCTGCGTCAGGCCAAGCTGACCAACGCGGATTTGTCTTACGCCAATCTGCTGGAAGTCGATCTGACCGGGGCCGATCTGACCGGGGCCAATCTGCAGGGCGCGCGTCTTAACCAAAGCCAGCGCGCGCTGATCGAGAAGAAGGCGGGAGAAGGGTAGGGCGAGGAAGAGCGAGAAGAAGAGAGAAAAAGGGGGCGTTGTTCGATAGTCGCCCTTGCGGTAGCTTCTCTAGCCCCTAGCCCCTAGCCCCTTCTTTCTTCCATGCTTATTCGCCGCCTTCCCGAATCTCTTGTCAACCGCATCGCCGCCGGCGAGGTGGTCGAACGTCCCGCCGCCGCCGCCAAGGAGCTGGTGGAAAACGCGCTCGATGCCGGCGCTTCGAAAATCGAAGTGATTTTGCGCGAAGGCGGGCAGGCTTTGATCGCCGTGAGTGATGACGGTATCGGCATGTCGCGCGAGGAAATGCCGCCGGCGCTTGAACGGCATGCGACTTCAAAACTGCCCGATGAAGATTTATGGAACATCCATAGTTTTGGTTTTCGCGGCGAGGCTTTGCCCTCGATTGCTTCTGTCTCGCG
>JARLJC010000237.1 GCA_031291435.1 Alphaproteobacteria bacterium | reverse complement strand
TGACCGCGCGACCTTCGTCGGCGCCGTGCAGAAGGCTTTTGTACGCGGACAGCAGGATCGCGCCATTGGCGGCGAGGCGGCCGGCGAGCGGGCGCCCCTTGACCGGCTTCGGCGTCACCAGTTGGGCCGCCGCCAAGCTTCGTGCGTGGTCTTCGATGCGCTCCGCACTGAAAAGTTCTTCGCGAACGGGCTCGAGATTGTCCCAGGGGGAGGATTTGCGCGAAAAGGAGTGTTTCGAAAAAATGCTCAACTGGGCCTCGAATTCGGAAGGGGATCAACCCGGCGTCGCGACGCGGAGGCTGAGCGGTCAGATTTTTTGCGAGCCATGTCGAAGCGAAGAAGCGCAAATCGCCCCGTTGCAGATCATGGCTGTCTCGAAAAGTATAAATACTTACCTGTGAAATAAAATGTCGCCGTCAAGGCGACTCGCATCGCAACAATAATCTAATTATACTGTGTATTGCAGGTGATAAATACGACCGTAAATTTGTATATCAACTTTTCGTATGTGGTAATTTTATTTAAAAAAACAAGACGCGTTAGAGAATATGGCGTTTCGCAGGTGGGTTTTTCCTGTAGCCAAATTGGCGCTGGTCTCGATAGGGCGTCAAGCCGGCCCAGCACGGAAAAAATTCCTCTGAACGGACTTGAGGGTTGGCGCGTTATCGTAGGCTTGGCCGCCGGTCGCGGAGCTGGGAGGTTCGCCATGAAACATTCGGTATGCAGTCTGGTCGTCGCCCTGGTTTTCGGGATGGCGTCTCCGGTCCTTTCGACGTCCTGCGCCGACGCCGAAGCCCTTTTCGAGGGCGTCATGGTCGCCGCGCCGATCGGAGACGATCAGGTTCTCTATCGAATCGAAATCCCGACCGGGGCGGTCGTGAAGGTTGACGCCGCGCAGATCACCAAAATACAGGATTCGGCTTCGTTGCCGGCCGGCGATTACCATCTCTTCCTGTCCGAAGCGCCCGATCTCAAGACCTACTGGCTCTATCGGATGGACAAGGCCACGGGCCGCGTCTGGTTTCTCTCCGCCGGCACGACCTGGATCGAAAGCGCC
>JARLJC010000236.1 GCA_031291435.1 Alphaproteobacteria bacterium | reverse complement strand
CTGAAATCGAAACCGCTGCCCGCGATCACCAAGCGCGACATGGTGGCAGTGCTCGATAGCATCCCCGCCGAGAGCCTCGCCATGCGCCGATCAACCTATGCCATCCTGAACCGGTTGATGAACTGGGCAGTCGGGCGCGGCGATCTGCGCGAAAACCCCATGGCCGGAATGAAGCGCCCGCCCGCACCAGATAGCCGCGACCGGTGGCTGAGCGACGATGAGCTTGCCCTGGCGCTGCGCGCCGCGCGGGCGATGGCCATGCCGTTCGGCCCTTTCTATCAACTCATTTTCGCGACGGGCCAACGGCGCGACGAGGTTGCCGGTCTGACTTGGGCCGAACTCGATCGGGCCAAAGCGCTTTGGACTTTGCCCGCCAGCCGCACCAAGAACGGCGAAGCGAATCTTGTGCCGCTGAACCGGCACGCCATTGCTGCGCTCGATTCTGCTGCCGCATCCGTTGCTGCCGCTGCTGCTGTCAAAGCACTGGAGGCGGATGCACGTTCGAAGCGGCGGAAGGTTGACCCCGAGATGCGCGCGACGGTCGCGTTAGAGGCTGAACGTATTGCGCTGGCGGAATTGGCCGCTGGAAAGCGCAAATGGCCCGCCAAGGGCCTTGTCATGTCGGGCACCGGTGAAACCCCCATCAGCGGCTATTCACGCGCCAAAACCCGCTTGGATGCCGATATGCTCGCACTGGCGCGCAAGGACGCGAAAGCGGCGGGCGATGATCCCGAGGCAGTCGAGCTGGACCCTTGGCGCCTTCACGATGCGCGCCGCACGCTGGCGACCGGCTTGCAACGGCTGGGGGTGCGGTTTGAGGTGACTGAGGCGGTTTTGAACCATACTGCCGGGGCCAGCCGGTCAGGGGTGGCTGCCGTCTACCAGCGGCACGGCTGGGGGCCTGAAAAGCGCGCCGCGCTCGATGCCTGGGCCGATCATTGCGACCGGGCAGTTTCGCCACTGGCCGACGCTGGCAATGTCGTCGCCATGCGACCGGGGGCATGAGCATGGGCGAGGACAATTATCAGCACTTTACCCGGCGCTGGAATTGGCTCCGGTACTACCTTGAGAGAGAGCATGAACGCAGCGAGGCCGAACGATTGGCTACGGCGCGGGCGGAATGGTTTGCCGAATTAAAAAGCATGACTGCCGAAGTCGAAGCAGCGCAAGCGCGCGGCGACAACGCCACGGAAATCATCGCGGGGCTTGCGAAGGCGACGCAAAACATGCCGCAAACGCGCCGCTCGTTTGACATACGCATCATGGGCGGTGGCGACCTTGACCCTAAAGCGCGCGAGTGCGTGCGTGACTGTCTGACTTGGTATCGTCGCGCGGCGGCAGCGAGGGGGATCACGCCAGCTATGGATGAATTTGCGAGGTGGTTCGGCCATAGGATCGCTGCCGATCCGGATTGGAGCCGGGCGCTGTCAGACATGACGAGCGGCGGCGACCAACACGTCGGGACAACCCCACTGCGCGACATCGAAATCGCCGCAGATGTTGGGATACGACGGTCGGCCAGCGTTGTTATTTACGACAATCGCGGCAAGGCCAAGGGCTGGAAGTCGCGTTCTCGTGAGTGTGCAATCGACGACGCGCAGAACGATTGGCCGGGGGTCAGCGTAAAAAAAGCGCTTGAGCGTCGTGAGAAGCTGCGGCGGGACGGAGAAGGTACACCCTGAACCGGCGCAGTTCGGGGTGTGCGTGAAAAATAAGTAGCCTGTAATTGGACCGCTCTGCCTGCAACGGAGCAAAACCAATGACCCAAGACATAATCGATAATCCCCATCGCGTTCTCAAGGTGGCTGAGACCGCCGCGTTTCTTGGCTCGACCAAAAGCTGGCTCGATCAAGCAAGACTGCGTGGCGACGGCCCCCCATTCGTACGCATCGGCACCGGGCGCGGCGCGCGCGTCGGCTATCGGTTGCTCGATCTGCAAAACTGGCTGGCTTCTCGCGTTTGCCGTTCGACAAGCGACACTGGGGGAGCCTGAGACATGACCCCAAAAAAGGAAACCCCGGCGGGTAAGGCCGGGGCTTCGCGCGAAAGCTTGCTCGGCACAACGCGCGAAAACCTTACCCTCACCGCCTATCGTGCGCAACGCTTCGCG
>JARLJC010000035.1 GCA_031291435.1 Alphaproteobacteria bacterium | reverse complement strand
TTCAGCACCTCGCTCATATCCTTAACTCCACACCCAGAAAATGCCTTGGCTTCAAAACCCCCGCCGAGGTATTCTCCTCCCACCTCCAACTGTTGCACTTCAAATGTGAATCCACCTCCCGGCTTGCGCCGGGATGACGGCTCTTGGGGCAAGGCCCTGTATGAAGCCGTGTCTGCGTCCCGGAAATTCCTTCTGGATTTTTATGCCAATCGGCTTATGTTTGTGGACAGTTGGATAAGTATGGAAAGAAGAATGATTTTAAAACAAGTTATCAAAACAATTTTCGGTCGTACGCCCGTAAGCGCGGAGGAGGCTCCCTTGAGGCCAATTCCGCAAATCTCTCTAGAAAAATTGACCTTTGCCGACTTCGATACATATACGCGTGAGCAAAAGCGCGATTTGTATTTACGCCCCCTCATTCCCCAACCGGGAATGCCAAAAGACGGAATATTTTCGCCGGATTTTAACGCATGGTACCTAAACATCAAACCGGCGGGAGCGGAACCCTCCTAAAGAGATTCCGACATTCCCCCTAGATTTTTATGCCAATCGGCTTATGTTCAGGCGTTCCTTAATCCACCCCTATCCATCACTCAAGAAATGGAGTCCGCCATGGCCACGCCCTTCACCCTGCCGCCGCTGCCTTATGCCGACGACGCGCTTTCGCCGGTTATTTCGGCCAACACCATGGGCTTCCATTACGGTAAGCATCACAAGACCTATGTCGATAATCTGAACAAGCTTTCCGAAGGCACCGAATTCGCAGCTATGCCGCTGGTCGATGTCATCAAAAAGACGGCGGGCAATGCCGACAAAGTTGGCATCTTCAACAACGCCGCGCAAATCTGGAACCATACCTTCTTCTGGGAAAGCATGACCCCCAAGAGCGGCGGCGGCAAGCCGACCGGCAAGCTGGCGGCGCTGATCGACAGCGACCTCGGCGGTTACGACAAATTCAAAAGTGATTTCGCGCAGGCCGCGATCACCCAGTTCGGTTCGGGCTGGGCGTGGCTGGTTTCCGACAACGGCAAGCTCGCCATCCGCAAGACCGGTAACGCCGAAACGCCGATTTCGGGTTCGGCCAAACCGCTCCTCACCATCGATGTGTGGGAACATGCTTATTATCTCGATTACCAGAACCGCCGCGCCGATTTCGTCAATACCGTGATCGACAAACTGCTGGACTGGAGCCGCGCCAATGAAAGACTGGGTGCGTAAGATTTGACCCACTTTCTTGTTACCGGCGGCGCGGGTTTCGTCGGCTCGCATCTAGTCGACCGGCTCGTGACGATGGGCCGGGTCACGGTGCTCGACAATCTGACCACGGGTCAGCGCGACAACGTCAATGCGAAGGCCGAGCTGGTGGTGGGCGATGTGCGCGATGCGGCGCTCACCAACCGGCTTATCAACCATGCCGACGCAGTCTTTCATCTGGCGGCCATCGCTTCGGTGCAGCAATGCATGGACGAACCGGCGGCCAGCCACGCCGTCAATCTCAGCGCTTTCGTTGGCATGCTCGACAGTTCGCGCCGCCGCGCGGGCGGCGTAGTTCCCATCATCTATGCATCGTCGGCGGCGGTCTATGGCGATACGGATGTAACCCCCGTCAATGAAGGACTGCCGCTACGTCCGATTTCGATTTACGGCGCGGATAAAGCCGGGTGCGAGCTGCATGCGCGCGCGGCAGGCCAGCGCGGGGTGCCGACTTTCGGCCTGCGCCCTTTCAATATCTATGGGCCGCGCCAACTGGCCGCTTCGCCTTATTCGGGCGTGATTACGGTCTTTACCGAGCGATTGCGCCGCAACCAGCCGATTATTATTTACGGCGACGGCAGGCAGACGCGCGATTTCATTCATATTTCCGATGTCGTCGATTTCTTCGTCGCGGCGCTGGATAAAGTTTCGCCCAAAGCGCCGGTCTGCAACGCCGCCACCGGCAAGGAAACGTCGGTGGTCGATCTCGCGAAGAATCTATGCGCCCTTCTGGGCCACAAAGAAGATATCCAGTTCGCGCCCGCGCGCCCCGGCGATATTCGCCGTTCGGTCGCGGATATTTCTCTGGCGCGCGAGATGCTCGGTTGCGTCGCCAAAGTTGAAGTGGCCGAAGGGCTGGTCTTCGTCCGGCAGAGATGAGCTATTTCTTGTCTTTCTGCTGCTCTTCGCGGTAACGGCGCGCCCAATCCTCGATATTCGACTGGCGGCCGCGCGCCACGGCCAGCGTGTTGGCCGGAACTTCATTGGTGATGACCGACCCCGCACCGACATAGGCGCCGTCCCCGATACGCACGGGAGCCACCAAAGCCGAGTTGGAACCGATAAAAGCCTCGGCCCCGATTTCGGTGCGCGATTTGCGGAAGCCGTCATAATTGCAGGTGATGGTGCCGGCGCCGATATTGGCGCGTTCGCCCACGCTGGCGTCGCCGATATAGGACAGATGATTGACCTTGGCACCCTTGCCGAGTTCAGTATTTTTCAACTCGACGAAATTGCCGACATGGGCTCCGGCGCCGACCACGGTGCCGGGACGCAACCGCGCGAACGGCCCCACCACCGCGCCCGCCTCGATGCGCGTGCGTTCGATATGGCAGAAGGCACGAATATCGGCCTTGTCGCCGATGGAAACACCCGCCCCTATCACCACATTGGGGCCGATGGTGATGTCGCGCCCGAAAACCGTATCGACGCACAGGAAAACCGTATCGGGGTCGGTCATGGTCACGCCCGCCAGCATGGCGCGCTGGCGAAGGCGGCGTTGCATGATCGCTTCGGCCTCGGCCAGTTCGACGCGGCTATTGACGCCGAGGACTTCCTCGACGGTAACCGAGGCGACGACGCATTTATCGCCCTGCCGATGGGCGCGGGCGACGCATTCGGTTAGGAAATATTCTTTCTTGGCGTTGTCGTTATGCAGTTTGTCGAGCATCGGCCACAGGATCGCCGCGTCGAACAACATAATGCCGCCGTTGCAGAGGGTGATCGCGCGCTGCGGCGGAGTCGCCTCCGAGGTTTCGACGATGCTGACCAGCTCACCATTCTTGTCGAGGATCAGCCGCCCATAGGAAGCCGGGTCTTTGGGCGTAAATCCCGCCACCACGACCGAAGCCAATGTCTGCTGCCGCCGCGCCTGCAAAGCGCGCAAAGAATCCGCGGTGATCAGCGGCCCGTCGCCGAACAGAACGATGACATCGCCCTGAAAATCTTTCAGCTCGTTGCGCGCGGCCTTGACCGCATCGCCGGTGCCGAGAGGCTCGGGCTGAATGACGCAAGGGTGCGGCGCCACCAGTTCGGAAATCGCCTGTCCCTGCGGCCCTATCACCACCACCACGCTGGCGGGCGATAATTCGGCGCAGGCATTCAGCACATGTTTGATCATCGGCTGGCCTGCTACGGGATGCAGAACCTTGGGCAGGTCGGATTTCATGCGGGTGCCCTGCCCCGCGGCCAGAACCACGCAGGCAAGCGGCGGAAGCGGGAGGATCGGAGAAGGGTTTTGTGTCATACTCTCTTTTCTGCCATAGACAGGGATGTTCGACAACAGGAACAGAAATGCCCCAGCTTCACGGCCTCATTTTCGATCTTGAAGGGACTTTGATCGGCGATGCCGGTCAGGGATTCGCCAAGGAGCTATGCCCCGGTGCCGCCGAATTATTGGATTATTTCCGGGCGCGGCATGTCCTGCTCGGCCTCTGCACCAACCGGCCGCAGCAATCGACGCTGAAGATTACCGCCGAACTCGGCATCCGCGATTCGTTCGACTTTATCGCGGGCGGCGACCTGCTCGGCGTGCGCAAGCCCGATCCGCGTCATGTCACGGGCGTGATCGAGAATCTGGGGCTTACCGCCGAACATTGCGCGATGATCGGCGACAGCACCAATGATGTGTGGGCGGCGCGGGGTGCAAGCATTCCCTGCATCGTCATCCGCGCCGAAGCGCGCGATATGAGCCTCGGCGAAACGGCGGCGATCTCGTCTCTTTCCGAAGCGCCGTCAATGCTGCGGCGTCTGGGCTTTGATTTCATCGACTGACACATAGTGCCACGCGGACAGATGCACGACCACCAGCCCGGCGATGCTGCCGGATTCCATGCGCACGGGTATTTCGGGCAATCCCTTATCGACCGAGGCCAGCCAGATGCGGAACGGTTCGCGGCCCGGCTCGGTTTCTGTTTTTTTCCAGAACCTCGCATGCTCGCCGTCTTTCCACTCGCCGGAAATCATTTTGAAATCGGCGGCGCAGAGGCGGGCCTTGCCGCTATAGACGCCGTAATCCTCGCTGTCGGTTTCCTCGAATCCAGCGTCGCGGCCGGTGATGTCGAAACGGCGCTTGCCGTCGAACACCGGCACGGGGATGGCGCAGCTGCCATCGACCGCGACATGGGCCAGCATCTGCAGCAGCGCGGTAACGGGGTCGAGCGAATGGCGCGACTGCTCGGTTGTCACGATCTCGCGATTCTGGTCGGTGTTGGGCGGATCGAAACGGGGCGTTACGTTGCCTTTGCCATCGAAATGTAATTCGGTAATTTTCGGTTTTTTGTCCCATTCGTCGCGCGTGTAGAAGGCGACCGGCTCGAAATGGTCGCCCTTGATACGGCCATAGGCGTCGAGCACCGTATCCCACGGAAACAGACGCCCCCAGAAGCCGAACGTGTTGGCGCGGACGACGGCGTGGTATCTGCTGCCCTGCTCTTCAAACCAGATTTGCGCCTGCACCAGATGGATGCCGCCAACATAGACATCGTAGGTCGTATAAAGAGGCGGCAGGGCCGGAATGAGTTGCGGTTCGGCGACGACGTGATGCGCCCTTTTGGCCTCGGCCGGGGCGAACGGCATCAAGGCGCAGATAAATACAAGAATGAGACACAGGCGCAGACGCATGAGACGGCCTTCCTATATATAGGTCGCAACGATCATAACACAGCCGCCCATAAAGGCAGCCGCCGGAATGGTGAAAATCCAGCCCCAGGCGATGCGCCGCGCCACCGTCCAGCGCACATGTTCGGGATCCGCCGCCACGCCGACACCGAGAATGGCGCCGGTGGTGGCATGGGTGGTGGAGACAGGCAGGCCGAAAATCGTGGCGGTGAATATCGACAAGGCCGCCGCCGTTTCCGCGCAGACGCCGCCCTGCGGCTGCAAACGGGTCAGACGCTGCCCCATGGTGCGCACGATGCGCCAGCCGCCCGCCAATGTGCCGAGGCCCATAGTGCCGTAGGAAACCATTAGCAGCCAGTAGGGAATCGTGAAGGACGCGAACATCCCTGCCGAGGTTAGAGCGCCCGCCAGAATGCCCGCCGTTTTCTGCGCATCGTTGCTGCCATGCATGAGACTGAGAAAGGCCGAGGAAACAAGCTGCATGACCTTATAGGCCGGATGATCTGGCGCGAGGTTATAACGTTTTTCAGCCGCCAGCAGGCCGCCCATCAGGATGCGGGCGAGGAACAGGCCCATGACCGGGGCGATGACGATAAAAGCCGTCACCTTGATCCAGCCCAACGCGATGATGGGATCTCTCATTCTCATCCAGCCATAGTGCAAGGCATGGTGGGCCATGGCCGCCCCCGCATAACCGCCGAGCAGCGCATGCGACGAACTGGTTGGCAAACGCCGCCACCAGGTCATCAGTCCCCACGCCACCGCGCCGATCAGGCCGCACAACACAACCAGAGGCGTCACCCCGGCGAGATCGATCAACCCCGCGCCCATGGTTTTGGCAACGCCGGTGCCGAACAGAAAGACCGCCGCAAAATTGAAAAACGCGGCCCACAGAACCGCATGCACCGGTTTAAGGACGCGGGTGGCGACGATGGTGGCAATGGAATTCGCGGCGTCGTGAAAGCCGTTGACGAAATCGAAGGCGAGGCCCGCAGCCAGCACCGCAATAATCATTACGGATATGTTTTCCATAACTTGCCAACCTTTCTTGCGAATCGCACGGGGGCATGTTACCCCTCTTTTCTCTTGCTTGTTTACTTCTGTTCCCTTCTGGAGGAAATAAGACTATGGACGAAAAACTCTCATACTGGGGTTCGGTGATTTTCAGCGCAATCGCGCTGATCCTTGTCATCGTGAACATCTCCCTTGCAAACTCCAACGCGACTTTGCAGCGCGACGTTGCCACGCGGCAATCAACCATCAATGGCGGCGCTTCGCTCAGCCAGCTTAACCAGAGCCTGATTCAGGCCTTGGCCACGGCGGCGTTCAAGAACAGCAATCTTGAAATTCGCGACCTGCTGACCAGCCAGGGCATCACCCTGCGCAACGACGTGAACGTGCCCGGTACAGATGCCGCGCCCGGTTCCGCCGTCAAGAAGAAATAAGGAGAACTGACCATGGCTAGCGACAAAATCACTTCGGGGCAGGTTCTGTTTCCGCTTTCGCTGCTTTCCTTCGTCGTCCTGATCATGCTGGCGTTCCAGACGCACGCGATGGTCAACGATCACGATGCGCTCAGCAAGGCCAAGGCGGATCAGGTCAGCCAGTTGGAGCAGACCGAAAAGGTTAAGACTCAAGTCAATGCCCTTGCCGTCGGCACCCTCAAGCTTTCGGAAAAAGGCAACAAGGACGCCCAGACCATCATCGCCGAAATGAAGAAGGCTGGCATTCAGGTCGGTGGCGAGCCGCCGCAGGGTGCTCCCGGCGCGGCCCCGGCTCCTGTCGCGCCTCCGGCCCCGTAAATTCGGGTTCTGTTTCGAAAAAGGCGGAAGAATTTCTTCCGCCTTTTTTATTGGCGGCTGCTTCTGGCAAATCTCCGTTGCGCGGAAGGCGTTTTTCGTGAAATAAAACTCTTATGCCTTTCAGTCTTTACGCCATTGCCCGCCCCCTGCTGTTCCGCCTCGACGCGGAACAGGCGCATGCCATAGCGATAGGTCTATTGAAAACCGGGCTGGTGCCCTCGAACGCCTTTGCCGCCCCCGCCAATCTCGCCGTGCGTTTCTGCGGCGCGGATTTGCCGCATCCGCTCGGCCTCGCTGCAGGATTCGACAAGCATGCCGAAGTTCCCGGCCCCTGTTTCGATATGGGTTTCAGTTTCATCGAACTGGGCGGCGTCACACCCGCGCCGCAGCCGGGCAATGCGAAGCCACGCCTGTTTCGCGCGCCATCGGCCAAAGCCGTTATCAACCGTTTCGGCTTCAACAGCGTGGGCACAAAACTTTTCGCAAAAAGGTTGAAAGCGTGGCGCGATCTGCCGCAGCCGGCGCGGCGCGTCACCGGCGTCAACCTCGCCAAAAATAAAGAGACCGCCGACGCCGCCGATGATTATGTGAAAGGCGTCGAAGCCTTCGCCGCGATGGCGGATTTTCTGGTGGTGAATGTGTCGTCGCCCAACACGCCGGGTTTGCGCGACATGCAGGAACGCGGCGCGCTGACCGAATTATTGCAACGCGTGATGCAGGCTCGTGCCAAAAGCGGCTTTACGCCGCGCCTGTTCGTCAAAATCGCGCCGGATATCAGCGAAGCGCAGGCCGCCGACATCGCCGAAGTCGCGCTGGCTGCGAGCATCGACGGGCTTGTCGTCGGCAACACCACATTGTCGCGCCCCGCTTCCGTTCCCGCCGAAATCGCGCGCGAAATGGGCGGCCTTTCGGGCCAGCCTTTGTTCGATCTTTCCACCCAAGTGTTGGGACAGATGTACCGGCTGACCGGCGGAAGGCTAACTTTGATCGGCTGCGGCGGGATTTTCAGCGGGGCCGACGCCTACGCCAAAATTCGCGCCGGAGCTTCATTGCTGCAACTTTACACCGCGCTGGTTTACGAAGGGCCGGGTGTCGTTGCGCGTATTGCGCATGAGCTGTCGACCCTTTTGCAACGCGATGGATTCACCCATGTCGCCGACGCCGTCGGCGCGGACTTCAGGAAGAACTGACATGCGCTCTTACCCCGAATTTCCCAATTTCTTCTGCGTCGATCATCCGCTTATTTTGCACAAGCTGACGCAGTTGCGCGACGCGCGCACCGGCTCGCTGGGCTTCCGCACCATGCTGCGCGAAATTTCGCTGCTGATCGGTTATGAGATTTCGCGCGACATGCATCTGACCATGCACCGGATCAAAACCCCGGTGGCGGAAATGGATGCGCCGGTTCTTGACGGGCCGGAACCTTGCATCGTGCCGGTGCTGCGTGCGGGATTGGGCATGGCCGATGGGCTGCTCGACCTCATGCCCACGGCGCAGGTCGGCCATATCGGCGTTTATCGCGACCACGAAACCAAGCAGCCGGTCGAATATCTGGTGCGCCTGCCGAAAAACCGCGGGCAGCATTTCTTCGTCACCGACCCGATGCTGGCGACCGGCCATTCGCTGGCCCATGCCTGCGACGTTCTGGTGCGCCACGGCGTGCTGCCGGAAAATATCCGCGCCATGGCTCTGGTCGCGGCGCCCGAAGGCGTGCGAAATTTCATGAAAGAACATCCGATGATCCGGGTATATTGCGCCGCGCTTGACGAAAAACTCAATGAGCACGCCTATATCGTGCCCGGCCTCGGCGACGCCGGCGACCGCATGTTCGGCACGGTGGAATAGAGACTTTATTGTAGACCACCGGTGCCGTCATCCCGGGGCCCCCCCGGGGGCCCTCCCCCCCCCCCCCCCACCCCCCCCACCCCGGGGGGTTTGGTAATGGTACCCCGGTTGGGCGGGCGTTCCTGGGTTGGGGGAAAAACAAGTTCAAAAAAAAAAAAAC
>JARLJC010000235.1 GCA_031291435.1 Alphaproteobacteria bacterium | reverse complement strand
GGCGTGTTCGCCCAGAGCGTCGGCGGCGGCGGCGGGTTCGCCGGCGACCCGTCGCTGCCCTTCGCATCGCCTGCTTCCAACACCCTGCCGCGCACCGGCAGCGGCAACGCCTCGGGTGGAAGCATCGTGGTCAACGTCAATAGCGACATCACGACTTCCGGAGCGAATGCGCATGGCGTTTTCACGCAGTCGATCGGCGGCAGCGGCGGCGTCATGGCCGGCTGCTGCAATTCGACGACCGCGTATCTGATCGCCGGCAACGCCTCGGCGATCCGACCGACGCAGAACGCGAGCTACTGGGGCGACGGCGGGGCGATCTCCGTGACGCAGGGCGCCGGCAGCGTCATCGACACCTCTGGCGCCGGCTCGATCGGCATCGTCGCGCAAAGCTCCGGCAATACCGCCGCCGCGAACCCGATCAAAGTCACGATCGGCGGCTCGGTGATCGGCGGAACCAACAACGGCGTCAGCGAGGGCGTCGGCGCCGCCGGTATTCTTGTCACCGGCGGCGGCGCTTCGGTCAATCCCAATACGCTCGCCGTGAGTTCCGGCGGCTTCGTCGGGACGATGGATAGCGTCGCCGGCACGGCCATTCTGGCCAATTCCGGCGTCACCAACGTCACCAATGGTGGAACGATCACCGGCAGCATCAATTTGGCCGGCGTGGGAACGATCGCCAATAATGGCTGGCTGAACAGCGGCGCGACGATGTCGGCCACGACGCTGACCAATTCCGGCACGATCGCCATAGCGGGTGGCAATAGCGCCATCGCCACAACTTACGTGTCGGGCGAGTTTATCCAGACCGGCAGCGGCAAGTTGTTGATCGGCGTAAACTCGTTGGACGCGCAGAAAGCGGCCCAGCTCACCGTGGCCGGCAACGCGGAGATTGGCGGGCAAATAAAGCCAATCGCAACTGCGCTGCTGCCAGGCCCCCTCACGGTGGCGACCGCCGCCGGCGGCCTCGCCTCGACGGCTACGGTCGCCGATACGCTCGCCTTCAACTGGAGCCTGAGCAACAACGGCTCCCAGCTTCAGTTGTCGGCAACCCCGAACTTCAGCCCGCAAGGCGTCGCGCTGAATTCAAGTGAGTCCTCGCTCGCCGCCTATCTGACGCGCGCCTGGAACAATTCCGACGCCTTCTTCGCGAAGACGTTCGGCTATGTGTCGCAGATCCCGTCCAGCCAGCAATATGTCGCGACGCTCGGCGCCTTGAGCGCGCGAGCCACCCAGACGATGCCCGTCTTCATGGCCAACAGCGGCGTATCATTGCTCGGCGCGCCGCTGAGTTGTCCGGTCTTCGTCGACCAGGGCACGCTTCTGGGCGAGGACAGCTGCGCTTGGTCAAAGGTCACCGGCCACTGGGACAACCAGTCGACAAAAGATAGCGATCTGGGATACTCGGCGTCCGGCTCGACCTATCGGATCGGCGCGCAGAAGGCGATCGCGCAGGACTGGTTCCTGGGAGGCACGTTTTCGATCGGGCGCTCCTCGGCCGAACTGGCAGGCGGCTCCAGCGCCAGCAGCCAGACGTATGACGGCAGTGTAGCGGTCAAGCACACAATCGGGAATTGGATGTTCGCCAGCTCTTTCGCTCTTGCCAACGGCGAATTCCAAAACACGCGCTTCGCCAGTTTGGCGGCCGCCGGCTCCATCCCCTCCGCCAGCGCGCTGTTACAAAGCGATTCGAAGATGTTCCTGGCCGGAGGACGGATGCGGGTCGCCTATGATTTTACTTTTGGCGCCTTGTATCTCCGGCCTTACGGGGATCTCGACCTGATCTACACGAATACCCCCGGATTTCATGAAGCCGGTCTGGCAGGCTATGCGCTGAACGTTCACGGCGCCAGCAAGACCAATGTCGCGATCTCGCCCACCTTGGAGTTCGGGGGGCGGTACGACTTAGACAAGAACACAATCCTGCGGCCGTTTGTCTCTTTCGGCTTCAACTTCCTGCCCAACAACACGCGCGCGGTCGAGGCGAATTTCATTGGCGCATCGGCCAGCGATGGCACGTTCGCCACCTATATGAATTCGCCGAGCTTTCTGGCTAACCTCGACGTCGGAATGCAGATTTACAATGAACACGGTTGGGAGTTACGGGCAGAATATATGTTGCATGAAGGTGGCGGTTTGGTCAGTCAGACTGCCGCTGGGCGCGTTGCATACCATTTCTGACGCGCGCCAAATCGACCGTCGCGCGCTTTTCAAATGGACATGTAACGCTGACGGCCATTGCCGGGAAAATGTCGATCCAGCGTGGTTTTTCGCTCTCACGGCGTATTGCCTGTGGTCTGGCCCTATTCGTCAAAATTATAACCTTGGCGTGTGGGAGGATTCGAAGGCGCGTTCGCATCGGTTTCGATTGAAATCGGGAAATATGCGCATCGGATAGCAATACCGGCGTAAGCGTCCGGTGACGCTGTTGCTGAGGTCGATGTTCACCTGTGCTAAAATTTCGGCTGATCGAGGCCGAACATGCATTCAATGATTTCGAAAAAACGGGATCTGCTCATAGCCGCTTGCAAGCGGTTCGATATCGTGCGCCTGGATATTTTCGGGTCTGCGGCTCGCGGCATCGATTTCGACCCGACTCGCAGCGATGTTGATTTCCTGGTGGCGTTTCGGCCAGATGCCAAAGTCGACTGCTATCTCGACCTTGAAGAGGCTTTCGAAAGCATTCTTGGCCGCAAGGTCGACCTCATGGATCGCCGCACCATCGAAACGAGCCGTAATTATATTCGCCGGCGCAGCATCCTCGAACATGCAGAACCAATCTATGTCGAGTGATAACGGCCTCTTTCCAAGGTGCGTATCCGATCACGTCGTCGATGGCGTTACGGCGAGGCTCCACGGCAGGAGATCGTCGATCCGATTGATCGGGTGATCGGCGATGCAGATTAGCACGGCCCTCAAATAGGCTTCGGGATCGATACCGTTGAGTTTGGCCGTCTCAATCAGCGACAGGACGCCGGCGGCGCGCGACCCGCCCTTGTCGGATCCTGCAAATAGCCAGTTCTTGCGTCCTAGAGCGATTGGCCGAATGGCCCGCTCGGCGGCGTTGTTATCGATCTCGATCGTGCCGTCATCGATGAAGCGCGAAAGCGCCTTCCATCGCGTCAGCGCATAGCGGATCGCTTCGGCCGTCGAGGATTTTTGCGGCAACCGCTTCAGCATTGTTTCTAGCCATCCATGCAGGGCGGCGAAGCGCGGCGCGGATTGCTCTTGGCGCACCTCTCGTCGTCGCTCGGGCGGTGCGCCGCGGATGGTGGCTTCGATGTCATAGAGTTCGCCGATGCGGCGCAGGGCTTGGTCCGCGACCGGAGCCGGGCCGGCGGCGGCAAGGTCGAAGAACTTGCGCCGGACATGGGCAAGGCAGGCGGCCTCGATGATCGGCGGGGCCTCGCCCGGCTTTTTCGGCTCGTAGAGATCGCGGAAGCCGGCATAGCCGTCGGCATGGAGAACGCCGCGAAAGCTTTTCAGATGGGCTTGCGGATGCTCGCCTTTACGATCGGGACTGTAGAAATAGACGACAGCCGGCGGGGCCTCATCAGCCCACGGCCGACCGTCGCGGACATAGGCCCACAGCCTGCCGGTTTTGGTCTTTCCCTTGCCAGGCTCCAATACTGGAACCGGCGTATCATCGCCGTGAAGTCGATTGCCGGCGAAGACATGGGCGCGCAGGGCGTCGACGAGCGGCGCCAGCAATGCGCTCGCCCGGCCGACCCAATCGGCCATCGTCGAGCGGGACAGATCGACGCCTTCGCGCGCGTAAATTTCCGATTGGCGATAGAGCGGCAGGTGGTCACAATATTTGGCGACGAGCACATGCGCGATGAGGCCGGGTCCCGGCTTGCCGCGCTCGATCGGCGGCGAGGGCATGACGGCCTTGATCTCGGTGTCGCAGCCCTTGCAGACGATCCGGCGCTGAACATGCCGCACCACACGAAACGAGGCCGGCGCGTAATCCAGAACTTCACTGACCACGAAGCCGCTTTTAAGGAAGTCGCGGCCGCCGCATGTCGGGCAAGCGCAGTCCTGAACGTCGTGAACCTCGTCATGGCGTGGCAGGTGATCAGGCAATGGCAGGCGCGCAGGCTTGTTTTTCTCGGCTTCGGCTTTGGCTGGCGGCGCGGGAGCCGTCTCGCAGGCAGCGGCCTCGATGTCCTCCAGCGCCAGTTCGAGTTGCTCGATCGCCCGTTCGACCTTTTCCGACGAGGCGCCGAAACGCGCCCGACGTAGAAGCGCAAGTTGCGCCTTTAGCTTTTCGATCAGCGTGTCGCGGGTGTGCAGCCGACGGGTTGCCTCGATGAGTTCGATCGCCTGTGCGGCGATGATCGCGCGCAACGATTCCACATCATCCGGCAGTTTAGCGACGCCTCGGCTCATGGCCAAAGTCTAGCTGATTTGCCGTTTTCGCAACAGTGTTATCGCGCTGAGTCGCCTGATATTCATGCCGTTCGCGACGGAGGCGATGACCACGATGGACGCCGCCAATCCATGCCTTCCCACAGCATCGCCAGTTGCGCCGCCGTCAACCGCGCCGCTCCGTCCGCCGCCGAAGGCCAGGGAAAGCGACCGCGCTCCAGGACTTTGTACCTCACATGAGAATGCAGCCGCCCCAAGCACAACTCAGCATTTAGTGCGGGTGACGCATCCGTTTCATCCTCTGTTTGCGCAGCATCTGCCGTGCGTCGGCAGGCGCTACAACCGATATGGCGAAAGGCTTTTGCTGCAAGCTCGCAACGGCGCCGTTTGGTCGGTCCCTCCACGGTGGACTGATGTTGTGAGCCCCGATCCGGACATCGTCATAGGCCACGGGCGGTCGCTGCTGCGGGTCTCCGATTTGATGGAGCTTGCCGATCTGGTGGACCGCCTCAGTGGCAAATCCGCAGGGCGGCCATGGAGGGGCCTGTAAAGGTAATTATGCCGCGAATGTAAAGCCAATTACGCCGCAATCCTTCCCAAAACGTGGTTCTTATGGACGAAAACCCTCGCAATCTCGGCCATAAATTGGCGACGAATGGTAGGCCTAGCCTTGACGCTATTGTAGACGGCGGCGTAAATATATTTACGTCAATACCGAATCATGCGCGTGGCGCCAGCGATGCCCGACAGCAAGCGATCAAAGAGGGACGCCCTCATCGAAGAGGGCACACTCAATCCCGCCCCGCACAAGGTGCGCGATCTGAAGTTCCGCGGCAGCGAGTTCTTCGATCCGCACGACGCCGTGCAAGTCAAATACGAGATGCTGCGCCGCGTCTCCGCCGACAAGCTGTCGATCACGGAGGTCGCCGACGAATATGGCGTCTCCAGACCGACCTACTATCAGGCCAAGGCGAACTTCGACGCCGCCGGGATTGCCGGATTGGTCCACGCGAAGCCAGGCCCCCGCGGTTCTCACAAGCTCGACGACGACATTATGGTCTTCTTGAAGGCGCGGCTGGTTCCTGGCGAACCGGTTCGCGCCCGGGAGTTGGCCAGGCTGGTCCGCAACGAACTCCATATCGAGCTTCATCCGAGAACGATCGAGCGGGCGTTAAAAAAAACACACCGGTGAACGTCGTCGCGACGTCGGCTTGTTCGATCCTGTCGTCGGTTCTTGCGTCCGAGTACGAGGTGCTGCGCGCCGCTGTTCTTGGCGAAGCGCTGCCGCTCATGGCCCGCAGCGGCCTCATGCTGTTTCTGCGCCGGGGCATGTGGGGATGGGCAAAGGTGCTGACCGCGGCGGCGGACTCCGCTCCAGAACCGATCGACCGGCGCCCGTCCGCCTCATCGACGCAGGGCGGGCACGGCGCCGTCGTTCACGTCCTTGCGACAATCGCCACCAGCACAAACCACGCCGCCTTACATGAGGGGATATTCCCATGAACGCACAGCTCAAAGTTCAGCGTCACCATCTCGAACGCGGCGCTTATCTCTACATCCGCCAGTCGTCGATGCGGCAAGTCGTCGAGAACGCCGAGAGCGCCAAGCGGCAATATGCGCTTCGCGGACGCGCTGTCGCCCTCGGCTGGCGCGACGAGCAGATCATCGTCATCGACAACGATCAGGGCGAGTCCGGCGCATCGGCGATTTGGCGCGAGGGGTTCCAGCGGCTGGTCAGCGATGTCGGCCTGGGACGCGCCGGGATCGTGATGGGCCTGGAAGTCTCTCGTCTGGCGCGCAACAACGCCGACTGGCAGCGCCTGCTGGAGATCTGCGCCCTTGCCGACACCCTGATCCTCGACGAGGATGGCGCCTACGACCCGGCCAGCTTCAACGACAGGCTTCTGTTGGGATTGAAGGGCACAATGAGCGAAGCCGAACTCCACGTGATCAAGGCGAGGCTGCGCGGCGGCATCCTCAACAAGGCGAAGCGTGGCGAGTTCCGCTGCCCGCTGCCGACCGGGCTGGTCTATGACCTCTCCGGCAATGTGGCGCTGGATCCGGACCTCCAGGTCAGGGAGACGATCGCCCATTTCTTCGAGACGTTCTCGCGCGTCGGCTCCGCGTCCCAGACCGTCAAGACCTTTCGCAAGGAGGGCCTTCTATTCCCCTCGCGCCTGCACAACAGCGAGACGGTCTTTCGGCCGCTGACGGCTTCCACGGCGATGCGCGTCCTGACCAATCCGCGTTACGCCGGCGCCTACACCTATGGCCGGCGACAGTTCCGGCGCACCATCGAGGGCAAAAAGACCGTACGTTCCCGAGGCAACGACGATTGGCTGGCCTGCATTCCAAATGCCCATCCCGGCTATATCAGTTGGGAGCAGCACCAGGAGAACCTGACGATTCTCAAGGCGAACGGCCATGGCTATGACGCCGCGCGAACGTCAATTCCGAGAGAAGGCCCGGCGCTGCTGCAAGGACGGGCCATTTGTGGTCGATGCGGCGGACAATTTAGGGTCCGCTATGCCGCCCGGCGCGGCCGACAGGACGCGTGGTACGTTTGCGATCGCCCCCACATCTATCGCGGCGAACCCTCGTGCCAGTCGATCGCCGGACCTCCGGTCGATCAAGCCATCGGCATGCTGATCGCCGAAGAGATGACGCCGTTGGCCGTCGAACTGGCGCTCGAAGTGCGCAGTGAGATTCAGGCGCGCCATGAAGAGGCCGACCGGTTGCGATGCCGCGCAATCGAGCGCGCCCAAACCGACGCCGATCTCGCCCAGCGCCGCTTCATGTTAGTCGACCCCAACAATCGCCTCGTCGCCGACATGCTCGAAGGCGAGTGGAATGACAGGCTCCGCATATTGGCCAACGCCCGCGAGGAGCGCCAGCGCGCCCAGGACCACGATCAATTCGTTCTGGACGCCGCCGTCCACGAGCGGCTCATCGCGATGACGGTGGACTTCAAGAAGCTCTGGGCCGATCCCGATACCCCAAACCGAGAACGCAAGCGGCTGCTCGCCCACGTCATCGAAGACGTCACCCTCGTCAAGCTAGAGGCGGAAGGAACCACCAAGGTTCATGTTCGGTTCAAAGGCGGCAAGATCCAGACGCTCACCACCGTGAGCCCAAAATCCTCCGCCCAGCAGGTCAAGACACAGCCCGGTATCGTCGAACTGATCGACAAGCTGCTCGACGACCACGTCTATGCCGAGATCGCCGAACTCCTCAACCAGCAAGGATATCGCCCGGGCGAGGCCGCGCGCCGAGGGCGCCAAGACGCCCGCTTCACCCCCAAACGGGTGGCCTATCTCGTTCACGAACACAAACTGAGTTCACGGTACGATCGACTGAGAGAGCGGGGAATGCTGACCAAAAAGGAAGCTGCGGCGCGTCTCAATATCCATGAGACCACCCTCACGAGCTGGGTCAAACATGGCCTCGTCACCGGGCATTCCTACAACGGGCACTATTGCCTTTACGAAATTCCCGAAAAAGATTTGCCGCAAAAGCAATGCAGCCGATGGAACCGTCTCGTCGACCGGGCCGCTGCCCGCGCACAAAACGCCAGCGCGGCATAGACGCTCAGCTGAAGCTGGAAGAGGTGTAGTATGAACGCAGATCGTTGTAAAACAGGCAAAAGCCCTGGCCATCCCAATAAAGCAGCTTGATCCGATCGCCGCGCCGGCCGCGGAAGGCGAACACCGCGCCTGAAGCTGGGTTCTGGCGCAGGCTGGCCTGAGCCAAAGCCGCCAAGCCATCGATGCCCTTGCGCATGTCGACGGCGCCGCAGGCGAGATAAACACGGACGTTCGAGCCAGGACCAATCATGCGTCTTCGACCGAGCGGATCAAAGCCTTCAATATCAGCGTGTCGAGCTGAGCCTCAACGGTGAGGACGCGACCGTTCAGACAACGAATTTCAATCCGGCCAACCCCGGCCTTTCGAACGGGCTTTTGCAATGACGCCGAAGTATTGCGCCGATCCGGTTCAGCGCTTTCAACAAGCGTGACGGGGACAAGCATCGGCGCTTCGTCGCCGGGCGCATTACGTCGGAAATGCCGCCGCCAGCCATAGACCTGCTGAGGTGAAACATCATGTCGCCGAGCGATCGCCGCAACGCCGACGCCCGACGAGGCAATCTCTTCCAAAATCGCCAGCTTTTCGGCGTCAGACCAAGCCCGCCGGCGTTCCGGTCCCGACAAAATCTCAACCCGCGCCATCAAATCGCTCGTCACGTCATTAATCACGAAATTAACGACGTAACTTCAGCCAAAGGTGCAGAAAACCAAAGGCTCCGTCACCGGACGCTTACATACCGGCAGCACAAACTCCGTTTCCACCGGTGGTCAACCGAGGCGTTCCAGAATTGAAGAAAGGCAGTCTGCGCGTCGCTTGACCTTGTTTATCCGGCTCCGCCAGTATGGAGCTCAAAGCCTAGGCCGCGCGGAAGCTCCCAACCGCAGATAGCGGGCGTTCGCAATTGTGAGAGTTCACAAATTCGCTGATCGGGTCTCCACTGCGTGAGGGAGGCATCGATGCGCGACGACAGTTTTGACCGGACGATTGAGCGCAACTACGTGCAGAAGTGGCGCTTTCTGATTGCAGAATATGAACTGGTGAAGTGTGGAGCGTCGACGGCGTTCAAGCGGCCCAAAGCCAATCTTTGGCTCGCGTCAAAGGACCTTGGTGGTGCGCGCCGAGAATCTGGACCGCTCCCACCGCGGGCTTGTAAAACAAAAGCCCGGACGGAGCTGAAGCTCCGAACCGGAAATAGCGGCCGTTCAAAATCACGGCTGTTCGCCGGCTTGGCGCCATAAGCGGGAGTTCGACTTTGCAGAAAATCGATCCTTAAATTTGACCGAAAGCCGCCTTCCGACCCAGAGCTGTTTGCCGTGACCACAAACCAGCTTGCTTCAGTGTCGCTATCTCGGTGTGGTCCTGAACTGAGCTGCCGTTCTGCAGAATTCGATCCAGCCCTGTCAAATGCCGTTACTTCAGATGACAAGTTCTACGCTTCCGCTGGCCTCTATGCCGGCCGAAATTTCCTTCGCGGCCACTTTCGCGAGTTCAAGCGCTGCGCCTTCCAGCTGATCGGCAACCTTGCGGACCGTCGGCGTCGTGACGCTTATCGCGCCAATCGGATCTCCTTCGGATCCGAGGACAGGTACGGCGAGAATACGTAATCCTTCCGTGAGCGTCGAGTCGCCTATGATGTAACCTTGTTCGCGGATTTGCTTGAGTATCGGGAACACGTCCTCAGCTGATCGTTTGTCCCGAAAATAATGCGCTCGCCCTCGGCTCGCGGCGACATAAGCGTCAAGCTTCTCGGCAGAAAGAAAAGCCAAGATACATTGGCCAAGAACACTGATATGCGCAGGGATGGTTGTTCCGATGCGGATATCCACACCAAACCTCACGAGGCCCGCTCGCACCCGCTCGACATAATGGACGTCTGGGCCTTCCAACACTGCGAAGCTCGCGGCCTCACCGACCGAACCCACAAGCCGGCGCAATGCCGGACGCGCGATCATGCGTATGTCCCGCCGACCGATTGCATGGAATCCCAGGTCGAGGACCTTCAATGTTAACGAAAAACGTTTCCTGCGTTCGTCTCGCCGAACATATCCAAGATCGACCAGCGTATTGAGCAGGCGATAGGTTGTTCCCGCATCAAGATCAGCTTCTTGTGCAATTTCGCTTAGGGTGAGGTCGTCGCGGTCGTCTGAAAATACTTCCAGGACGCGGAAGCCCTTGGCCAGCGACTGTACTACGCTTTTCGCCGCGATGGTGCTGTCATCGTTGGGCTTTTCGATTTTTACGGCTTTGTTTCGCGCCATTCCCAAACATTCCTTTGGTCCGGCCATATTTTCGGACTGCGAAATTCCTTTTTAACAGATTGGGATTTTTTGGCAATTTTTCAGGGAGGAAAAAATTCATTTTGTCGCGTGGCACAGGCGGCAATCCCTCCGGCGCCGGCGATCCGGACGTCACAAACCGCAAATCATCCGCACGTTAGGCGCGTGCGGATGATTTGATTTAGGTTGCTTATGCCACAGGCCTATGTCGACCACTCATTGTTCCTGACGTCCAAGACAGAGACGCGCCGCGCCCAAGGTCGTTCAGAAGATAAAACGCATACCAGCTTGTGGCATGAAGTTGTTTTTGTACAGGGATCCACTAGCCAACCCGTTTCCGTATACGGTGTAGAAAATACCTCCGTAAACATCCACGCGCTTTGTGAAATGGTAATCAGCTATGAATGAATAGCCTTGTAGCCACCCGGAACACGTAATTGCAGACGCGTCGCTGCAAGATTTCGTGCCGTAACTGTTCTGCGTTACGCCGTAATAGGCGGCGTTAAGCTCCAGCTCCTTGCTGTAATTATAGCGCAAGCCCAACCAGCTGGCATTCAGGATTTTGTTGTGCGGGAAGGCTGTGTTGCTCACCGTGCTGAGCGTATAGCCGCCGATAGTGGTGACGTTCGCGGGTAGTGGGTTCGCCGGATTGGAGAAATGGATCTGCTCATAGCCGCCCATGAGGACGAACTGTGTCCATGTGTAACTGGCGCCGATTTGCGCGCCTGACGTGTCCGCAACAACCCCGGCGAGGGTTCCGGCCGGCAGCGTTCTGAGCTGGGCGGCGCTGAGCGACGACGACTGTATCGCGTCGCTGAAATGGCCGTAATAGGCGTCAAATGAGAATCCAGCATAAGATGCGCCCCCGCCGACCTGGTAAGCGGGATTCGCTCCCGAATAATCGCCCGGTTTCGCCATCGCTGCGAAGCGCAGGGGGCCGGCATCGACGCCATACTTGATGGAGTTATCCCAGCGCCGATCCTCTGTCGAACCGATGGCGCTGTATGTGCCGGCATACCCATAGATAGAAAAACCGGTCGCCGTGCGCATCGAGTCGTATTTGACCATATTATCCGCTGTGAGCGCGTGTTGGCGGCCTATTGTGAGCGTGCCGTATGTTGGAGACGATAGGCCGGTGTATACCTGATCATTGAAAAGTTGGCCGGCAAGGCTCGTGTCGCTGTTCGCTGACTGATTTGCGAGCGGAACGCCGTTCTGCATTACCAACGACTTCAGCCCGTCCGACAGATTCCCGGAACCCGTATCGAAAAAGGACGTCATGTTGAATATGGCGCTCACTCCGGGAAGGATTTCTTCCGCGCCCTTCAAGCCCAGATAGCTGGAGCCGTAATCGTTGCCCGCGTAACCAAAGGTTGGCCGATTGCTATATTTCGAAACAAGGTAGGGAAGGCTGGATGCTGCGTAACCATTGAAAGGCGCGCCATGCGTCAGGTAAGCGACGCCGGCCTGGATCGAACCGTAAAGCGTGATTCCATGCCAGGTGAGAGGGCCGTCGCCCGTGAGCAGATTGGACGCGCTGCTGGCGGCCAAGGCAGTGAAGGAATCGGAGGGGGCGCCGGTTGCGGTCTGGTTCGAAGCCTCCTTCTGCTTCTTCGCTCGCTCTGCTTGCCGCTTCTCAAGTTGATAGAGACGCGCTTCAAGAGCGTCGTTTTCCTTTTTCAAGTTTGCCGTTTCCGCCCTGATCGCAGCGATTTCGGCGACCTTCGTGTCGCGCGCCTGGGCAACCATTTGGGTCGGCTGCCCGGCCGAAGTGTTCGCTTCTTGCGCGCTGGCCTGATCGAAGCTGATTACGGCGGCAAACGCGAGCAAAATCGCTTGGTAAGAAACCGTGTCACATGCGTCGCGGCGCCTGCTGATTTTTTTTTCGCGTACCATTTTTTCCCCCCAGGATGCAGGTTATTGTGCGTTTGAAGAGGGCGATCCAAAGCCGGTCTTTGCCCGCAAAATCGCCCAGATGCACAGCCGCCCATTTTAATTTTTCGGATTGCGAACTTATTTCCGCCCGCTTCAACCGCTTATGTTGCAGTTTAGGCAATTCGTCAAGGGAGCCAATACGAAGCAACGTTTGACGCCGATTGCTGCAACGTCACCGTAAATTATTTTTTATTCGGTTATTTCAACGTGATGTAGCGCCAGCATTGTTCGTATGTTTCAGCGACTGCGGCGCATAGACGACGGATCGACTAAGTTTCGACAGGCTTGTCTCCTGAATGCAACACTTTGCGCGCTCCCTCCCCAAGAAATGGCGGAGGCAAACAAAAAGAGCGGCGCGAGAATCCGCGCCGCTCTTCTTCAACCCGTCCATTGTCGCCAGCAAAGGGAGACTTTGGGGGCGGTGCCGTGTCACGCCGCCTTGTTGGCGACGCTCTGAACTTTGCCGAGGCCGGCTGACTGCATGGCTTCGGCGATCTCGGCGTCGGCGCCGACCGCCAGGGGCAACAGCGGAGAGCGAACCGTGGCGTGGTCAAGAATACCGCGCGCGACAAGCGCCCACTTCAAAGCGACGGTGCCTTCCATATGCGAACCGCGGTGATAGACCGACTTCGTCACTGGCAGGAGCCGGTCGTGGATTTCGCGGGCCTTGACATAGTCCTTCGCCTTGCCGGCCTTGATGAGCTCGATCAGCGGTTCCGGAGCGATGTTTCCGTATCCGACCAGCAGGCCATCCACATCGAACATCGTGTGAAGCAGATATTCGTCGTGGCATGACAGGATCTGCAGATCCGGCCGCTCGCGGCGGACGACCGGAATTTCGGTGTCCCAGCGGCGCATGTTGCGTACGCCGTTCTTCATCGCGAAGACGCCCGGCTGAGCCGAAATTTCGAGCAAGGTTTCGAGGTTGTAGGTCGCCTTGGTGGCGTCGGGATATTGGAACAGGATCAGTGGCAGGCCGCTCTCTTCATAGATGGCGCGATAGCGATCCTGCGGCGCGCCCGTCTGATAGCCGAAACGAAGCCAGCCATGCGATGGATAAAGCAAGCCGGCGGTAGCGCCCGCCTTGACGGCGCGCTTGGCCTCTTCGGCGGCAACTGCAGTGCCTTCCAGCGTGATGCCGGCGATGACGGGAATTTTGCCCCCGACGGAATCGACGAAGGCGCGAATGACATCGGCCTGCTCTTCTTGCGAAAGGAATGTGCCCTCGCCCGCGTGCCCGAGAACGGTCAGGCTCTTGACGCCGTCAATGCTGCCGAGCCAGGAGCCAAGGCGGTGGATTGCGTCATAGTCCACCGCGCCGTCGCGAGTGAATGGCGTCACGGGAGCCGGGTTGAGGCCGCGCATGTCAATATTGATCTTCGTCATCTTCTGTCTCCTTGTGCGCCCGCCTTTTTGTTTACGTTTGGCCATTTTTCGGATAGCGAAAAACGTTTCGGACGTAATTTTTTGTACACCACACTCCGCGGGACGTCAACTCGGCGCGCGATGCCTGGTTGCATAACCCGCCGCGGGATGGTCCCGGCGCCGCGATGAACACATGCCCCGATCCTGCTTGCGATTCGAGCGTGGAGTGGTCGTTCGGCGCGCCTCATGGCTCGAGGCGCCGCGACAATCGGGATCATTCTCCCGGCGTCGCGAAGGCCGCGGATATCTCATGCGCTGGCGGCGCCTTGCGATGAACGAAGGCGGCCATTTTCCTGCAAGAGATTTGCACGAAAATTTGAACAGCGGCAT